>NZ_JAXBLY010000007.1:0-184901 GCF_033963925.1 Rossellomorea sp. YZS02 | reverse complement strand
GTCAACACTTACTACTCTAGAGGGTGAAGGGAACTGCGTAGACTCCTACGGAAAACGGGCGTGTCGAGACCCCGGAAGCGGTTTTTGCTGAGGAGGCTCGGCCGAACGTCCGTGGAAAGCGGAGCAGTTCCCTTCACCCTCCTGCACCACAACTTAAATGACAGAGTATCGTAAATCTTAGTTAGTATGCGAATAGCAACAATCTTTGCGAAAACAGCCATTCATTTTAAAAAACCGAGAGATTACGATTTCATTACAATGGTGAAAAATAAGCTTACTGCTAAATCATAACGGGCAATAGTAAGGGAAGATGATAAAATCAAGAGACATTGGTGGGGTTAAGGTTGTTTACGTTAGCAGACATATGGACATTTTTCCTGGCATTTTTTTTTACATTGCCATTGGTAACGATCGTACATGAAGCTGGCCATATTCTCGTCGCACGATTATTCGGAGCAAAGATCAAGTTCGCCATTGGGACGGGAAAACATTTAATGAAAATTGGACCATTGGAAGTCAAAAGGATGTACTTTATGGAAGGGTGGTGTCAATATAGAGAATTAAAGTACAACAAAGTATGGGTCCATGTGCTAATTTATTTGGCAGGTAGTTTATTCAATTTACTCGCCATTTTATTGATTAACTTCCTGATTTATGAAGGGGTCATACCCGTTCATATCTTTTTCTATCAATTTGTTTATTTTTCTGTTTACTTTATATTCTTTTCACTATTCCCTTTTAGAAACGGGGAAGGTAAACCGAGCGATGGCCAAGCGATCCTTGACGTGGTTCGATTCGGCAAAGCAGAAGATCCCATTGATTGAACACATATTAAAGAGGTAAACGATTAACGTTTACCTCTTTTTGATTTCTTCGACCTTACATAGAGAAAAGCCGCACCGACAATAAAGATTAAATATAATACAATTGGAATGACAAGTATCGGTCCCATGTTGTTCCCTGCCTGTTTGTTAGAATAAATGTTCGTAAGGTGTAACTTCTATGTGCATCTCATCGAGTTTTTTCCTTAAAAACTTATGATCTCGTTTCGGGGTCGCTAAAATGTATCCTTTAATGACGAGCTCTTGGGTAATGGCCACGGCCCGCTCGTTTAATGCCAGTTCACCGATCTTCCCTGCGATTTTTTGCTTCGCGACATCCCTGAATAATTCCGGGACCGGGGTGACAAGCTCATTAAGCATCTTCTTTTCATCGTCGCCCCATAAATGAATGGTTTCATTTACATAATGTTCTTCCCAATCCAAATCAGACTTTCCATCTTCTTTCGGAAACCTCTTTAAGAATTTCCTAAACATAAAAAACCCGCCTATAGCGAATGAAGCCACTAAAAAAACGACCCAAAATAGGATGAAATATAAAAACCAACCTTCCAGCATGTTTTCACCTCAATATACAGCGTATCGTATTCAATTATAGACAACTAGATTGCCCGTGACAAGATTATCATGGATTTTATAAAAGAAGTCTATACTGTTCTTAATTAGAAATGATATACTAATAAATAACAAATATCGTGAAAATTCTATCTATTTCGATAGATTCTTATGTTCGTACAGACAGGAGGCTCGTAAGATGTTATATAGGGGTAGGATCATATCGATACTCACTGGACTTTTATTAGTCATCACGTGGGATTTTATTTATTATTTTGTTCTTCATTACCCCGTGGATTTGAAAGTGGATATGGTTTTTACCATATTGATTCTCTTCATCAGCTACTATATGGGTAAAAATTATGACGTCAGCCATAAGACATTGGCCTCCTTAAAAGAAAGTGAAGAGAAAGCAAGGATTCTCAATGAAGAAATGCAGCATGTCCTCCAAAGCGTTGATGAAGTGGTATTTCACACGAATGCCAAAGGGGAGTTTCAATTCCTCAATCACTCATGGGAAGAATTCACGGGATACACTGTCAAAGAAAGCCTGCACAAGAATGCCCTTCATTTCATCTCCCTCACCGAGCGCCACGAAATCCTCCGACTGGTAAGACAAAGCATCAGTTTGAAAAGGGATAAGACCAAGATGGATTTCTCATATCATAAAAGGGATGGTGAGTTTCGATGGGGTGAAGTCAATATCAAGCTTACCTATAATGTGGATGGTGAGCTCTCGGGGATAGTGGGCACGATTTCAGACATTACGGAAAGAGTACATAACGAGGAAGAATTGATTGAAATGAATGAAACACTGGCTATCGAATCTCAAAAACTTTCAGTTGCAGGGCAACTAGCTGCCGGAATCGCCCATGAAGTTCGAAACCCTCTGACTTCGATTAATGGATTTCTGCAGTTATTAAGAGATAGCGCGGATGAGAAAACAAATGAATATTTGGGGATTGTCTTTTCTGAAATCAAACGAATCGAACTAGTGCTGAGCGAACTATTGATATTAGCAAAGCCACAATCTGTCACCTACAAGCGGATTAATATTATCGAGACACTCGAGCATGTATCGAAATTACTGAATACGAATGCCATTTTATATAATATTGAAATTCAAACAAATTTCCGTGAAAGAGAGATGTATATCCGCGGGGATGAGAATCAATTAAAGCAGGTCTTTATCAATTTGATTAAGAATGCCATAGAAGCCATGCCGCATGGAGGCACGATCACCATTCAGGCCGCTGTGAATGCACATAATAAAGTCCAATTGACTTTTAAAGATGAAGGGGTGGGAATGAAAAAGGAAACGATTGATAAACTCGGTGAGCCTTTCTTTACGACTAAAACCAAAGGGACCGGCCTGGGTCTTACAATATGCTTAAGGATTCTGCGGGATCACGGAGCGGATATAAGGGTACAGAGTGAACAGGGTGAAGGGACAACTTTCCACATCTTATTTGATGGAGTACAGGCTTCAGAAAGAAAGAGACGAGAGGTATTGCAGAATCATTGAAATAGAGGCTGGGACATAACAAAATCTATACACTATAAAGACGAACAATGAGATTACGTGTTACACCGCTGTTGATTTCCGTGCAAGACTTCGCTTTCCTCGGGCGGAAGGCGAGCCTCCTCGTCGCTGTCGCTCCTGCGGGGTCTCACCTATTCCGCTTTTCCCGCAGGAGTCTTCGTCTTGCACTCCAATCAACAGCTAGAACCTGCTAAATACAAGGATTATAAAAATTAAAAATCCGAACGAGTTAGATTTTTATCAAATCACTCGTTCGGATTTCTCTTTATCTGAAACCCTTTTGTCCCAGACTCTTTTATTAATTTTAGAATGCTCATTTATGGCGGGACTGCCTGGGAATCGAACCCAGCAGAGACGGCACGCGCCTCTCAAAAGTTTTGAAGACTCAGGCAAGCACCAGCTCAACAATCAGCCCCACTATGTAAGTATAGTTTAGTTATACCATGGAAGGAAAGGTTGTTCAATTGTTTTACAAATACCCCATACGAATGCCCTATTTGGAACATGAAATACTGGATAGGATGTATGCTGTTAATTTGAAATATTTATAAGATTTAAACTTTGGTGAAATCTGCAAATATTTCTTTACCTATGGAATATACCCATGATAAGATACTTTTTGCCGGCTTATTAAAGATAAAGTAAGCGATTTCATTATAGGTGTTGCTTGCTATCAATACTTGAACATATTGATATAGACAGAGAGGGGAAACAAGTATGAAAAAAGTATGGTTTTTAGGTCTGGGTTTATCATTGGCACTGGCTGGATGTTCCGATTCAGGTTCTGACAAAGAGAAAAAGGACGAAGCAGCAAGTTCGGAAGAAAACCAGGATGTAGCTGGTGACTTAATGGATTACTACTTAAATTTAACAACAACCATTAACGGTGTTGATATTGATTTAAATGGCTATGAGGAAGCAATGGCAGGAGAAGAGCCTCCAACTGGAGACGAATTGACTACATTGAAAGATTCTGCCGCAGCATCAGCGAAAGCATCTGCTGAAGCAGTGGAAGGTATGGAGATCCCTGAAAGCTTAGGTGATCAAAAGGAAGCTGTGGAATCATTCAAATCCACCCTTGTAGAATCGTATAACATGAAAGCTGAAGCACTCGCTACAGAAGGAGAAACTGATCTGACAGCAGCTGATGAGAAATTAAATGAGGCTGAAAATCAAATCAAAGATATCCTTGATGAAGCAGGCCTGGTAAGCTCAAGCTTAATCAGCGATATAAACGGCTAGTAATCAAAGCCGACAAAGTTTATTCACATACAATCTGCTATTACCACTTAAGAAAAGCGAATCCAATTTGTCATGGATTCGTTTTTTTTGTTGGTTTTGTACCCTTTTCTTTTCAAATTACCTATATAGAGGATGAAAGGGGGGAGAGGATGGAATCGATTATTTCCTTTGTATCTGAAGTAGGTTTTCCGATAGTGGTCACGATGTATCTTCTTTATCGAATCGAGACAAAGCTTGATGCCGTCATCACATCGATTCAAACACTACCTCAGCAGCTCAAAGAATAATGGAAGGGGGGACCGTTTTGTACGGTCTCTTTTTTGCGGTGCTTTATAGAGAAATAAGTAACGGCTGGAACGAATGTTCTCCCAGGGTTTTTCCATACACGGTGACCTTGGGAGTTTGCTATAATTCTATTAGAAACATTATTGTCCGGAGAGGAGATCAAACAGTGAAATTCATTCATACCGCTGACTGGCACCTGGGTAAATTGGTGCATGGCATTTACATGACAGAAGAACAACGATACATATTGGAGGAATTTATCAAGCTTGTGAAAGAAGAAGAACCCGATGCAGTCGTCATTGCAGGTGATCTCTATGATCGATCTGTTCCACCTACAGAAGCAGTGGAACTGTTAGATGAGGTGTTGTATCGCATAAATGTAGAACTGGACACACCGATAGTAGCTGTGTCAGGTAATCATGATAGTGCTGAAAGACTATCGTTTGGATCTTCATGGTATAAACATAGTCATTTTTATTTAAAAGGAAAGATTACGAAGGATTTTACCCCCATCAATATTAAAGGGGTGAACTTCCACTGTGTTCCGTATGCCGAACCGGGTACGGTCAGACAAGTTCTTGAAGATGATTCGGTCAATAGTCACCATGGGGCGATGGAAGCCATCGTCAAGAGAATCGAGGAACATATGAATCCGGATGAACCACATGTTTTTGTTGGTCATGCCTTTGTACTCGGAGGGAAGACGACGGATTCGGAACGTACGCTTTCTGTCGGTGGATCAGGATGTGTGGGCGCCGAGGTGTTTCGTCCGTTTCATTACACTGCCCTCGGACATCTTCATAGTCCGGATGCCATTAAACATGAAACGATTAGGTATTCAGGTTCCCTGTTGAAATATTCGTTTTCAGAAGCTTCACAGAGGAAATCAGTCACAATAGTTGATATGGAGAAGAACGGAAGCTTCCAGATGAGGGAGAAGGTGCTTCAACCCAAACTGGATATGAGGGAACTGCATGGTCATATGGAAGAACTTCTGGCACCATCTTTCTATCAGTCCCAGAAAGTGGATGATTATCTGAAAATTACGCTTCATGATGAGGGGACGTTAATCGATCCGATTAATCAACTGCGTCAAGTCTATCCTAACGTCCTTCATTTGGAACGGAAACGGGATCTGACAGATGCCAAAAAGAAAAATACGTTTCAAGCAGTTATTGAAGATAAAACGCGGTCGGAAATGGACTTGTTTAAAGAATTTTACAGGGACATGACAACAAGTGATTTCAGTGATGAAAAGGAAGAAGTCTTAGAAGCAGTGATTGAGAAAGCCAGAAGGGAGGTCGATCAGGCATGAAGCCACTTCAATTGGTATTGCAAGCGTTTGGGCCGTATGCAGATCGGGAGATTATTGATTTTCGCGAGCTGGGTAATCGCACTATGTTCGTCATTTCAGGAAAGACAGGTTCTGGGAAAACAACGATCTTCGATGGGATTTCCTATGCGATTTATGGAAAAGCAAGTGGGGAAGACCGCAATCCGACCGAACTAAGAAGTCAATTTGCTCATGACGATGATATAACAGAAGTAGAACTTCTCTTCAGTTTACGAGGAAAGACGTATCGTATTTGGCGATCCCCACAACAAGACAAAAAGAAGGCAAGGGGTGAGGGATACACTACCATCAATGCCAGGTCAGAACTGTATGTGAATGATGAAGATGGTAAGGAGCATCTTCTTGCAGCTAATGTGAGAGAAGTAGATGAGAAGATTAGAGGATTGATTCAGCTGGACGCCAACCAATTCAGGCAAATTCTTATGATCCCACAAGGAGAATTTCGGAAGCTTCTCACCTCGGACAGCAAAGACAAAGAACTGATTCTTCAACGCCTGTTCCATACAGAACTTTACAAGGTCATCCAGGAAAAATTGAAGTCAGAAGCAGATGATTTAAAAAAAGCAGTCGAAACGTCTGTAGAAGAACGAACCAGGGAATTACTGAGAATCCATTTTGAAGAGAATGAAGAACTTCAATCACTATTATTAGAGAATCCGTTGAATGATCATCGAATTCTTCAACTTCTGGCCCCTCAGATAGAAATAATGGAAAATAAGGGACAGGAACTTCAGCAACAGTACGAATCCGTTCAGGAGAAGAGAGATGTTCTTCAGAAGGATCTAGTAGAAGCAAAAGGCTTGATTGAACAATTCGATCTTCAAGAGAAACTAAAGAATCAGAAAGAGTCCCTCTTAAAAGTAAAGCCTGAAATAGAATCGCTAAGTCAGGAGATTCTATTGGCGGAGAGGGCAGCCCGTCTTGTCCAACAAGATGAGTATTGCCATAAACTTAATCGGAATCTTAATGAACTGAAGAGTCAATTAGCTGAACTATCCAGGGAAAAGCAAGAAATCGCGGAAAAGCGGAAGGCAGCCAAATTGATATTGGAAGAAGAAATGAAAAATGAGACATTAAGGGATCAAACTGCCAGGAAAGTCACTCAGCTCGAAGGTATGGAAAAAGATATAGACTCTTTGGACACTTTAATGAGGGAAACCCGCGATTTGGAAGAAAGGTACGAAAGACAAAAAGAGATTGTCGCTAAACAGAACGATCAGATTGAGTTTTTACAACAAGGAATCAAGGAACGGGAAATACGACTTAATGAAGGAGAAATGGGACAGGAAGGTTTATTTCAACTCGAAAAAAACCTGCAGGAGAAACTATCTATGCTCGAGAAGGTCAAGGAGATCCAAAAGATGGAACAAAACCTGCATCATGTCAAAAAACAGGATGCAACGTTAAAAAAACAATATAGTCAGCTTCAGAACCGTCTTCACGATGCTTCTGAGACTCTGGGATTTCTAGAAGAAAAGTGGAAATCAGCTCAAGCTGCTTCACTTGCGAGAGGCTTATCAGATGACATTCCCTGCCCTGTCTGTGGATCACAGCACCATCCAAAACCTGCCGCAGGGGGAGATTCCCTGCCTTCCGATGAAGATTTGAAGATGGCTGAAGGAAAGCAACAGGAGTTGGAACGTGAAGAGAAAACATTGAGTCTCGCCATTGCACAAGAGGAAACAAAGATTCAAAGTATTCAGGAGCAGATAGATCATACCGTCAATAAAATCAGGGAAAAGATACGGGACTTTAATCCGTTAGAAGTTGAGGATACCCTTATTGAGATGACGGTAGAAATAAAATCCTTAAAGACTGATATTGCGGAAAAGGAAAAAGAAGTGGAGCAAATGAAGATCATGCGGGAGGAAGTGAGAAAGGGAAGGGGGAAACTCGAAGAACTTGAAAGCGCCAGAGGGAAGAACCAAGAAGTTCTTCAAGAACTCAATACCTTGTTCCATACAAAAAATACGACGCTAGAAAAAGTAAAGGAATCCATTCCCAATGAGCTAAGAACAAAGCCTCAATTTCTTCAATTGTTACAGAAAGAGAAACATAGACTGAAAGATTTAAAGGCGAAATTTGAACACGCTCAAAAGCAATATTATGAGTTAACGAATCTGGACAGTGTAAAGGAATCTCAAGTAAGGGGCAAAGAAGATCATATTGATAGAGTGAATGCCGAAATGAAATCCGAAAGGGAATCTTTCCTGGCACTTCTCACAGAACAAGGGTTCTCACATTATAAAGCCTTCCTTGAAGCGAAAAGATCTGAGAAGGAGATCTTAGAACTGCAAGACAGAGTGAAAGCATTCGGGGAAGATCTGCGGTCGGTTTCTGACCGTTTAGCGGATATCAGCTTGCTATTAAAAGATAAAGAGAGGCCGGATGTGATGGAAATCGATGATAAAATAGTCAAGATTACTCAGGAATTAAGGATCGTAAATGATGAGCTTAATAAGATCATGACGAATAAAAAGGAGAATGAACTCATTCTCACTAGGGTGACGGCCATTAACAAAGGGATCAAGCATTTAGAATCAAAATATCAAACAGTCGGACACCTGGCAGAAGTAGCGCGGGGGCAGAATGCAAACCGAATCACGTTTGAACGATATGTTTTGGCGTCGTTCCTGGAAGACATCCTTCGGGTCGCCAATGAGAGACTGCTTAAAATGACGTCAGGTCGATATCAATTGATCCGTAAGACTGATCGAAGTAAAGGAAATGTACAGAGTGGTTTAGAGCTCCTGGTTTTTGATCAATATACAGGTCAGGAAAGGCATGTCAAGACGCTATCCGGAGGGGAAAGCTTCAAGGCATCATTGGCTTTGGCACTAGGTCTGGCAGATGTGGTACAGCAATATGCCGGTGGAGTCTCCCTAGAAACGATGTTTATAGATGAAGGATTCGGGACCCTCGATCCGGAATCGCTTGATCATGCGATCGAAGCATTAATGGATATACAAAGCAGCGGCCGATTAGTTGGGTTAATTTCACATGTACCAGAGCTGAAAGAGAGAATTGATGCCCGACTAGAGGTTATATCTTCCCAAAGTGGAAGCAGGACGGAATTCCAATTCTTAGCTTGAAACTTTCATACTTAATAAAAGGTCAAGGATCAACATCCTTGACCTTTTTAATATGAGTGTAGCTCATGAGATACAAGGCAAGGGGTTTTAATTTAGATATCTGGGACATAAATAGAGGTAAAACGACTAAACAAGTGGAGAGTTCACATGAAGAGTATCCGAAAAATCCTGATTCCTAGACAGTTACTGATGCTGTTGATTCTTTCAACAGGCTTATTAAATCATGTCATGTTGATCCCCAGTATCCTCCAGGCAGCCGGCCGGGATGGATGGGTCAGCATTCTTGCAGCGTATCCTATCCTCTTACTGATGACATTTTTGATATTTTACATCGTGAAGCATTCTCCAAATGAAGGCTTCTTTCATTTGCTTCAACAGAAATGGCCAAGGTGGGCCGTACTATTGTTTTCTTTTCCAATCGGCTTATTTTTATTTTCAAGTGCATACATCACCTTTATTGATTTAATACTATGGTTAAGTTCCTATTTTCTGGCAGATGTTCCCTCATTCATAGTCTGGGGTGGCGTTTTAATCATTTGCTTTTTGATCACCTGGGCCGGGATTAAACATATGGCGATCGCAAGTGGGATATTATTACCACTGGTAATGATCTTTGGATTCTTTATAGCGATAACAAATACCAACCTTAAAGATCCAAGCTTATTGTTTCCGATCTTCAGTAATGGATATGAACCAGTCATTAAAGGGATGATTTATGTATTGAGCGGCCTTTTCGAACTATACTTGGTTGTTTTGATACAACCATATAGTGAAGGTAAAATAAAGCTTCATCATTTAGTGGTGCTCGGCTTAATCTTTATGGGGCTGATGTTTGGTCCCCTCACTGCATCCATTATGGAATTCGGTCCGGTAGAATCTTCAAACTTGAGATACCCTGCCTATGAGCAGTGGAGGATTCTCTCTATAGGAGAGTTCATCACTCACTTGGATTTCTTTGCTCTCTATCAGTGGCTATGTGGTGCACTGATCAGAATTAGTTTGTTTATGTTCCTTTTGGGGGCACTCCTTATTAAGAAGAAAGGTCAACATCGAATTTCATTAAAGGTATTGATACCGATTTTTAGTGTTTTTTTGGGAATGATATTATTCAAAATTGATACATATGACTTTTATATGTTTTTATATAATATCTTTTTTCCACTTACGGTTCTCGTTTTCATGTTTCAGATCATCGTTACAGCCATCATTCTTAGATTTATGAAGTAAGGAAAACAAGTGGTATTTTCAATGGCTAACAGAGCGACTAAGTAAAGGATGTTCTCTATGAAGAAAGCTTCTAATGACACGAACAACAAGGGAAACACCTTGGAAAAAGTGAGGGGATTATTTTCACATAGTCAGGATTTACTGATCCAACCGCATTTCTTTAAAGACAAGGAAATCAGCATCGTTTATTTTGACAGCCTGGTGGATCGGCATTATTTAGACCAATTCATTTTTCCAAAGCTTGATGGGTTTCCCTATGAATCGTATGCAGAAAAAATCGTGCACTTGTTTCAAGCGGGAGATGTCACGGATCAATCTATTGATGATATTTCTTCCAAGCTTTTTTCCGGATTTGTCCTTTTCTTTGTTGAGGAAAGGATATTATCCATCCATGCAGGAAATTTACCCAAAAGGCTGCCTGAAGAATCGTCATTGGAAACATCCATACGGGGACCCAAAGACGGATTCGTTGAAGACTTGAATACTAATATTTCTTTAATAAGAAGGAGGTTGTTCACACCATCCCTTTGTGTGGAAAAGTTCAAAGTAGGTACGAGGTCACACACTGAAATCGCCGTTATGTATCTTGATGATGTCATCGATAAAAGAGTGCTTGACGAATTATATAAGAGGCTGGGAAAGATAGACATAGACGTCCTGACAGGGAATCAACACCTTGAATCCCTTATTGACGACAATCCTTATTCGATATTCACCAGTTTTGATTACACGGGCAGACCGGATTTCATCGTAGACTCGTTAAATCAGGGAAGGTTTGCCCTCATTGTAGACGGATTCCCGACGATCTCATTAGCGCCGGTCAATTTACTGTTGCAAATAAAGTCACCGGAAGACTCAAGCATCAATTACGTCTATGTGACTTTGGAAAGAATCATAAGGATGGTAGGAATATTAATTTCTGCATTCTTACCTGGTTTATGGGTGGCATTCTCTGCCTACAACATTGAACAAATCCCATATCTCCTTGTGGCAACCATCTCGATGTCAAGGTTCGGCCTTCCTCTATCGGCTCCGGTTGAAATGTTCATCGTCCTGTTTTTGTTCGAGTTTTTCAATGAAGCCGGAGTGCGCCTTCCGAGGGCGATCGGGCAGACTGTTTCGGTGTTAGGCGGCCTGATTGTTGGAGATGCTGCTATTCGGGCGGGGATGACCTCCCCCACCATGCTGGTCATTGGTGCCATTACGTATATATCGTCATTTACTCTTGTCAATCAATCCTTGAAATATGGAACGACGATTCTGAGGTTCATTGTATTATTGGTGAGTACATTCTTTGGCTTATTCGGTGTGGTCATGATTTTCATCTTGACGGTCTTGTATTTGTCCACACTTTCATCTTTTGGAGCTCCATATTTAGGGTCGGTAGCTCCTATTGGATGGAACGAAGTCATACGCTCCTTCCTCAGGTTGCCGGTCCAATTCTACAAGCGGCGAACCTCTTCAACAAATCCAGAAGATAAAACGAGGGAAGGTAATGATCCAAATGAACAACAAGATAACTAAATTCATGATCATTCTTTCGATGCTTCTATTAACAGGTTGTACAGGATCAAAAAACATCCAGGACTTGACCTATATTGTCTCAATTGGTTTGGACTATGATGAAACGAAAGATGAATATACAGCTTTTCTTCAGGGATTGAATTTTGCAAATGTGGCGAAGCAGGAAGGAAGCAGATCCACAGATCCGATACCAACTTTTGTAGGTTCTGCAAAAGGGAAAACACTAAACATGGCAGTCAGTAACTTATATAAAGTATCGAGACCCCCCTTGTTCTTTGGTCACACCAAAACGCTTGTCCTGTCCAAGAACCTATTGAAGTATAAATTCAAAGAAGTCTTAGAGGATGTTGGCAGGAACCGGTCCCTGCGGCCAAGCCTTGAATTGTTTATTACGGAAACGGATATTGAAGATATTTTTAGTGCCAAGGGATTATTTGACTATCCGCCTGTTTACACGGTTCTCCTGACCGAAGAAAAATCAGAAGGGATCCAAAATGACATCGATTCAACGAGCTTAATGCATTTTTTAAGGGAATATTACGAACCGATGGGGACTGCATTAATACCAAATATCAAAATCGACCATGATTCATGGCGTGAAGGTGAGAAAGTACCATCTCTTTATCTGGATGGATATAGCGTTTTTCAAGATGGAACGTTAAAAGGAGATATTTCGGCAAATGACTCCATGACTGTGGATTGGCTCCAGAATAAAAAAAACTCCCTCGATTATGCCTTGTATGAAGAGGGTGAGGTCCTGTCAACATTTAAATTAACAGCAGATGAACCTAAAGTGAAATACAATAAAGATCACGCGAACTTCCCGAAATTTTCATTGGAAGTAAGCGTGGAAGCTGAATTATTAGAAAAGATAGAGGATATGCCCTTTAAAGAATTACAGGCTAAGCTTCAAAAATCGTTAGAAAAAAAAATAACAAATGTTTATGAAAAAGGAATCGAGAAAAAAATGGATCTTCTTGATGTCGGTGAAGGTTGGTATCGTACCCATCCCGGAAAGTTTAACGAGTTGGATAATAGTGCGGACAGGTTTTACCTTACTGAAGAGTCATTAAAACAAGTAAAGGTGAAAGTGGATATTAAACATTTCAATGCTTATCGATATATTAAAGAAACGAGATAATGATGAAAGAGAAGAAGGAAAGTATACTGTTATTTTCCTTTTTCTCTTTCATTTTCCAATGAGTTTGCATAACATGTAGGTAGGTCGATAGAAAGGGGAGCAATCACTATGAAAATAAGCATTTATATATTGTTATTATTAGTATCTGCTGTCGTTGCAATCGGTTGGAGCTGGAAGAGATTATTGGACTTTAACACCTATAAGAAACCATTTTTAGAAGGGGTCGCACTCCAATTTCTTTTCCTTCTATTTGCATCTGTTTGGTGGCTCATAACAGAGGACCTCTCGGACGGGTTGATAGGGGTATTCTATTATTTTCTTGCCTTCCTTACGATTATGGTCATTCATGGGTTCACGTTGCATTATTTATTTTCAAAAAAGAAGATGCAGGAGCGGGAATAAAGAATCATTGGGAGAACGAGAATAGAAAAGGTTTCACAAAATAGACAATGAATCTTACCTGTAGGAATTGTTTTTTCATCCTCTTTTTACTAACATAGAATGGAAGAGAAAGATAAAAGTCGGAGGAGATATAGATGTCAAAAACCAAAACATTCATTGTGGTGATGACAATCATCGGGATTCTCCTTGCAGGTTGCAGCAATAGTGACTTTCAAGCAGAAACAGATTATGAAGTGAAGGATTTTTCCTATACGAATCAGAATAATCAACCAGTCAGTTTACAAGATTTAAAAGGCCAGGTCTGGATTGCAGATTTCATCTTCACCAGCTGCGAAACAGTTTGCCCTCCAATGACGTTCAATTTAACCAAGTTACAGAAGAAGCTCAAAGACGAGGGTGTAGAAGATTATAGGGTAGTATCATTCAGCGTGGATCCGGAAAAGGATACACCAGATGCATTAAAAGAGTACATATCAAACTTTGAAGCAGACACAAGTAAATGGGAACTTTTGACAGGTTATGAATTCGAAGAAGTGAAAAATCTCGCGGAGCATTCCTTCCGATCAATTGTAGCCGACGACCCAAATTCGGACCAAATGATTCATGGTACAAGCTTCTATCTGGTGAACCAGGAAGGAACCGTTGTGAAAACCTATAGCGGTAATAGCGATGTTCCTTATGATGAAATCGTCCAGGATATGAAAACATTAATAAAAGAAGGATCATAATAATTGTCCTTAAGGGAGAATCACAGAAAGGCGGGTGATTCTCCCTTTTTTGTAGTTTCCCATTCCAATATCAGGATGTTAGCGCTTATAATAATGAAAAGGGTAGGGGGAATGGAGATAATGAAAATTCGGCCGATAGAAGTGAAGGATGCTGAAAGAATAGTGGAAATCATGCGCCAAAAGACGGTTTTACCTAATATTATCGCTTTACCAAGTTTAAGGACGGGTAAGTTTGAGGAAAGATTAAAGAGTCCCTCTCCAAGTCAGCATGACTTCGTGGCAGAAGTGGATGGCAAGGTAGTGGGACTATGCGGGTTGAACCAGGGAATCGGAAGGCGTTCACATACGGGAAGTCTATTTGTTTTTATAGATGAAGAGTACCATGGAAAAGGAATCGGAACCGGTCTTATTCAGAATGCAATCGATCTGGCAGATAATTGGCTGATGATCGAAAGGATCGAATTGACAGTCATCGACAGCAACGCTAAAGCAAAAGCTCTGTATGAAAGATTAGGGTTTGAGAATGAGGGGTTCAAACATGGCTCTATCGTTCAGAATGGGCGTTACGCAGGTGAGTATTGCATGGCAAGATTCCGTCAGGGTGGAGCAGTGAAGATGGAATATGATAAAGTGAAGGAAATACAGTATTAAATACAAGGACAGCAGGTGAAAACACATTCGATATTCCAGAGGTATTCTCATTTTTGATGTTTTGATAACACTTTTCATTTCCATTTGGGTCGTTAAATCTTTTTGGGATGGTGAAGTGTGGAAGGGGACGCTATTTGCTGTTTGCTTTGCCGTCATGGCAGGCATCCTGATATTCAGGTTTAAAAAGAAGGAATAGGAAAGTGGTGCGGGGATGGAAAAGAGATACTACACGATCGGAATGGCTGGACATATTGATCATGGAAAAACCACTCTTACAAAAGCCCTTACATCTGTTGATACCGATCGTCTCAAGGAAGAAAAGGAGCGTAATATATCTATAGAGCCTGGATATGCTCCACTGTATAATGATGATCATATTGAAATCTCTGTCGTTGACGTTCCTGGCCATGAGCGCTTCATCAGACAAATGATTGCAGGTGTGGCAGGGATCGACCTGGTTGTACTGGTTGTTGCTGCGGATGAAGGAGTGATGCCTCAAACCCGGGAGCATCTTGATATCCTGTCCCTTTTAGATATTAAGCAGACCATTGTCGTATTGACGAAAATTTCAAAAGTAGAAAGGGAAATGGTGGATCTGGCACTTGAAGAAATTATGGAGGAATTGAAAGGTACTGTTTTTGAAGGATCTCCGTTTTTATTAGTTGATAGCCTTTCGGGAGAAGGAGTGAATGAACTGAAAGAAGCCATCATCCATTCCTTGAACTGTCTGCCTTCGAGGAGTATGTCAGGTGAATTACGATTGCCTGTCGATCAGGTCTTTACCATAAAGGGACAAGGAACAGTGGTAAGAGGCACCGTTTATGAAGGCTGTTTGGAAACGGGTCAGGATTTGATGATCCTCCCACAGGGAATACATACGAAGGCGAAACAAATTCAAGTCCACAGTGATAAAAAGGGAACGGGATATGCTGGTCAACGTGTTGCTGTCAATCTATCAGGAGTGGACTATAAAAAACTTAAACGGGGTAATGTACTGGTTTCCTCACCCCATCTTTATGTGTCTGATACCATTGATGTTTGCCTTGATGTTTTAACGAATGTCAAATATGATATCAAGCAGAGAATGCCGGTCATGGTTCATACTGGGACTTCTGAAGTCCTCGGGAGGCTCGTATTCTTTGATCGGAATAGTGCGAAAAGCGGTACAGGCAATATACTCTGTCAAATCCAACTTAGCGAACCAATCATGGCTAAGAGAGGAGACAGGTTTATTGTGAGAAGGCCATCCCCGGTTGAAACCATTGGAGGAGGATGGGTCATTCAACCGAACGGCGGGAAATATCGGTATGGAGAAGGTACGATTGAACTCCTTCAAGCAGAAACAGAGGGTACTCCAAAGGACCGGATTTTGAAAGTCCTTGATCGATATAAATCTGCAAATAGGGGATTTCTATTGAGAGAAACTTCTCTGCCAGAAGAGAGAATGGAAAAACTACTCCAAGGACATGAATGGATCGAGCTTTCTGATTCCACGGTTACCCATTGTAAAATCACAGAAGAATGCAGGGAAATGATTGATCAGGTTGTTTCGAAGTATCACAAAGATTTCCCGTTGTACAGGGGAATCAATTCAGGAGAATTAAAACAGTCCTTGAAGGAATACCCTGGATCATTAATTGATTATGCATTGGAGAAAGGAACGTACATTCAAGAAAGTGGCCGTGTTTATTTAGAGGGGTTCTCACCTCAAATTCCCCCTGAATGGGAGACAAGATGCGGACAACTTATCGCGTTACTGGAGACTGATGGAAATAAAGTGAGAGATATGGAAGAGTATTTCGAACAAGCAGGGATACCGGAAAATTGGCGTTCGGACTTTTATCATTATTTTGTACAGGAAAAGAAAATAGTACCTTTGGATGACCGCAAAGCATATTCATCCAAAGTCTATAGCGAAGCCATTACGAGATTGAAGCACCATACCAATGATACATTTCATATTGGAGAAGCGAAGGAAGTGTTGGGTGTATCCAGAAAGTACATGATTCCGTTTTTAGAAAAGCTGGATAAAGAAGGCTTGACGATTCGCATGGAGGGGAAACGTAAATGGGTGAGCAATGTTCATAAAGTTGGAAAAGAAATTTAAAGTGAAAATTGTTGCTGAGAAGTTTGCATTATAGAGGAAAGAAGGCTAAAGGACTATGAAAGAATTATGGAGCGCATTCGGATGGGTTCTTCCAATCATGTTCATTGTGACGATTACCCTTTTCTTTGCGATCTCCTTCTGTAAGAAAAGAAAGGGAAAAGGGCGATGGATGAATCTGCTGCCGGTTTTATTTACGTGTATTTCTATAGGAGGCATCTGTTTGATCACTCTAACTCCGCTTACCGGTGGCAGTGTGTCTGAAGGATCTGTGAATTTTGATCCCTTCTCCAATCTGAAATTGAACTTAATCTATCGTAACCATCTTGATGTGCCAATCAGGAATCTCCTGGCCAATATTTTATTGTTTATTCCCTTTTCATTTTTCCTCGCATGGTGGATGAGACACTCTAAACAACTGATCATTATGGTCACTTTTTTAGGAGGAATATTTTCATTTGGTATTGAACTTGCCCAATTTTACCTTCCATTGGGAAGAGCGACGGATATTGATGACTGGATCATGAATACACTTGGAGCGGGAATTGGAGGCATACTCTTTGCCCTCGTCCGATATTTGTATCATTTGTTGAAAATCAATAAGGTAATCAGGTGAAGCGTCGACACGAAGTCGGCGCTTATATTTTGTCTGCGTGATTCACAAACTTTCATAAGGTATGCATAGTCCTTTCCCGTAAACAAAAGCTAACAGAAAGTAGGAAAGGGGAAGGTCCATGATTAAAAAATGGTTGCAAGGTCTCGTGGTCATTGGTGGAACCCTCGTGACATTATTCCTTATCATGCATTGGGACGTAAGACATGGTGTCAAAAACTACACGAAAAACCACCCGATGACAGAAACCCTTTCTGGGAACGCATCTATAGATATTTTAAATACCGGCAACAGTTTCTATAATAGTCTTTTTAAAGATATTGAAAGCGCAAATCACCATATTTGGATCCACTTCTTTATCATTCGGGATGACCGGGTTTCCAATGATTTCTTCGATGCATTGATTGATAAGGCTAATAGTGGAGTGGATGTTCGTTTATCGGTCGACTATTTGGGTTCGGATATAAAAAATGATACAATCAAGCAATTGAAAAACGGGGGTGTCAAAGTCCTGAAAAGCCGGCCCCTTTCCTTTAAGAATTTGTTTTATTCCCTTCATCATCGTAATCATCGCAGGCTCATTTCCATAGACGAAGATATTGCTTATATAGGAGGGTTCAATATGGGCGTTGAATATCTAGGCGAAGATCCCAAGCTTGGATACTGGAGGGATTACCATCTCCGGTTGAAAGGTTCTTCTGTGAAAGAGGTGTATCAACAGTTCAAAAGGGATTGGATGGAGGATGGGGGGGGCATTGTGAAGAGTGATCAATCTGATTTTCCATCGACTGATAACCGAGAGGGAAATGTTCATTTCATTTTTTCAACAGGTACTCCGCTGATTGAGAGAACCATTGAATGGATCGACGGTGCAAATGAGAGCGTAACGATTACAACTCCCTACTTCATTCCGAATAATAAGCTGGTTGAAGCGTTAGAAAAAGCCGCAAAAAGAGGTGTTGTGGTCAATATTCTCGTCCCGGACGATACTGATGCCTGGTTCACTAAGCCTCCGAGCTATCGAATAGAAAAAAACCTCTTAAAGGTTGGAGTGAATCTATATTTGTACCAGAAAGGTTTTTTCCATGGGAAGGTCATGGTGATCGACCACAAATGGGCCGACGTAGGGACAGCCAATTGGGATCCCCGCAGCTTTCATTTAAACGACGAAAGCAATTGTATCATTAGAGATGAAGGAGTTGCGGTGAAGTTGGAATCCCTTATCAATATGGATATAAAGGATAGTGAGAAATTGACAAGGAAAGCCTTTGATGAGTTACCATCATGGGAAAAAGCTTTACAGAAAACACCACAGTGGCTCTATTATTATTTTTAATGCAGTCAAGCTAATAAAATTTTTGTTGAATAAGAAAATATGGTAAAGTGTTCACATATAGTAAAGATAAACACACCTTACTGAAGAAAGGGATTGTCCATGAGCGAGCTCTTGTTTATAGCTTTGTTTGTTCTTTCGTTAATGGCATTTACGTTTTTTAACGTGTCGAAGAAGAAGCATGTTTCCAAGTATCACAGGTCGCTGGCAGTCACGATTGTCATCTTCTCTGTGATCGGCATGATGTTGACGGTCCTTTATTACCTGCCCAACGCATCCTGAAGTACATGGAAAACCATTGAAAGCAAAGGACACAAGAGAGGGGTCTCGAGTGTCTTTTTTTTGTGCTATTCCTGGTGAATGATTGACCGATGACTTGATCTGTCACGGAAATAAACATCGGGGACTCTCAAATGGACGTATATTTGATATGATAAGAGCTGGTTCTATTTCAGTGACCGGGTCATGACTTAACACCAAAGATGATTGTGCTTAAGACAATAAAGGAGAATATAGATGAAAGCTGCAATGATATTTGACTTGGATGGAACGTTGTTTCAAACACATCTTATACTTGAAGATGCGCTTCATGATGCTTTCCTATCCCTTAGAGATGAAGGGATATGGACGGGTGAAGTACCCGTCTTTTCATACAGGGAACTCATGGCTGGATCCTTCGCGTCTATGTGTGCACACCTGCTACCTGACGACAAAGTGATGCAGAACAAAGTGAATGAACGGTTTCAAGCAAAACTTCAACAAAATGCTCTAAATGGAAAGGGAGACTTATTTACCCATGCAGAGGAACTATTAACTTATTTGGCAGACATGGGATCCCTAATCATTGTAATAAGTAACAGTTCCACTCAATACATACAAACAATCGTGGAACATTATTCGCTGGATCGGTGGGTTTCGTCCATTTACAGCCTGCAGGATATGGAAACGAACAACAAAGGTGACGCAATAAGAAGAGTAAAAGAGGATCATGATCTCACACACGGAGTGGTGATTGGAGATAGAATACAGGATTTTAAGGGTGCCGAGGAGAATCATTTTCTTTCAATCGGCTGTGCCTTTGGGTTTTCAGAAGAACAAGAGTTGCTTGAAGCTGACATAGTGGTGGAGGATTTGATGGAGATCAAAACCTACTTAGAGAAAGTTAAATAAATTGAAGGGGAACAGGAGGGGTCCTATGGAGAGCGAACGACTGGCCATATTGAATGAAAATGGTGAGAGGCTTGGTGTTGCTCGCCGATCAGAGGTACATAAGAAGGGGTATTGGCATGAAACCTTTCACTGCTGGCTTGCCTATTATGATGTCATCAAGCTGGATTCCTTTATCTATTTTCAATTAAGAAGTCGTGAAAAAAGGATTTTCCAGGTCTTCTGGATATAACAGCTGCAGGTCATATTCTATCTCATGAGAAGATTGAAGACGGTGTGCGAGAAGTCCATGAAGAGCTTGGGCTCATGGTGCCGTTTGAACATTTACAACCCATGGGAATGGTGAAGGGAGAGCTTGTTCAGGAGGGACTGGTAGACCGGGAGCTATCCCATGTATTCCTCTATTCTGTGCCAATATCCTATGAGGAATTCCAGCCGGATCCTTTAGAAGTGGCAGGTATATTTCGGACCGCCCTTGTCGATTTCAAATCACTTATTCAAGGTGAAACAACAGAAATAGAATTAGAGGGATTCGTGCTGAAGAACGATGGAGAAAGAGAATATAAACGTTATAATGCGGGTTATAGTCATTTTGTCCCTCATAAAAGGTCATATCTTCTGGAAATTATCAACCGAATCTCTGCACATTTATAAAAAGTAAGGCATCTTTCCCATAGTCATATAGATTAATAAAGACTATTATAGAAATCTAATATATACATAAGAAAGCATAGCAGGAGGACACAATTGAACGGTACAGCACATATGACCATTGGAGCAGCATCAGGATATATTGTGGCCAACTCGTTTGGAACAAGCCCAGGGATTACTGTAGCACTCGTAGCAATAGGCGGGGTATCTGGACTGATGCCCGATATGGATATTGACGGAAAGCTGAGTAACAAGGTTACCCTATCACCTAAAATGATCCGAGCAGTTGCGCAAATCATCGGATTTCTAATGATGGTCTATAGCTATCTGGAAGGTGCAGGAAGCGAACGGTGGTTAGGGGTCGGATATGGGGCAGGAATGATTGTACTCACAGGTTTCATTACCCAGAGGAGGATGCTCATGATCACCGGCATTGGGGTCACGGCATGTGGTTGGCAGTTGAATGAGACGTGGTTATGGTTATTGGGTGTCTATATTATCATTGCCTCATGGGTTTCACACCGGAGTTATACTCACTCCATTCTTGGTGTAGTATATTTTGGCGTGATTGCACACTTCCTCGAATCTTCCTTGATGATCGAGGGAGTCTTTGAAGCCTGTGTAATCGGATATATCAGTCATCTGATAGCGGATATGAAATACCTTCCTTTTAATAAGAGAGGTATTAAACTTTTCCTTCCTCTCTCATCGAAAGAATTCTAAATTCTTTCTCATTCTCTTGACCATTATTTACCGATCAATTAAAATAATGGAAAATAGTTTAATGCGATGAGAAAGAAGAGTAGGCGTTTGAAACATATTAGAGAGCTGATGGTTGGTGAGAATCAGTATGTTGAATTCGTTGAATGGGCTTTTGAGCATCCAGGCTGAAATAAAGTAGGCTACGGCGGATAGTCTCACCGATAAAAGAGACGATGTATCGAAGGCAACTTCTGTACATGCGAGTGCGTTTACTGGAACAGTAGGCGAATGAAGGTGGCACCACGGGTTTCCCGTCCTTTTTATAGGGATGGGAAGCCCTTTTTGTGTTATTTTAGAATGAAAAGTGAGGGGAATAGGGTTGAAAAGACAAGTTCTGACCGGAATTAAACCTACAGGAAGGATTCATTTAGGTAATTATATCGGTGCAATAAAACCTGCTTTGAAATTAGCAGAAAATGATTTTTACAACACAGCCTATTTTGTAGCGGATTACCATGGTCTTACGAAAATTCATAATCAGGCTGAAATGAAAGAACTGACTTATGGAGTTGCGGCAGCTTGGTTAGCATTAGGACTCGATCCAGACCGGGCAATCTTTTATCGTCAGTCTGATATACCTGAGATTTTTGAATTAAGCTGGATTCTAGCATGCTTTGCACCTAAAGGATTATTGAATCGAGCACATGCATATAAATCAATTGCTGAAGAAAATCATAAGATGGGCAGGGAAGCGGATGCCGGGGTCAATATGGGTGTATTCACTTATCCCATACTAATGGCGGCAGATATCCTGTTATTCCAAACGGAGATCGTCCCTGTAGGAAAGGATCAAATTCAGCATGTTGAAATCGCAAGGGACCTTGCAGAAAATTTTAACAAGCAATATGGAGAAACCTTTGTACTTCCCGATTACATTATAGAGGAAGAAACGGCTGTACTGCCAGGACTGGATGGAAGAAAAATGAGTAAAAGTTATAACAATACGATTCCCTTATTCGAAGAGCCAAAAAAGCTTCAAAAATTAATCAACAAAATTAAAACAGATTCTTCTCCTCCTGAAGAACCTAAAAATCCAGAATCGTCCATCATATTTTCTTTATACAGAGAATTTGCAACACCCGAACAAGTAGAAGAAATGAGAAAAAGGTATCAAAGAGGAATAGGCTGGGGGCAAGCGAAGAAAGAACTTTTTGAAGTCATGAATTCATTTATTGAAGAACCGCGAGCACAGTATGAGGCACTAATGGCCAGCCCTGAAAAATTGGATGCCATTCTACAAGAAGGTGCTGTCAAGGCAAGAAAAAAGGCGATTCCCTTTATGACAGAGATAAAAACAAAGATAGGGATCTTTCATTGAGATTCACGCCTAAACGCATTTGTTGTTTGGTTATTCAGTCTGAAGAAAACGCCTTCGGATGAATAGGTACATTTGTATTATTTTCGGATAATTCATAATTATCATTGACTTTCGTGCTTCTTTGTTATAAGTTATGGGAAAGTTATTTTTCACAAAATCATATAGTTTCTTATCAAGAGAGGTAGAGGGACTGGCCCGAAGACACCTCAGCAACCAGCCGTGAGTTTAGGTATGGTGCTAATTCCAGCAAGTTGATGTCAACTTGGACGATAAGAGGGAGAACGAATGTACAAAACCTTCTTATTTTCAGTAAGAAGGTTTTTTGTTTTTTCCCTTTTCGTATTCAAGATAGAAAAGGAGAGAAGAATGTTGAAAAATCATATTGATACAATGCTTGTCCAGGCAGGAAATCGGAAAGATCCTGCAACGGGTGCTGTGAGCCTGCCCATTCATTTGTCGACTGCCTATGAACATAAAGGGATTGGACAATCGACAGGTTATGATTACACAAGAACTGGAAATCCAACACGTGCTACTTTAGAGGATACCCTTGCGCGCTTGGAGGAGGGGCATAAGGCATTTGCCTTTAGTTCGGGTATGGCAGCGATTCAGGCCATTCTTAGCTTATTTAATAGTGGGGATGAATTGATTGTTTCAAAAGACTTATACGGCGGAAGCTATCGTTTATTCATACAGTATGAAAGACAATACAGTATCAAATTTCATTTCGTCGATACAAGTGATCCTGTCTCCATTGAAGAACAAATCACTAACAGAACCAAGGCCATTTTTCTCGAAACACCGACCAATCCATTAATGAATGAAGCAAGTATTTCTGAGGTTTCCCGACTTGCTAAACGTAACGGTTTGATATTAATTGTTGATAATACCTTCTATACACCGATCCTGCAGAAGCCACTTAGTGAAGGAGCAGACATTGTAATCCACAGTGCGACAAAATACTTAGGGGGGCATAATGACGTTTTGGCAGGTGTTGTGATTGTAAAGACAGAGGAACTGGGGGAAAAAATCTACACCGTTCAAAATTCTATCGGTGCAGTTCTATCACCATTCGATTGTTGGCTCTTATTAAGAGGAATGAAAACACTTAGTCTCAGAATGGCTCAACACGAAAAAAATGCTAAAGAAGTCACACAGTTTCTTGATTCGCATGAATATGTAACAGACGTTTTGTATCCGGGTAAAGGAGGCATGCTTTCCTTTCGTATAGCAAAGGAAGAATGGGTTGCTCCCTTTCTTCAAAAACTAAACATTATTACGTTTGCCGAAAGTTTAGGGGGGGTTGAAAGCTTTATCACTTATCCCGCCACTCAAACACATGCAGACATTCCTGAAGAAGAGCGAAACAGGTTAGGTATCTGCAACAGACTTCTACGGTTCTCTGTAGGAATTGAATATATTGATGACCTGATTGAAGATCTGGAGAATGTTTTTCAACAATTGGAAAAAGAGGTGCTTACGTATGAGTAAAAAACCATTTTCACTTCAGACGTCACTCATTCATTCTCACGGATTTGATAAAGAAACAGGAGCGGTCTCTACGCCAATCCATCATGCAACAACTTTTCATCAACAGGATTTCGATCAGTACGGAACCTATGACTACAGCCGATCGGGAAATCCAACGAGGGAAACCGTCGAGGAAACGATAGCTGAGCTCGAAGGAGGGATAAGGGGCTTTGCCTTTTCATCGGGAATGGCGGCAATCTCCACAAGCTTTTTATTATTGTCGAGCGGGGATCATGTTCTCGTATCAGAAGAAGTGTACGGTGGGACCTACAGGATGATCACGGAAGTCCTCACTAAGTTTGATATTGAATACTCCTTTGTGAACATGAAGGACCTGCATGAAGTGGCTTGTTCAATAAAACACAATACAAAAGTGATCTATATGGAGACACCATCGAATCCACTCCTGAACATCACGGATATTGAGGGAGTCGTGAAGCTTGCCAAGGCAAATGGATGTTTAACGTTTCTTGATAATACATTCATGACTCCACTGCTTCAAAGACCGATCAGTCTGGGTGTAGATGTTGTCCTCCACAGTGCCACGAAGTTTCTTGCCGGGCATAGTGATGTCTTAGCGGGGCTTGCGGTAACGGGTGATGAAGAGATTGCCTCGAAGCTTGCTTTCCTTCAGAATTCGTTCGGAGCGGTACTCGGGGTACAAGATTGCTGGCTTCTCTTGAGGGGACTCAAAACTCTGCATGTAAGATTGAAGGAATCTTCAGAATCCGCATATAAGATTGCTACCTTCCTGGAAAACAGAAAGGAAGTAGAAGAAGTGTACTACCCTGGCTTGAGCTATCATCCCGGTCGTGAAATACAAGTTCGACAAGCTGAGGGTCCTGGGGCGGTTCTTTCCTTCCGATTAAAAGGGGAAGATGAAGTAAAGCAACTCATACAAAATATAAATATTCCCGTATTTGCCGTCAGTCTGGGAGCAGTAGAGTCCATTTTATCCTATCCATCAAGAATGTCACATGCTTCCATGCCCAAAGAGGAACGAGAGCGGAGAGGGATTACTGATGGTTTATTACGATTGTCAGTAGGACTTGAAAACGTGGATGAATTAATTTCCGATCTTAAAAAGGGTTTGGATAGTATACAAGAAATCAATCGAGACAACGTAATAAATTTATAGTAAAAGGAGGGGATGTCATGAAGCCGTTGCTGGAAGCACTGAAAGAGAGAATCTTACTTGCAGATGGTGCGATTGGAACGTTGTTGTATTCATATGGAGTGGACAGATGCTTTGAAGAGCTGAATCTTTCTCACCCAAATGAAGTGTTGAAAGTCCATAAAGAGTATATTGATGCAGGAGCAGATATCATACAGACCAATACGTATGGAGCCAATTATCAAAAGCTTTCCAGATACGGATTGGAGGAATCGGTTAAAGAAATTAATACAGCTGCAGTGCGTCTGGCAAGAAAAGCTGCGGGAGAGAACACCTATATTCTGGGCACGATCGGGGGAATCAGGGGCATTAAACAAAATGTGTCCCTCGAAGAAATCAAAAGAAGCTTTCGTGAACAGCTATACTGTTTATTATTAGAGGGTGTAGATGGCATACTGCTTGAAACCTTTTATGATTTTGAAGAATTAACCACTGTATTAAACATTACTAAACGTGAAGCAGACATTCCTGTTATTGCTCAAGTTTCCCTTCATGAAACCGGAGTTCTTCAAAATGGAATGGAAATAAAAGACGCCCTTCTACAATTAGAATTACTGGGAGCCGATGTTGTCGGCATCAATTGCCGCATGGGGCCATTTCATATGGTGAATTCCCTGGAGGGGGTACCACTACCAAAAAGGGCGTTTCTATCCGTCTATCCGAATGCCAGTCTGCCGAACTATGAAGAAGGTCGATTCTATTACTCTGCTGAACCTGATTACTTTGGTGATATAAGCAACGAATTGAGACTGCAAGGTGCAAGAATCATTGGTGGCTGCTGCGGAACCACACCTGATCACATTCGTTCTGTAGCTGCAAGGTTAAAAAGCCGGGAGCCCGTGAAAGAAAAAAAGGTTAAAAAGAAAAAAGTTGTTCAGTTATCGTCACCTTCTATCAAGGCAAACTTGCTGCATGAGCAGGTAAGAGAAAATAAAACGATCATTGTTGAACTAGATCCACCTAAACACCTTGACACGAAGCTATTCTTCCAAGGTGCTGAGGCATTAAAGGAAGCTGGAATTGATGCACTAACGCTTGCTGACAATCCGTTAGCGTCGCCTCGAATAAGTAATGATGCCATTGGAAGCCTGGTCAAATCCAAGTTTGACCTTACACCTTTGGTCCACATCACTTGCCGGGATCGAAACCTGATTGGACTTCAGTCCCATTTAATGGGCTTACACACGTTAGAGATACACAATATATTAGCGATAACGGGTGACCCTGCCAAGATTGGAGATTTTCCAGGGGCAGCATCCGTTTATGATTTATCTTCCCTCGAACTCATTGAATTGATTAAACAGAACAATGAGGGTATATCCTTTTCCGGTAAATCACTCCGGGAACGAACTCAATTTTCAGTAGGTGCAGCTTTTAATCCGAATTTCCGTCATTTAGACGCTTCTGTAAAAAGACTTGAAAAGAAAAAGAAAGCAGGTGCTGACTATTTTATTTCTCAACCGATCTTTGGGAAAGAGCAGCTGTTTCAAGTACATGTGGCTACAAAGCATTTAGATGTTCCCATTTTTATAGGGATCATGCCGCTGATCAGCTCAAGAAATGCAGAGTTTCTCCATCATGAAGTACCTGGGATAAACGTTCCAGAAGAAACAAGACAAAGAATGAAGGAAGCAGGAAGTGATCCTGTCGCTGCAAGAACAGTTGGAATGGAGATAGCAAAAGACTTACTTGATACAGCAATAGAACTTTTTAATGGGATTTATCTTATCACGCCTTTTGTCAGGTACGATATGAGCATTGAACTGATTCATCATATACAAGAGAAAACCAACACAGAAAGAGAGGTTCCCTATGGCCATCACTTTGTTTGAAGAACAGCTTAGGAAAAAAATACTTGTACTCGATGGAGCAATGGGAACGATGCTTCAACAAGCGAATTTATCCCCGGAGGATTTTGGTGGAGAAGAGCTTGAGGGCTGTAATGAAAATCTGGTATTGACAGCGCCGGAGGTCATTTATCAGATTCATCTGGAATATTTGAAAGCCGGAGCTGATGTGATTGAAACAAACACCTTTGGTGCTACCCCCATTGTACTGGACGAATATGAGATAGGCTCAAAAGCATATGAAATTAATAAAAAAGCAGCTGAAATCGCCAAAAGAGCTGTAGAAGATGTCTCAACCTCCGAGTGGCCCAGGTTTGTTGCAGGATCTCTAGGTCCCACTACCAAAACCTTATCCGTAACAGGAGGAATAAGCTTTGATGCGTTAGTAGAAAACTATCGTGTTCAAGCAGAAGGTCTTCTCGATGGAGGCGTTGATGTACTACTTCTCGAAACGAGTCAGGATGCTTTAAATGTAAAAGCGGCAAACCTCGGCATTCGAACTGCCTTTGACTCCAAAGGGAAAGAGATTCCCATATTGTTATCCGGAACCATTGAGCCGATGGGCACTACACTCGCGGGGCAGACAATCGAAGCATTTTATTTATCTCTTGAACATTTAAACCCTTTGGTCGTTGGTCTGAACTGTGCAACCGGACCTGAATTTATGAGGGATCATATTCGTTCCTTATCAAGTCTGGCAACTACTTATGTCAGCTGTTATCCGAATGCAGGATTACCTGATGAAGAGGGAAATTACAATGAGACTGCTGATTCACTCAGTGTAAAGATGAAGGGTTTTGCTGAGAAAGGCTGGCTGAATCTTGTTGGAGGGTGCTGTGGAACCACACCGGAGCACATCCGTGCCCTTTCAGAAGTGGTGAAGGGATTCCCTCCTCGTAAACCTAAAGAATCTCATCCTCATGCAGTGTCAGGAATTGAACCGTTTGTTTATGAAGATCCAGATAGAAGACCGATTCTGGTCGGTGAACGGACGAATGTCATCGGTTCGCGAAAATTCAAACGATTGATCGCAGAGAATAAGATAGAAGAAGCTTCAGAGATTGCGAGAGCGCAAGTGAAAAATGGAGCTCAGGTAATCGATATCTGCCTTGCGGATCCCGATCGTGAAGAGGTAGAAGATATGAATGTATTTATCCAGGAAGTGGTGAAAAAAGTAAAAGTTCCACTTGTTATTGATTCGACGGATGAGAAAGTGCTTGAGACCGCATTGAAGTATTCTCAAGGAAAAGTAATTATTAACTCGATTAATCTGGAAGATGGGGAAGAACGGTTCGAGAAGATAACAAAATTGATGAAGGAATACGGAGCAGCGGTTGTGGTAGGCACAATTGATGAAAAGGGAATGGGAGTGTCTGTAGAGCGAAAGGTAGACATTGCCATCCGCTCACATAAACTGTTAACTGAGAAATATGGAATAGCTTCAGAAGACATCATCTTTGACCCCCTTGTATTCCCAGTGGGAACAGGAGATCAGCAATATATCGGTTCAGCCAATGCTACAGTTGAAGGGATAAGACAGATAAAAGAATTCTTTCCTGAGTGCCCTCATATCTTAGGGGTTAGTAACGTATCATTTGGACTGCCCCCTGTCGGAAGGGAAGTCCTAAATGCGGTATATCTTTACCACTGTACGAAAGCGGGACTTGATTATGCCATCGTCAATACGGAAAAATTAGAGCGTTTTGCCTCCATTCCTGAAGAAGAGGTTCGAATGGCCGAGAAACTCCTTTTTGAGACGACCGATGAAACACTGGCAGAATTTACTGCGTTTTATAGGGGTAAAAAGAAAGAAGTAAAGGTACCAGTCAACACGATGACATTGGAAGAAAGGCTGGCACATTATGTGGTGGAAGGGACGAAGGAAGGACTGATTGACGATCTAAATATCGCCTTGGAAAAGTATGACGCACCCCTTGAAATCATCAATGGGCCCCTTATGGCTGGAATGAGTGAAGTCGGAAGGTTGTTTAATGATAACCAGTTGATCGTAGCGGAAGTATTACAAAGTGCCGAGGTAATGAAAGCATCCGTAGCTCATCTGGAAACGCATATGGAACAAACGGAAAATTCTTCTTCAAAGGGAAAGGTGATCTTGGCTACGGTTAAGGGAGATGTTCATGATATTGGTAAGAATCTTGTTGATATTATCCTCAGTAACAATGGATATGAAGTAATTGATTTAGGCATTAAAGTGACACCACAGGAACTGATCGGGGTCATACGGGAAGAAAAGCCCGATATCGTAGGTTTGTCCGGACTCCTTGTGAAGTCTGCACAGCAGATGGTCATTACTGCCCAAGACTTAAAACAGTCTGATATATCAGTTCCTCTGGTAGTAGGAGGTGCGGCCCTCACCCGAAAATTCACTACAAATAAAATTGGCAGGGAATACGATGGCCTGGTTCTTTATGCGAAGGATGCAATGGATGGACTTAGCATCATGAATGGGATTCAACATGAAGAAACGAGGCTGCGGTTGGAAGAGGAGAGTCGCGAAAAATTAAGAAAGGTCGTATCGACTGAAGAATCTCCGAATCGAAATACATCTTCTGTTGCGGTGAAAATACGTTCCACTGTTTCAAAAGATGTAAAAGTCCATGTTCCTTCTGACTTGATTCCCCACACCATTAAAGAATTTTCACTTGATCAAATCCATCCCTACATTAATCAGCAGATGCTTCTTGGGCACCATTTAGGGATCAAAGGGAAAATTTCAAGATTACTGGAAGAAGGAGACGAAAGAACGGTCGGCCTTAAAGCAGTGACGGATGAATTGTTCCAAAAAGCAAAAAAGGAAGGGATGATTCAGGCATCTGCTCGATATCAATTCTTTCCGGCTCAATCTGAAGGTGATGATGTTGTTATCTATCACCCGGATGATTCCTCCACAGAAATAGAAAGATTTCATTTTCCAAGACAAATCGGAAACCAACATCTGTGTTTAGCGGATTACTTAAGGCCGGTAGCAAGTGGAGAAATGGATTATGTCGGTTTTTTTGCCGTCACAGCCGGTGTGAAAATCAGGCAGTGGGCGAAGGAATTGAAAGAGAAAGGAAGGTTCCTCGAAAGCCACGCACTCCAGGCTATCGCTTTAGAAACAGCAGAAGGACTCGCAGAAAGAGTACATGAAATGATGAGAAGCCGTTGGGGATTCCCCGACCCTGTTGACTTGACAATGCAGGACCGGTTCAGGACTCATTACCAGGGGCAACGTTTTTCATTTGGATATCCTGCATGTCCTGAGCTTGAAGATCAGAAAAAGTTGTTTAAGCTAATTCAACCTGAAAGAATCGGGATTCAGTTAACAGAAGGCTGTATGATGGAACCGGAAGCTTCCGTAACCGCCATGGTCTTTGCTCACCCCGAAGCAAGATATTTCAATGTACTATAAACCATAGTAAAAAGGCAACTTCTCAGAGTGGAGTTGCCTTTTTCATTGATGTCGCTAGATTAAATAGTAATTCTTATTAAACTGCCGGTAGAATCCCCAGGGATTCCTTGTTATAAGAAAAATGGATAATTGGATAATGTAAGAACTTAAGGTTAAGGGTTATTGGATGAAGGATAATCGGCTTGTAGAGTAATAAAGGGGAAACAGAGATTAAGAAGAGTGATTTTCTGTTTTAACACTTTGATTACTGAACGTTGTTTCAATTATTTCAAGTATTCTTTCTTCTGAGAATCCGGTGACCATCGATAGATTAAGTAAACTCGGCTTGATTCCGATTGACAAACAAAAATGATAGGCACTTCGGATAGCAAGTGTATCAATACACTTTCGAGTCAGTTTCTTCTTCATTCTCTCATCAGCTCCCAACAATTTTGACATATGACTCAGTAGTAGCTTTACGACATCATATTAAGATTCGGGGTTGGTTTCTAATAGGAGATCCCTATACATCAAAATAGTATATCGAGACATACCCTTGCTGTCTGTTTCACTATCAATATCATCATTATACACTTTATATTGTGAATTGTAGAGTTAAATTACAAAATGTTGTAATGTTTTTGGAAAATACACATTCTTCTGATAGTATATTGGTTATTATTATGATAAGCACATATAGCGCTGGCAAATAAAATGGGTTTTGAAGTTGATTTTTATCAGTGTTCTACCCTCTTGAATGACTTTGTTCCCTGATTGTGTATATAATAAAGGGGAGTAAAGGTAGTATCAATGTTTTTTAGGGATTAGCTCCTTGAAGAGTATGATTTCCAGACTGCTCATAATGTCAGATAGGGAATAAGAAGTTAGTCATTTTGTTCGATATTGTAGGAGGAATCATACATGCATAGAAACAAGGAATTACATACTTTTTTATTAAGTAGGGCTCGTCAATTGACAGATGAGTGGTATGACTCTCTGGATAAAAATGCGACAAGTGGTGTTTATTCTTCAAAAGATCCGAAAGTGGTAGAAAAATTAAAAAGTCAAAACTTTCAGTTTCATGGCATCCTATGTCATGTTTTTGCTGAGGATATGGAAACGTTTCATAAAAAATTAGATGAATGGGTTTTGTCCATTGCCAGTGATAAAGAACATTTAGAGACGCCCACTCACCATATTCTTAAGGAGTTTATGAGGGTTAGAAATCAATACCTGGATTTCTTGAAGGAATATGCTGAAGAGCATACAAATGAAGGTATAGTTGATTCGTTGAATATGTGGAGCAAGGTGCTCATTGAAGCATTTGATCGAGTAATGCTGCGATTTGTAGAGTTGCAGTCTGAAGTCGTAGATCAGCAGCTACTGAATCAGCAGGAAATCATCAATGAACTAAGCTCACCAATCATTTCACTAAATTCCGAAACAGCTCTTTTACCTCTTGTCGGAAATATTGACCCTTCCAGAGCAGAGCTTATATTAGAGAATGCTTTGGAACAATGTGTTGCAATGGAAGTCTCCCAACTATTTATTGATTTATCCGGAGTCGTGTTAATTGACACGATGGTAGCGCATCAAATTTTTCAACTAATTGATGCACTTCAGCTGATCGGAGTAAAACCGATCTTATCAGGTCTGAGACCCGAGATAGCACAAACTGCGGTTCAACTGGGATTGAATTTTGAAAATCTCACCATTACATCCACTTTGTCACAGGCATTGACCATTAAACAAAATGAAGACGTGTAAGTTAGAAAAGCATCCTTATGTACGGATGCTTTTTTTTTGATCAAGTTGCCCCGACTAAATGACCAAGGCGATTAAAAAGGAATTTCCACAATATATATTTGTTAATAAGTCTTGAAATTAAATATCTTGAATTAAAGATAATTATCGTGTATGATATAGGTAATAGGAAATACTATTATTCAAGGAGTGAACTTATGATGAACCTTAAACCATTAAAGGGGCAGCATCACGTTTCTGCCATTACCGCCAATGCAAAGAAAAACTATGAATTTTATACGAAGACCCTTGGCTTACGATTAGTGAAAAAATCCATTAACCAAGACGATACCTCTGTCTACCACCTTTTCTATGCAGATGAGAGAGGGAACCCGGGGACGGACCTTACATTCTTTGAAATCCCACATGCAGGAAACACATATACGGGTACGAACAGCATCTCAATGACTGCACTAAGGGTGAATAACGATGATTCCTTGGCTTATTGGAAACAACGTTTTGAAGAGTTTGGTGTAGAACATGACGATATTTCCCATCATACCGGGCGTGCTACATTGAGCTTCCGTGATTTTGAAGGACAGCGACTTATGTTAGTATCAGACGAAATGAATGATGGGGTGGCTGGAGGAAAACCGTGGGTTAAGAGTCCGGTTCCTGTTGAACACGGGGTACTCGGTTTAGGGCCCGTCACTTTAACGGTTGCCCGTGGAGATGATACAGCAATTGTGCTTACTGAAGTATTGGGCTTTAAAGAAACAAGGAGCTTTCCTTCAGATATTAAAGGGCAGCCTGATATACGCGTATTCGAAACAGGGGAAGGTGGAACTGGAGGAGAGGTGTATCTTCAAGAAAGAAGCGATATCCCACGGGAAAGACCTGGTCGAGGAAGTGTCCATCACGTTGCTTTCCGTGTAGAAGACGAAAGTGAACTTCAAAAATGGGTGGAGTGGATCACTCAAAACCGTTTGCCGAACTCAGGTTTTGTAGAGCGCTACTATTTCCGTTCCCTTTACTTCCGTGAACCAAATGGAATCCTCTTTGAACTTGCAACAGACGGTCCCGGCTTTGAAACGGATGAGGAGTTCGATACATTAGGTGAAAATTTATCGCTTCCTCCATATTTCGAATCTCAAAGAGAATCTATTGAAGCGAAATTAAAGCCGTTGGATACGAAAGAATAAGGAGGGAAAGAACTTGAAACATCTATACAAGCAGGGAAACAAAAAACTGCCTACACTCTTATTGCTTCATGGAACAGGTGGGGATGAACGTGATTTACTTCCCCTTGCCGCAATGATAGCACCTGAAGCTTCCGTATTAAGTGTAAAAGGAAACGTGGATGAAAATGGCATGGCCCGTTTTTTTGCCCGCTTACGAGAAGGTGTATTCGATGAGGAAGATTTGCTCTTCCGTACGCGCGAATTGAAAGAATTCATTGATGAGAGCGCAGTTGATTATGGATTTGATCGTGACAATGTCGTAGCTTTGGGGTATTCGAATGGTGCAAACATCGCAGCCAGCTTGATGTATCATATAAATAAATCTTTAAAGGGAGGTATCCTGTTTCATGCCATGGTCCCACGGAGGGGTGTAGATCTGCCTGAATTAAATGGTGTTCCCGTCTTCATCGGTGCAGGGAAGCGTGATCCTCTTATACCAATGGCCGAGACTGAAGAACTTGTGAAGAATCTAAAGAATGCCCATTCATCTGTTACTGAGTTTTGGACAGATGGAGGCCATGAGCTTCGTCGGGAGGAAGTGGAAGAGGCGAAGCGATGGTTTGAGGAAAACTTTCAATGATGGTTGAAACTCCGGTGACAAATGTCGCCGGAGTTTATTTATGATCATTTAGGGAGTGGGAATCAGCCGATATGCCCGGAATATCCTTAACATGTTAAGGGTCAGAATTCCCCGCCACTCAGTTTCCGCAACTTTCCATTCATCCTCATATTGCCCGAACCAGGACCATTTGGGTTGCCAATACCCTTCTGGACACTGGTTTTCTGATTCCCAATTCAACTGCATTTGTATTTCTTCTTTAAGTGACTCATAAAACGGAGAGGATGGGTCGCCCGCAATCTGCAGTGGTTTTGCTACATATTGATCCCACTTTGAAGGATCGGTGCAGACTGTATTCCTTACGTTGGATATGAGGAATGCCAGCACATTTTTTTTCTTTTCCCCACTCAGCTCTTGTGATAGCCTCTGATAACAGAGAAAATCATGCATTTCGAGGGGGATGGATAGATCACTAAGTTCCTGGAGGGCTTTATCCGTCCATTCCGTCAGGCGAGGATGCAGTGGGAAATACTTATGGAAATAGCCTACGATTTCTGCATTGGGGTTCGCCCAGGTGGCTTGTACCCCGCAATGTCCCTTATGATGATCGAAGTGCCACCAGGGAGCATGCGGCACTGTATTGACCGTTTCCGAAACGGCATTCCATCCTTGTAGTTCCTCGCTATAAGTGTTATTTAGGTAATCCATTGCCCTTTTGATCATGGGATGATTGGCAGGGAGTGCTAAGTTCTTCGCAATTTGTAAACCTATGGTTGTAGCGAGTGGAGAGGAACCTTTCAACCGAAAGTCAGGTTCGATGGCTTGACCGAAACCTCCATCTTCATTTTGAAAGGAAGATAACTCCTGGATGACATCATCCATACTTCCGTCCTCGAAGTAAAAGCAGTATAACTTTTGTTCGAGAGGTCTGGCGTAAAGCTTAATATATGCTCTCGCATTTTTCCATTGCTGGGTAGAGAGGGTCATATGGAGAACTCCTTTTGCTTTTAATTTGTTTCTATTTATATATTTTCTGTTTTTCGGGGGGATTTCCTTCAATATGTCGAGGATAAATTCAGGGGCATCTCTTTTCAAATTACGATGCCTGATTTTCGGCGGCATCTTTAATTGAGTATATTATAATAAAATTATGAGAGGGATAAGGAGGGAATGAAGATGATATCGTTAAAGGTAAAAAAGGAGTACTATCAGGCATTGTTGGAAAAAAAGACGGAATATGAGGGTGTATTTTATGTGGGAGTAAAGACGACCGGTGTTTTTTGCAGACCGGCTTGTCCTGCCAGAAAACCGAAGTTCGAAAACTGCGAATTCTTTGAGACGGCAGAACAAGCAATGCTTGCGTCATTTCGCCCCTGCAAGAGGTGTAAACCTTTATCCCACCCGGATAGTGTTTCTGAAGTGGTGAAGATATTAGTAGAGGCTGTAGAGGGTAATCCGGAGAAGCGTTGGAAGGATAAGGATTTCAATGAGTTATCCATAGATTCGTCCACCGCACGCCGTCAATTTAAGAAGAGGTTTGGAATGACATTTGTTGAATACGCCAGAGCAAGGAGAATGGGGCTTGCGATGAGGGAAATCAGGTCAGGTTCCCAGGTCATTGATGCCCAGATTGCAACAGGGTATGAATCAGGAAGCGGCTTCCGGGATGCCTTTTCAAGGATAATGGGAACACCTCCAGCCTCTTCAAGGGCTCACACTGTGTTTCATGCAGCATGGATCGATACAAAACTGGGACCGATGATTGGGGTTTCTGATGAAAAAGCTCTATATTTATTAGAGTTTGTTGACAGACGGGGGCTTGAGCGGGAAGTGGAGAGGTTAAGGGAGAAAAGTAAGGCGGCAATCATTCCCGGGACCACCGAGCCCCTTCAATTGATTGAAGAGGAGCTGACAGCTTATTTCAATGGTGATCTGTCAGAATTTAAAACCCCTCTCTTTATACAAGGCTCACCATTTCAAAAGGGCGTTTGGGATCAACTGAGGAAAATTCCAGTTGGTGAAACATGGTCTTATACAGAATTGGCGAAAAAGATTAATCATCCATCTGCTGTTCGTGCAGTGGCAAGGGCCAATGGTTGTAATCAGCTTGCCATCATCATTCCTTGCCACAGAGTAATAAGGGCGAACGGGGATCTGGCAGGATATGCAGGAGGCCTCACCAGGAAAAAATGGTTGATTGAACATGAAAGGAAGATGGCAGATAGAATGAGTCTACCGGATAAATAGAAGGACTTGGGTATTATGAGTAATGGATGTTGCGGACTTTATCAATAGCTACTAGACTATTGATTAGAGTCCTTTACAGAATAGGGTGCAAAATACATATGGGGATTTTGAAAAAAGCTGCTATATTAGGATTGGCATCATGTATACAAGGATTGGCCATGGCTGTGTTTTTATTCCCTCACTTCATCCCATCGGGTGGGGCGGCAAGTCTGAGTGTTTTATTTAATTACGTATTCCATATTCCTTTTGCCGTTACCCTGTGGGTGCTGAATGCATGTTTATTGGGGGCAGCGGTGAAATGGCTCGGGAAGCAAAGTGCCCTGTGGACCATGTATTGCGTTACCATCACATCCGGGGTAGTTGACGTGTCAGGTTCACTAATCACAGGGACTGTTTCTTTTGTACTCGTGGATCTTCTGATTGGAAGCATCCTTTTTGGGTTCGGGGTCGGGATTCTTTTCAGAATGGGGGCGTCTTCTGGTGGAATGGACATATTAGCTCTTATCATTTCTAAGCTGAATGGGTATGCCCCTGGGAAAATGTTATTCATTATTAATGGAAGTGTCCTGCTTCTGACTGGTTTTATCATCGATTTTACCATCATTTTATATGCCATTGCATGTCAATATGTCGCAACAAGAATAGTGGACGTCATGATCAACCTTGATATTAAAGGAAGACTTACACGTCTTGGGAATTATTAAATGGAAGGTCCGTCCCTCAAATGCAAAGGGCGGACCTTTTTTTAGGATATTTCTTTGATGATGGACTTGATCGTATGTGCGGGGGAGTTTTCAAAGAATGAGATGTACTGAAATAGTTTGTTTCTAGGGAAAAGTTGTTTTCGAATTTCCTTAGCTGATTTTCCTTCCAAGTATGCTTTAGTGACGGAATCTTGAAGATCCAGAAGATAATCTCTTTTCTTCTCCAGCAATTTTCTACCGTGTTTAAGGTGTCCTTGATGAGAGCAATATACTTCTTGAAAAGAGTAGGACAGGGTCTTGTTGATGGATCGGATCAATTCCGGGACGGATTCAAATGAAAAATTAGAAGTCGGTGAATGGAATAAATACAAATCCCCCGAAAAGCAAATACCTTTTTCTTCATCAATGAGTACAATATGATCTTCTGCGTGTCCGGGCGTATGGACAATTTGGAAGAAATGGTTTTCGGTCTCAATCACATCTTGTTGTATTCCTTCCGGATGAAATGGTGCACGGTTATGCCAGAATAAGGATCGATAGAATGGAAGATTGGTCCTCTGATTGCATTTTTTCACTCCTAACGGATGAATCCATTGAGGCAAAGAATAAAATCTTTCAATCCAGGCACTATTGCCCGTATGGTCCTCATGATGATGTGTATGAATGACCCTGTTGATTGGAAGCTCTTTTACAATCGAGCGAACTTCATTTCTCATACTGTACGGTCCAGTATCCACCAGAACATCATCCACTCGAAAAATATATACGGGCATTTTTTGACCTAACGTTTCAACAGTTAATTTAAATGATTGTATCAATGAAGTTACCCCTTATGTATAAGTGTTATAGTACAATATTCGGAAAAACCCGGGAAATCCCTGCAAGAAATTTTATCTTTTTAAGATTTAGAGGGACGGACCTCTAATTTTATCTATTCGTCTTATCCTGAAAATGATAAACTAGAGAAAAAGAGTCTTCACACCTAGGGGGAAGTGCTTTGCAGAAGTGTAATATATGCAACAATCAATTTGAGTGGAAGGACTTATTATTCTCGATTTGGAGGTCTTACAGGCCAATTGAATGCAGCCAATGTGGTAAAAGGCATACCATCAATTTTGTTTCAAAATTCATTGTGTCCTTTCTCATTTTGGTACCGGCCGTGGTATTTGGATTACTGGTTGCACCACAGCAGGGATTATCAAAACCGGTGACATTCGGCCTTCTCGTGTTAATGGCGTTTATCATCTCACTTATTCTTCCGCTTTTCGTTAAATATGAATATAAGCAAAGATCATAAAGAGAGAGCTGCCGTTTAAGGCAGCTCTTTTCAATAGGAATTATTTCTTTTTCATTTCTTTTAATACTTCCTGGAGTCGATCGGGATAGTTGGTGAACATTCCGGTCACACCCCATTCAATCAACCTTCTCATATCTTCTTTTTCTAAAACAGTATAAGGGTGGATCATAAGGTCATGAGCTCGGACTTTATCTACATATTCTTCATCGATTTTCTTGAAGCTCATTCCTAGCCCCACTGCATATTCCTCATAATGGTCTAGCTGTGCGTTTGTGATGGTAGCATTGGTCTTATAATCAATTAACTGAACAAGGGGGATGTCCTCATTCATTTCATGGATTTTTTGGAGGCTAGCCTCACTGAAAGACTGAATGATCACTTTACTTGAAGGGCCATTTTGCCTTGTCAGGTTGTACTCATCTAATAATTCCAGCAATTTTTCCTCCATACCCGGATATACTTCAGGTGATTTTGTTTCAATATAGTAGTGCTTGTCTTTTCCGAAATGTTGAATGATTTCTTCGAGTGTTTGTACCTTTAGCCCGTCATATTCTGACTTAGCTTTTTCAGGATATATGTCATTGAACCAGGAACCGGCATCCAATTCTTTAATCTCCTTCAAGGTATAATCTTTTACCAGTCCGGTTCCATCCGTTGTACGGTCGAGTGTTTCATCATGCATCGCAATCAATTCACCGTCTTTTGTCATTTGGAGGTCTAGCTCTATGTAGTCTCCGCCCATTTCCTCACCCATTTCATACGATGGAAGAGTATGCTCTGGAGCATAGCCCGAACCTCCTCTATGCGCTATGTTCAATATTTTGTTGTCATTCATAGAGGGATGCCTTGTATCCGCAAGTGCAGGCTGAACGGAAGAGGCACCTACCCCTATTATGGCCGCGGTTAAACAAACCTTTTTTACGAGTGTATTCATTTTACATTCTCCCTTCTGATATAAGCTCATAACAAGGATATAAAATGAATGTGAAAGGAAATCCTCATGTTTGCAAAGTTGTTGTGAACAATTCATTAATGGAATATGACAGCTGAGACGATAGACGCATGTCAAAAGAATGCAGAATAATTTACAACATAAGGAAAACACTAAAGAAAAGGCTGTTTTCGTAAACATTGTTGCTTTTGGATGTAGCGAGTGGCGGTTGATTGCAGCGAGTGGTGCTCGCTTTCCGCGGGGCTGGCGGTGAGCCTCCTCGGGCTTCGCCATGCGGGGTCTCACCTGTCCAGCTACAATCAACTGACGAAAAGTTTGACGATCACAAAGGAAAGGTGGAGATCGCGTATGCCACTGCTCTTTCATTCGTTGCAGTGACTGATTTTATTTCATAGTCCCTTACTCTTTTTAAACTGATGGTCACAAACCATTTGCTCTGTCAACACATACTACTCTAGAGGGTGAAGGGAACTGCGTAGACTCCTACGGAAAACGGGCGTGCCGAGACCCCGGAAGCGATTTGTGCTGAGGAGGCTCGGCCGAACGTCCGTGGAAAGCGGAGCAGTTCCCTTCACCCTCCTGCACCACAACTTAAATGACAGAGTATCGTAAATCTTAGTTTGTATGCGAATAGCAACAATCTTTGCGAAAACAGCTAAAAAAAAGAAAAGGAGTCTTAAGATTGGGGACCAAGACATCAGAATGACTACTGCAGAAATCTCCGGTTTATGGACGACGTATATTAAGTGCTCGGCGACAAATTGCTTCTATACTCATTTTCTTACATACCTGAAAGACGAGGGAATTAAAACCTTGGTAGAGGAAAATTTGAGAATCAATTTAGAAACGATGGAAAAAATCAGGAGTATCTTTTTATCTGAAGGCTTTCCGATTCCCGACGGCTTCACAGAAAAAGATGTCGATATATCTGCCCCCCCTCTGTATTCAGACCTATTTGCTTTAAGTTTTGTATATAGGGGGGGCCAGGTTACGAGCAGTCACTTCACAACGATTGTCGGAGCTGTCGCCCGTAATGATATATACGAATTTTTTGAAATATGCCTAAAGAAATCTCTATCTCTGTATAAACAATCTCTTCAATTAATGTTAGAAAAGGGGATCTATGACCGTCCACCCAAAATGAATTATCCTCAATCCATTGAGTATATTTCCCATCAGCCTTCTTTAATGGAAAGCTGGTTGGGGGAACGGAGGCCTCTCAATGCACTCGAACTGAGTGAGCTATTCTTTGTGATTGAACGTAATTGCATAGGAATCATCCTTTTAAGAGGATTTATACAAACATCTAAAGACAAAGAAGTCAAAGAATATTTAAAAAAAGGAAAGAAGCTGAGTGAAAGGCAGATTACGACGTTCAATAATGTGCTTGTGAAAGACGATGCATTTCCAACATATCCTGTCTCAATGGAAATCACTTCTTCCACAATAGCTCCATTTTCAGAGAAATTGATGCTGTTTTTTATCTCTTCGTCAAATTCAGTCGGCCTTTCGACACTCTGCCATGCGATTACGATGTCTACTAGAAAGGACCTGGCTGTTCATTACACGTTATTTGTGACTGAAATCATGAAATATGGTTCGGATGGTCTGAAATTATTAGTGGAAAGGGGCTGGATGGAGAAACCTCCCCAGGAGCATGGTTGGGGCAGCCTAAATGATTAAAGTAGAAGGAGGAGAATGATGTATTCAAAAATGGTTTTTGTATTCTTAGTAGCACTCCTTACGTTGCTTAATGTGGATGTTTTGAAGAATAGATTGAAAAACTTCGTGAGACATAAATTTTCTGTGGGCTTAGCGGCTTTTTATACTATAAGGTAGTCTTTTGAATATGTAAGAAATCCAATACTTTGTTAATATACTCCCTTACATCACAAAAAGTTCAGAATTTCCATAGATTCTATATGACAAAGAGCCTTTATGTAGGATAGAATAAAGATACATTAAGGTAAGGCTTCAAAAGTGTTGGGTGAATCGTGCAGATTTGTCAAAACCGTTATTTTCGATACTACGGTCCTTGGTTCATTTCCATGATTCATTCTATTCTTTTGGTAGGTTGTGCTGTTTTTAAGGAGAAATGGATGCTAGAATACATCGTACATCAGGGAGTCGGCAAAGAATATGTGGTATTCCTTCATGGAATAGGGGGAACATCAAAGATCTTTTGCAAACAATTGGAAACCTTCAAGAAGAATTACAATGTAGTGACGATTCACTTACCTGGTCATGGCAGATCACCAGGGGTTGAATCTTTTGATGAACCTTTTACGATTGATTTAATTGTACGTGAAGTCGTGGAGGTGCTAGATGAAATCAATATTGAACGGGCCCATTTTATCGGGATATCCCTCGGCTCAGTCGTTATTCACCATCTGATGCAGCAGAATTCCGATCGTGTTAAATCAGCTGTTTTGGGAGGGTGCATCACTCGATTTACACTGTTCTCAAACACCTTGTTGCAGATTGGTCATGCAGTAAAGAACATAATGCCGTTCATGTGGTTATATAAATTATTTGCCTATGTCATGATGCCAAGAAGCAATCATAGTATTTCAAGGAAATTGTTCATCCGGGAAGCGAAGAGAATGAAGCGGCAGGATTTTCTGGCGTGGTATAGACTTACACCATATATTAAAGCAACTTATGCCTCCGTACAGGAAAAGGCATCACATATTCCAAAGCTCTACATATCTGGGAAAGAAGATCATCTTTTCGTTGAATCACTTTATGAAGATACAAAAGGGGATCCCTCTGCCGTGATTGTATATCTTGAAGATTGCGGGCACGTTTGTAATGTAGAAAGGCCGACTGAATTCAACCGGCTTGCCCTTGATTTCATCTACAGAAATCAGAATCTCCCATTGCGGAAGGTTCAATAGTCTTGAATCCCATTTCAATTTTGGAATGGGATTTTTTTTTGCTTTTCTATTGGGAGGTGTTCTTATGAAAATATTTAATGGAAGGACACTGATGGGAGGTCCGTCCATGTCAGATTGGTGGAAAATGGCTGTATATAAGGAATAGAAACTTGGAAAATGAGGTCCGTCCCTTAAAGGAAATGAAGGGGTGTTGGGAGAATATAGTATGGATGGTAGTTTGTTGGGGTGGTGAGGGTATGTTTCGGGAGATTTTGAATTTCAGGTATGGGGAGTATCCGTTTGAGTTGTTTTCGGTTTCTCATATTGCGGCCATTGTTGTTTCTGTGGGATGCATGATGGGGTTATACATAAGCAGAAACCAAATTCAGGGAAGTTTGTTGAAGTGGTTGCTGGTTGTTTTACTTATTTTGAGTGAGGTTTCTTTTCAGGCGTGGTATTTCATAAATGGTCATTGGGACTTTACCATTAATCTTCCTTTCCAATTATGTTCACTATCCTTGTATCTCTGTACGATCATGTTATTAACCAATAGCTATAGAATCTTTGAGGTGAGTTTCTTTGCAAGTATGTCAGGTGCATTTATTGCCATTCTTACTCCAGAGTTGTTTTTTGGATTTCCTCACTTCAGGTATTTTCAATTTTTCCTGGCACATTTGACGATTTGTTTGGCTTGTTTATACATGGTTTGGGTAGAGAAATTCAGTCTGACATTCGGTTCCTTGATCAGGGCATTCCTTGCTTTGAATGGAATTGCGATAGTAGCTTATACGGTTAATAAACTGGTAGGCGCGAATTACATGTTTCTAATGCATAAACCTAACAATGCAAGTCCGATCGACTATTTGGGGGAATATCCATGGTACCTCATTTCTCTTGAAGCGATCAGCTTTTTTATTTTTCTCATTCTCTATGCCCCTTTTTTCTTAATAAGGAGAAAAGAAGAGGGAAAAAGGTAAATTTATGAAACTTTTCACTTCATTCAAACGTCTATTAACATATATAAAAAGCAGGGAGCATGGAAGATGATTCATAGCTTGACAGTAAGTGTGATCCTAGTGATTTCTTACATGCTGGGCAGTATAACAGGAGCTTATTATGTAGTGAGGATACTCAGTGGAAAAGATATCAGGGAGGTTGGAAGCGGAAATGTAGGAGCTACTAATGCAGGAAGGGTGACAGGTAAGAAGGGGTTCTTACTAACAATCCTGATTGATGCAGGTAAAGTGATCCTGGCATTACTTATCACCTCCATCCTACTAAAGGGAGAGGGCTATCTAGTTTTAAGCTCGATTTTGGTGTTGATTGGTCATTTGTTTCCGGTACAACTTGGATTTCATGGAGGAAAAGGGGTTGTAGCATACTTGGCTTCAGCTTTATTTCTCTGCCCGCTCTGTATCGGAATCTTCGCCATCATGATGGGTGTTTTATATCTAGTCATCAGGAGGTACACCATGGCGGGCTTCATTTCAATGGGGACCATACCGATCACATCATTTCTGATTGAGGATTCATTCATATTATCAGCAGGCTTGGGGCTTCTATTCATGACTGTCCTTGTTTTCCACAATCGGTCATTTCATCATTCAGTTTAAACATAGGAGGTACAATAATGAGTAATCAGGCTCTTAAATATAAGATTGCTAGCGATCCAGATGAGTTTCAACAAATATATTCCTTAAATTATCAAACTTTCGTAGAGGAGATCCCTCAACATCAAAAGAATGATAGTCGCAAGCTTAAAGATAGGTTTCATGATGAGAATACATATGTGATAGCAAAGGCTGAAACTGAAGTTGTCGGAATGATCGCTGTTCGGTCAGAACGCCCTTTCTCGTTAGATCAAAAGCTGAAGGACTTGGATAAGTATTTACCTCAACATGCCGTTCCATGTGAAATCAGACTACTGTCTGTAAAAGAAGAGTATAGAAGTACGAGGGTATTTTATCAATTATGTGAATGCCTGGTATCATATTGTTTAGAGATGGGATATACGACTGCACTCATTTCAGGTACCGTTCGTCAACTTAAACTATATAAACGTATCGGCTTTCGTCCGTTTGCCAATCTTGTTGGTGATGAACATGCGAGGTTTCAGCCTATGTACCTGACTCGTGAAAGCTTTGAGAATTCGACAAAAGCGTTTCAGCGCTTAATGATTCGGAAGACGTTTGAAGAACGTCCATATTCACTACTCCCAGGTCCCGTACCTCGTCATAAAAAGGTGGAAGATGCATTTAAGACAGACGCATTATCTCATAGGAGCAGCGTTTTTCTGAAAGAAATGGAAGAAATAAGAAAGAACTTATGTGAAATGACACATGCGAATCATGTACAGGTTGCAGTGGGCACCGGTACCCTTGCGAATGACATGGTGGCCGCCCAATTGAAAAGTGCTGCTGGAAACGGCCTGATTCTTGCGAATGGAGAATTTGGATCGAGGTTGGTGGACCACGGAAAACGATTCGATTTATCTTTTCAAACCATTGAAAAGGAATGGAATGAAATAATTACAATAGAAGAAATAGAGGCTGTCCTTCAATGTGATCCGGGCATAAAATGGCTGTGGACGGTTCATTGTGAAACTTCTACAGGGTACTTATATGATATTGGGGAACTGCTTTCACTCTGCCATAAATACAATGTAGAGCTCTGTATAGATGCGTGCAGTTCAGTTGGGGCAGTTCCGATTGATCTTAAAAATGTTTACCTTGCCACCTCGGTTAGTGGTAAGGCACTCGGATCTTATCCCGGACTGGCGCTTATTTTTCATCGTGATGAAATGAAACCAAATCAATCGATTCCAAGATACCTGGATGTGGGAATGTATACGGAGAACAAAGGAGTCCCATATACTCACTCATCCAACCTTCTGAGTGCTCTAAAGGAAGCGATGAGGGTGGTCGATTATGAAAAAAATCTCGAACTATCAAAGAAAGTTAGGCAGTTATTAAAGGAAGGGGGGTTAACAATACTAGAAGGTGAATCGTATTCACCCGGTGTGATTACGATTGAACTAAATAGGGAACAGTGTAGTAGACAATTCGGGGATGCCTGTAAAAAGAATGGTATCTTATTAAGTTATGAAAGTGGATATCTCCTCAACAAAAATTGGGTACAGATAGCACTAATGGGATCGCATAATGAAAGAAAGGTTTTGAATGCAATGGCGATGATCAACAAAGAATTTCAGAAAATGATTGATACAAAGGTAATGCAATGAGTAGGGTGAAAGATTTTCTTATTGGATTAAGAAAAAATCAATTGCTGGGTGTTGCAATACTGTCACTATGGATAAAAACCGTCGTTGTATCGCTTATCGGTTTTAACCTTCAAATAGAATCTTTCCTGGACTTATTACTTATTGTTTTCAATCCGGTTGGATCGTTAATGCTCCTGATCGGATTCAGCTTTTACTTCTTTAAAAGGGTGAAACCATTTCTCCTTGTTCTTATTATGGGGATTGCAACCGGGCTCCTGTACGGGGACCTTCTGTACTTCCGGTTTTATTCGGATTTCATAACAGTCCCAATCCTTTTTCAGTTTAAAAATGTGGGGGGGATTGGCCCGAGTACCTTTGAATTGATGAGCCCCTGGGATGTTCTCTTATTGTCTGATCTCATATTAGCAGGCTGGATACTCAAGACAAAGAAGACGGAATCCGTCAATTTGTCACGAATATGGAAATTAAACTACTTAGGATTTAGTATGTTTTTATTATTGATTACTTTAATAATTGGATTACTAAAATCCCCATATTTATTTGCTGAGTCATATGACAGGGAGCAACTGGTGAAATCTGTTGGTCCATTTAATTACCACCTTTACGATATCGGGATTGCAGCAACGAACCCATTGTCACAGCTTCTTGCAAGTAAATCGGACACGGAGGCATCCATTCAATACACAAAATCCTCAAAGAAAAAACCTTCTGACTTATTTGGGGTTGCTGAAGGGAAAAACCTGATTTTAGTCAGTATGGAATCCACTCAGAATTTTGTTATCAACCAAAAAGTCAATGGAGAAGAAATTACACCGTTTCTAAATTCATTGATAAAGGACAGTTTATACTTCAGCAATATTTATGATCAGACGGCACAGGGGAAAACATCAGATGCAGAATTTATGATTGATACGGGATTATACCCTTTATCAAGCGGATCAGCTTTTGTAAGGAAACCGGATAATACATACAGGAGCCTACCTCATATCCTGAAAGAGAAGAAAGATTATTTTGCAGCGGTTTTTCACGGGAATGACCGGACATTCTGGAACCGTGAATACATGTATAAGGCTCTTGGGTACGATCGTTATTTCTCCAAGAGAGATTACAATGTAACGGAAGAAAATTCGGTGAATTACGGTATAAAGGACATTCCTTTTTTCGAACAGACGACGTCCCTTCTCGAGAAAATTCCCAAGCCATTCTATACCCGTCTTATCACATTGACAAACCATTTCCCTTTTCTGTTGGAAGAAGGAGATCAGTTCATTGAACAGGCGGACACGAGAGAAGATGTTGTGAACCGGTATGTGACAACGGTGCGATATGAGGATGAAGCGATTAAGGCTTTATTTGAGAATCTTAAAGCAAATGGGTTGTATGATGATACGGTTGTGGTCCTTTATGGTGATCATTACGGGATTTCCGAAAAATATGAACAAGGTGTGTTCGAGCTCCTAGGTCAGAAGGATACTCCAGTGAATCATGCCAAGCTTCAGCAGGTTCCCCTTATTATCCATGTTCCCGGACAAGAAGGTAAAACGATTGAAACCATTGGAGGAGAGATTGATATTCGGGCCACCGTCCTTCATTTATTGGGAATTGGATCGAAGGATACCCTTTCGTTCGGTCACAGTCTGTTCACCCGTGATGAAAATCATCCAGTCATTTTCAGAGATGGAGATTTCATTACTAAGGAATACATCTTTCAAGACAATGTTTGTTACAGTAAGAAGAGCGAGAAATCAGTCAGTGAATCAAGATGCGAACCATTTAAGGAATTGGTACGTAAAGAATTAAGGATGTCAGATGATATTTTGTATGGTGATTTATTAAGGTTTCTGGAATAGGAGCAATTAATGAGGCCGGGGCATAACTTTATATACCCAAGCCAGAAGTCTCCGTTGCACTCCTATCAACTGCTGGTACCTGGAAAATCCCTCAATATGGTTTTAATACAATAAAAATCCGAACGATTCGTTAACCTTAACAGGATTCGAATCCTCGTTCGGATTTTTATTTAGGTTGAACATTTTTGTCCTGGCCTATTGGTTTTAAATAGAAAAGGTGGAGAGTGTGGTTGACTGTAATTTGATTATGTAAATTAGTCGATTTCCTTTTACAGCTCCTCCTCAGAATGCAGGGGATAGAATCTGCCATTAAATCCAATCACATCGATCGTGATCATTTGCTCAGGATCATTTAAACTTTTATACTGTCTGTTTATGCGGAGAGTGAATAGACCGGGAGAATATGTCCCACTTGCATCAGAATATTTTATTCTTTCGGTTATGTCCCCATGAACACTCTCCAATTCTACGATGGAACAGTCTTCATTGCAGTCGATTTGATGCTCATTATAGAGCCACTTCTTAAAATCTTCTTCAGTCGGTTTGTTTAGAATCGAGAAAATACTGAATGCTATGATCACAGAGAATAAAAATAGGAACGTGCCTCTTTTGCTCACCAAATAATTCCTTCTTTCTATGAGATTATTGGAAAATCCTGATAATATAAGTGTATCATAGTTCAGTAGAATCAAGCGAAGACCAGCCCATAAGAAAAGAGCCTGGGAAAAACCGAGGCTCTTGCTCTTTAGAAGTTTATTTTTGGGATTAAACCGGCAGTCGAATCTTGACAACTGTTCCTCTATTTAATTCACTTTCGTATTCGATCATTCCACCCATTTCACGAATAAGCTTATTTGTAACCATACTTCCGAGTCCCGTCCCTTTGGTCTTAGTAGTATAAAAGGGTAAACCTATTTTCTTCAATTCATCTCCGGTCATTCCTTTTCCATTATCTGAAATAATAATGATGACGGATTGTGTAAAGGGATCTTCTTTGAGATTGATAGATATTTCGCCTCGGTCTTCAATGGATTCAATACCGTTTTTAATCACATTCATGATGGCTTGCTTCATATGATCCTCATCACCCTTAATATAGTGGGATCCGACCTTTTCGAAATGGATCGAAGTGTTGGAATACGCTGCAAACGGCCTTAACAAATCCACACAATCCCTAATAATATTATTAAGGTTGAGCCTGGATAATTTAAAGCTGCTCGGTTTTGCGACACTTAGATAATCTGTAATGATTTTGTTCGTTCGATCCAGTTCATTCAGGATGAGAGGAGAATATTTCTTTAATCGGTCATCCTCTGAATCCTCGCTTAGATGCTGTATAAATCCTCTCACAGTTGCAAGGGGGTTGCGTATCTCATGGGCTATCGATGCAGCCATCTGTCCGACCATATTCAGTTTATCCATATAGACCATCTCTTCTATTTGTTTATTCGTGCGGATCAAATGCTCAATAATGAATACCAACGCAAGAAATGTAAAGTAGAAAACGGAAAAATAAATGAAATAAAATGGCAGATGCAATATCGGGACGAACATGTTGATGATGATGATGTACAGAATGGCGTGAATGATAAAGATTATCGTACTTACTATTAACTTAAACTGTGTTTTCAATAGAAAGCTGCGGAAGAGGATACCAATCACAAATGCCAGCACTGAAACAGCAATCCCCACGCCGACGTAAGGACCACCGATAATATAGCGGAATATGATGACGCAAGAGAGGACGATAGATCCGGATAGTAAACCGGCATAGATCGTCACAATCAATATCGCAATCATTCTCAGATCGAAGTGAGTCTCTCCAAGGGTTTCAATTGGATAGAGCATACATAAGAGTGCGCCAAATGATGCAACCAGTCCATAAGTGATCTTGTGTTTATAGGCGGATTTTTGTGTATCCTTAAAAGGAAACAAAACATTGGCGTTATAAGTGAAAGAAAATAAAATCGTAATATTGACCAGTAATGATTTGATTAATGTAATCAAAGTAAAGCCTCCAAAAAACTACATAACTTAAGATCGCTGCTCAAAGCTCATAGAAACATGAACATACAAATACTAAAAATACTTCATTTTTCCGTATTAGTCAAATCCTACTGCCTTATGAGGGACGGACCTCCAATATCACTGTTATTTTGGAACCCCACCACGGAGAAATGTAGTGTTAAAGCACGATTGGGGTGGATGTAAGCACCTCGTTCCTGCTTGATGAGTGCTAAATTCAAGGTCCGTCCCTCCCTAATTAAAGGAATTTTAGCTCGGAGGATGGAATATATACATTATACAAGCTTTTTATGTGGGGTTGGTCAGGAAGGCAGCATACATAGTCGGTGTGATTTGGATTGAGGGTTTAGACATTTCCGTTTTTCAGCTGAGGTAGAGTGAATGTATCTTTAAAGAGGAGGAATGGTGATGGAAGGTGAGATCATACATGAACCCCGGCAAGTGAAGGTCATGCATAAGAAGATCCCTTTGAAAGAGGTAGTGAAAAGGACGATTCTGATAACGATCGGAGCTGTGATCATGGCTGTCGGTCTTGAGATATTTCTTGTCCCCAACCAGGTCATCGATGGAGGAATCGTTGGTGTATCAATCATGCTTTCGCATATTACGGGCATTAAGCTAGGACTTTTTATCTTCATCTTGAACATCCCCTTTTTCTTCATCGGTTATAAACAAATCGGGAAAACCTTCGCATTCTCTACGCTTTATGGCATTGTCATTCTATCGATTTCTACAACCTTCCTCCACCCAGTTGCAGCCTTTACTCAAGATATTCTATTGGCATCATTATTCGGAGGAATCGTTCTTGGTATTGGGGTAGGCATGGTCATTCGATACGGCGGGTCCCTCGACGGTACTGAAATCCTCGCCATCTTATCCAGTAAAAGGCTTCCTTTCTCAGTCGGTGAAATCATTATGTTTGTGAATCTTTTCATTTTAGCCAGTGCAGGATTTGTCTTTAGTTGGGATAGAGCGATGTATTCGTTACTTGCCTATTATGTAGCGTTTAAAATCATAGATATTACGATAAAAGGGTTGGATGAATCTAAGTCCGTTTGGATCATCAGTGAAAATTACGAGGAAATCGGGGATGCCCTTCTTCACCGGTTAGGCAGGGGTGTTACTTATTTAAAGGGAGAAGGGGCTTTTTCAGGAGATGACAAGAAAGTCATATTCTGTGTCATCACGCGTCTTGAGGAGGCCAAGTTGAAGGACATCGTGGCGGAGCATGATCCTTCCGCATTTCTTGCCATAGCCGATATAGCTGAGGTAAGAGGGGGAAGGTTCAAGAAGAAAGATATCCATTGACCATACTACCTATTGGCACAGAAATAGGTTAGCACCTGTTTCTGTGTTTTTTTATGTGTATAAGTTCTTATTGTCCACTGGATTGAGTTGTAGTACTATATTCTAGATTGTAATGAGAAGAGCTTCTTTTTCTCAAGGGGTGTTTTCGTAAACATTGTTGCTTTTGGATGTAGCGAGTGGCGGTTGATTTCCACTACAGGTGCTCGCTTTCCGCGGGGCTGGCGGTGAGCCTCCTCGGCTGCGCCTGCGGGGTCTCACCTGTCCAGCGTTTCCCGCAGGATTCGAGCACCTTCCGCTCCAATCAACTATACAGAAGAAATGTTTTACTATCACAAAGGAAATGTGGAGATTGCGTATGCCACTGCTTTTATTCTTTGCTGAGACTGATATTATTTCATAGTCCTTTACTCTTTTTAAACAGATGGTCACAAACCATTTTGCTCTGTCAACTACTTACTACGTTAGAGGGTGAAGGGAACTGCGTAGACTCCTACGGAAAACGGGCGTGCCGAGACCCCGGAAGCGGTTTTGGCTGAGGAGGCTCGGCCGAACGTCCGTGGAAAGCGGAGCAGTTCCCTTCACCCTCCTGCACCGCACCCTATATGACAGAGCATTCGCAAATCTTCGTCTTTATATGAATAGCAACAATCTTTGCTAAAAAAGCCTTCTCAAACCAAATGAAAAAAACATCACCTATTTTAGAGGAGAAATAACATGGAATATATTATACTGCTCAAGGCATTTATTCTCGGGATGGTAGAAGGTCTGACGGAGTTTGCGCCCGTTTCCTCCACGGGGCATATGATCGTAGTGGACGACCTCTGGATCAAATCGAAAGAGGTATTGGGGAAGTACCCTGCGAATACGTTCAAAGTAGTTATACAGCTAGGGTCCATCCTTGCCGTGGTCATCGTGTTTCGGGATAGATTCAAAGACTTGTTGGGAATGAACACAAGAAACGAACAGAGATCATCCAAATTAAGACTAACTCATATATTCGTTGGGCTACTACCAGCGGTCATCCTCGGTTTATTATTTGAAGATTATATCGATGAGCATCTATTTTCTATCAACAGTGTCCTTGCAGGCTTAGTGATCGGCGCATTTCTCATGATCGCTGCGGATCTGTTCAGGCCAAAAGTAAAAACGGTGGAAACCGTTGATGGCATCACCCATAAGAAGGCTTTGATGATTGGACTGATTCAATGTCTCTCATTATGGCCAGGTTTCTCAAGATCCGGTTCAACGATTTCCGGAGGTGTATTACTCGGCTTAAGTTATCGGGCTGCTTCGGATTTCACCTTCATCATGGCAGTGCCGATTATGATGGGGGCAAGTGGGTTGTCACTTATGAAAAACTGGATGTATTTCAATGCGGAATTCATGCCGTTCTTAATAGTCGGATTTATAAGTGCTTTCCTTTTTGCTTATATTTCGATCCGCTTCTTTCTAAAAGTAATCAATAAAGTCAAGCTTTTACCATTTGCCATTTACCGCCTTATTCTAGTCGGTATCATTTTGATGTTTTTTGTTTAATATGACTCTTGACAGTTAGAAAATACTCCCATATAATTTCAATAACACTTTTATCAGAATTCGAATATACTATACGAAAGCAAAGAAGAGGACATGATTCATTCGTAAATCTCTTGTTCAGAGATCAGGGTCACCGGCTGAGAGCCCTGAAGAGAAGTGAATGTTTTACCACCTCGGAGCTATTATGGGGAAGTTTTAGTATCCATAATCGGGATAACCGTTATCTTACTTAAGCGAAGTATGATATTTTACACTTCGAAATTAGGGTGGAACCACGACCGCACTCGTCCCTTGGTTAGGGATGAGTGCGGTTTTTTTATTGAACTGAATACAGTGCGAAGAAGAGGACATGAATCATTTTGGCTTTCTTACCAGAGAACAGGGTCATCAGGCTGCAAGCCCTGAAGAAAGGAAAATGGTTTACCACCTTGGAGCTATTATGGGGAAGTTACAGTATCCATAATCGGGCAAACCGTTATCAACTTTGAGCGAAGGGCTATTTTGGCACTTCGGAATTAGGGTGGTACCACGACCGCATTCGTCCCTTGGTTAGGGATGAATGCGGCTTTTTTTATATAAAAAATCATAAGGAGGAAAATAGATGTCTATTCAATCAGAAGTAGAAAAGAGAAATCACAGGAAATTGGGTCAGGAGCTTGAATTATTCATTTCAATGGAGGAGGCTCCTGGGATGCCCTTTTTCTTACCGAAAGGAATGTTGCTGCGAAATGAATTGGAGGACTTTTGGAAGAAGGAGCACCTGAAGGCAGGTTATCAGGAAATCAGGACGCCGATCATGATGAAACAAGAATTGTGGGAGAAGTCAGGTCACTGGGATCATTATCATGAAAATATGTATTTCTCTGAAGTGGATGATCAGAAATATGCCATCAAACCGATGAGTTGTCCAGGAGCCGTGTTGATTTATAAGAGCAAGAGACGAAGCTACCGGGAGTTGCCTATCCGTTATGGGGAGCTTGGACTGGTACATCGTCATGAGCTATCAGGATCATTAAGCGGGTTATTGAGAGTTCGTTCCTTCACTCAAGATGATGCTCATCTTTTCGTAAGGGAAGATCAAATTCGGGCAGAGTTGCATAAAGTGCTCGATCTCATTGATCGATTCTATGGGAAATTCGGCTTCGATTATAAAGTTGAGCTTTCGACTCGCCCCGAGGATTTTATGGGATCAGTTGCCCTATGGAATCAAGCAGAGGGTGATCTTGAGGGCGTATTGCAAGATAGAGGCGTCGACTATCATATCAACCATGGAGATGGAGCCTTCTACGGACCTAAGATCGACTTTCATATTCTGGATTGCCTGGGGAGGAGTTGGCAGTGTGGAACGGTTCAACTTGATTTCCAGATGCCTGAAAAATTCCAGTGTGAATATATTGGTGATGATAATCAGGTTCAAAGACCGATAATGATCCATCGCGCTATCTATGGATCGATTGAACGTTTCATGGCCATCATCATTGAACATTTCGGAGGGGATTTTCCCCTTTGGTTAGCTCCACATCAGGTGAAGATTCTTCCAATTTCCGAAGTGCATATTCCATACGCACAAGAAGTGAAGTCTCAATTAGAAAGGGAAGGATTTAGGGTTGAACTAGACGATCGCGTTGAGAAAATGGGATTGAAAATCAGGGAGGCCGAGATGCAGAAAGTTCCTTATATGATGGTTATAGGGGATAAAGAAATCCAGCAACAATCGGTTGCGCTCAGAAAAAGGAAGGAGGGTAATCTGGGAGTACTTCAAGTAAAAGAAGTGATCCATAAACTGAATGGCGAGATGATGTAACAGAATAAATAGGGGAAATTTTCTTTTGCTGAAAAGGTAGAAGTTACTAATTTCCACTTGACCATTTCCTGTATTTTCTATAAACTAACAGAAGGAAAATTCAGAATAGAAAGAATGGGGGAGAAGAAATGAGCACTTTGCACCGGGACTCTAGCAGTATTTCTTCTTTTCTATGCAAGAGCTAAAAAGTAATTCTTTACTTTTTAGCTTTTTTTTATGTCAGGGAGGGAAGTAAATGGGATATAAGAGAGTGTTAATTAAATTAAGCGGTGGCGCATTGGCTGATAACGAAGGGAATAACTTTGGAACAGCAGAGCTAGAACATATTGCAAACGAAATCATGTCGATTGTAGACATGGGAATCGAAGTTTCGTTAGTGGTGGGAGGAGGCAATATCTTTCGGGGCAGTTTGGCAGATGCTTGGGGAATCGAGCGGGTAGAGGCTGACAGTATAGGTACGCTCGGGACAATCATTAACAGCTTGATGTTAAGGGGTGTTCTCAAAAGCAAAACAGATAAAGAAGTAAGAGTCATGACGTCAATCCCTGTCTCAACTGTCGCAGAACCGTATATACGTCTCAGGGCCGTCCACCATCTGGATAAAGGATACATCGTCATTTTCGGAGGGGGGAACGGGCAGCCGTTCGTTACGACGGATTATCCCAGTGTCCAACGAGCAATAGAAACGAATAGTGATGCGATCCTGGTAGCGAAGCAAGGGGTGGATGGTGTATTCACCTCTGATCCTAAACGGAATAAAGAGGCGAAGATGTATCATAATTTAAATTATGATGACGTCGTCAAAAATAATATAAAGGTCATGGATCAGTCAGCTCTCCTGTTAGCACGTGACTATAAACTGCCCGTGCACATCTTTAACTTTGAGCAGGTGGGAACAATGAAAAGAATTTGCTCAGGTAAGAAGTGGGGAACCTTGATTAATCATGAAGAGACCAAACTGTAAATTGTAAGGGTGAGAGGATTATAGGATTTAGAAGAAAAAAGTTAAAACTTTTTCGATGAAAAGGAGATTTTTATGAGTTATACGTTTCAAATCATGTCACAGGAGCAGGCTGAACATATTGCAGAAAAATGGAAATACGAGGGGGAATATGCTTTTTATGATATGGCGGCAGATGAAGAAGACTTAGCTGAATTCTTAGATGAAAAACAGCGTGGAAACTCGATTTATTCCGTATTTCAAAATGGTGAGATGATTGGTTTTTATTCATTTCATGTATTAAAGAATGAAACTGTAGATATCGGACTGGGAATGAGACCGGATTTCACTGGAAAAGGGAAGGGACAGGAATTTACGGAAGCTGGTTTGGAATTCGCAAGAACTCAGTATTCTGCAAGTTCCTTTAGTCTGTCCGTGGCGACTTTTAATGAACGTGCGATTAAAGTGTATACGAAAGTCGGGTTTCAAGCTTTAGGGAGGTTCATGCAACAAACAAACGGAAGCATTTATGAATTTTTGAAAATGAAATACTCTATTGAGAATATAGATTGAGGAGAGACTTAATGGTGAAAGTAACAATCGTTAACCAATTCGAAGAGGGTCAACTCCATGAAATCAAAGATGTGTATGAATCAGTAGGTTGGATGAAACATTCGATTGAAGTGATTTCTATCATATTTCAAAGGAGTGATGTTGTTTCCATCTCTGTCTACGATGGGCGCATTGTCGGAGTGGGAAGAGCACTGACGGATGGCGTTTTCAATGCGACGATTTATGATGTAGTCGTCCATCGTGATTACCAGCGAAGGGGAATCGCAAGTTATATTATGAGAGATTTATTGGAACAACTTAAAAACATATCATGTATTCAACTGATCTCGACTACAGGGAATGAAGCTTTTTATAGAAAACACGGTTTGAAAAATTTGAAGACCGGTATGGCAAGGTACTTAAATCCATCCCTGGCAGAAGAATATTTGGTTTAGCTCATAAAGAAGATGCAGTCTTCATATTGACTGCATCTTATGTTCAATTCAATTCAACAAATAATTGATCATACTTTTCTGCTAGAGCGAAATCTACATCGGTCAATCCCTTCTCATTCCAAGATGTCAATTCTACAATAATGAGCTTATACTGAATTGTAATAAAGGGATGATGATCCACTTTCTCGGCTAGTTCAGCCAATCGGTTTACAAACCTTATCCCTTCAAGGTACTCCTTGAAACGGTATTTCCTTACGATCCATTTTCCTTCTTTAAGCTGCCATTTTTCTAAGTTCTTCAGTTTTTGAGAAATGTATGACTCATTCAATTTCGTCATGCCGTGACGCCTTTCCTATCGTAGATCACATCAAGTCCGTTTTCAATCAGACGTGCAAATCGATCTTGTTTCTTTAATTCAAGCAATTCGTTAAGTAGTTCCTGCTTTATAAGGGATTCCGGTTCATACTCTTCAAGAAGTTCAAGTATTTCAAGTCTGAGAAGCCATTCTTCAGGAAATTCGACTTTTAATTTACCTACTACGCTATGAATGAGATCAATAGAGAAGGAGACTTCCCTCAGTTCTCTTACTTCTGCAAACAGATTCTCAAGTGGTGTAAGAGATGGAGATTCTCTGTCCTTATCTTCATCGCCCGAAGGTTTAATGTCGAAAAAAGCATCATAATCAGCGGCATATGGTCGAGCAGAAACGATTTCAGATCCGATGGCTAAATCAAATGCTCCCCATGTAGGATGAAATAAAACTCGATCCCTATAAGTAACCAAACACTCATCAATGGTAAGGAGAATGATATGTCCATGGTGAAATACCATGTCCGTCACATGTCCCGAAACTTCAATACCGCTTTCAAAGGTGATTTGCATTAATTTATTTACTTCTATCCCTAGCTTCTTTAAATCAGCTTCAGTTTTATATTCAAGAGAGGTTCCACCTTGAAGTACTCCGATCGGAGCACCGAATCCGTCTGCATGTCGATCCGTTCCATGGTGAACCAGCTGCTCATTTTGGGCAGAAAGCGCGGTTGGACCGATTGTCTTAACGTAAATTGCCTTACCGAGCTCATCTTTCATCACTTCTTTGAAGACCCCTGTTACTTGTAACCCTGAATTGAATTCTATGTGAGCGATTTGATTAGATCGAATGGCTTTCTCAATAGCTTTCGTACCACCTTTGCGAAAAGCCAATGTCTCTCCGAATTTCTCCACCATTTTAATGAGTTGTTCGAAGCTTTCACATACAAATAATTGCTTTTGCATAGAGGTGACATCATAGCTTGTTTGAATGGCTTCTTCGATGGAGAATGGACGCTTGGACACGGAATCGGATAAACAGTGCTTGCTTTCACCGACTGACGAAAGGAGACCAGCGCCGAAAATCTTCGGTTGATGCAAACCAGCAATCAAACCAAATTCGACAGTCCACCAAAAGATGCGGGAAACTTGCTCTGCTTCAGAGAGCCCGGTTACGGCAGCCTGCTTCTCTGCTAACAACCTTTTCGCCTCGCAGATCTCTTCGTCTGCGGAATTGGGGTCCTCCATCACGATTGATAAATGTCTGGTTGCTTCAAATACTTCATGTTCTTCTTCCGTTGCAAAAGCGTTGGCTCCAATATTTCCAATCAGTTTAACAAAGGTTGAGTATGTTTCATCGAACAGGATCGGAGCATGGCCAGCCGCCTCATGCAAGATATCAGGGGCAGGTGTATACTCGATATTTGATTTTTGACGGATGTCTGTTGCAATCGGCAGAATTCCATGTGCCTGGAAGTCAAAGAAAGCTGTACCGGGAATTAATCCATCCACAATTGCGGCACCCCAGCCTATTTTGGCCAAATGTCTGTTCATGTCACTTACCTTGGGGATTTCCTCTATATTGATTCCGGATGATTTTAATCCTTCCGTAAATGCTTCATGGGCGGTGTCCTCAAGAAAGTGATGATTCTGTCGCATGACATATCGCCATACTGCATGGTCGATTGGGGTGTAGGCATGGTAATGCTGTTTTGCAACAAATGGACGTAAATGACTTGGAATAGATTGTTTCATAATATTTTCTCCTCAGAATAAATTTGTTTAACACTTAAACGCTTTTATGCACAAAAGTAAAATCATACAAAAAATCCCTGCTGAAAAATTCAGCAGGGACGAAATTAATCGCGGTACCACCCTTATTGTAAGCTTGTATACTTACCACTCAAATTGATAACGGACAATTACCGTCCTGTTCAAACGAGGAACAGGAAGCTCCGGAAACGTAATTCATGTAACTCCTATGTGCCAGCTTCCAGCAACACCAGCTCTCTATAACAGGGAGGAGTCCACTACTGCAATTCCATCGTAGCTTAATAAATATGTATGATTACGATGCTTTATATCTTAAACGCTTTTAAGCGTTAAAGTCAAGAAGTATTTTCGGTTATTTGATAGGATGACTTACGAATTTGAAAAAAAGCCTGGATTTACCCATAACAAATAAAAACGCCATAGTGGCGTTTTTATAATGAAGTATGGGTTTTTTCTTTAGGATCTTCGAGGTTCATTTTTTCTAATTCAAGTCTCATTTTCTGAGTCTCGATGATGAAGTTCTCATGTTTCAATTTTTCAAGCTCGAGTTCATCTTCTATCATTTTCTGTTTATACTTAGATTGTTTTTGGAAATGGTCTGTAATGATACCGAGAATGGGTATGGAAAAAATCATGATTACTGCAATGGTTCCAGTCATTTCAATCCTCCTCTTTCTCATTTCATGCTCCACTTATAGTAGTTAAATTATAACAAAGTGAAAGATGAAATAGTGAAAAAATGGTCATCTGTCGAAAGGTTTTCTATAAGAATATACGGTTAAGAGGGAGGAATGGTTTCAACTATTTAATTGATGTTCAATTAAAAGGGAGAAAGAAATCTTCACACATTCCATTTCCTTTGTACAAATGTAAGCATTGTTACCCTGTATTTTTTCACTGCAGAATTCATGATGAAGTAGATCAGAGTGCCGAAGATAGGGATATTGATTAGCATACCGATAAAAAAGGCTTTCCCAATTTGCAGACCCACTCCTACTACATCACTCGTGGGATCCAATGGGAAGATGAGGTGGCCCATTGCAAGGTTCAGGTAAAAGAAAAAGGGGAATGCCCAAATTAAAGAGACACCACCAACTAATCCAGCGAATGAGTTACCCTTGAATATTTTTGCGCATGCTGTTGAGATGACCGGTCCGATGCCGAAGGATGGAACAAAATTAATCAATAGACCGACTGTGAATCCCAATGCGATACTATGTGCATTGTCCTTTAGACGAAGTAACTTTAATGTGAGGCACTTTAATTCCCGCAGTTTTTTTCTAATCATGTTCAAATCACCAAATATGTTGAAATTTTGTTCTTGTACTCATTTGTAATGGTCTTCTTAGTTTATAGTATGTCTAATTTAATCGAATGTAAATTGGAATTGTACTTTTTTAGGGGATTCATTGGATTTTTTTCACGATTTTCTTTATGAGTATAAATAAAGTGGTATTCTAGTAATAGTAGAATCTTTGACAGAGTGAGGACTGAAAAATGAAACTAACCAAAAAAATCCCCAATATGGTAACCCTGGGGAATTTATACTGTGGATTCTTATCCATTGGATTTGCAGCAAGTGGACAATTTAAAAATGCCGCGGTCTTGATCATTATTGGCATGATGCTTGATAGTATGGATGGAAGACTTGCAAGAATGCTTCATGCAGACAGCGTTCTTGGTAAGGAATTGGATTCTTTGGCTGATATTGTGACCTTTGGTGTTGCGCCATCATTTCTTGTATACTATACATACTTTTTTCAATTTGGATTATTAGGATTCATTGTAGCCGGCCTTTTCCCTTTATTCGGGGCATACCGTCTTGCCAGATTCAATACAAGCCCACCAAAATCGTCCCTGCACTACTTTGTTGGCGTCCCCATTACAGCTGCGGGAGGAATCCTGGCCATTCTGACATTATTCGGCGACTGGATTCCGAATATCGTAACAACGGTCATTTTTACGGCTATGTGTTTTTTAATGGTAAGCAGAATCAGGATCCCGAGTTTGAAGGAAGTCCCGTTGCCTAAGTATGGTACAATCGTGACGATATTCATCGGAGCATTACTATATGTCATTTTTAAGGGTACGTACGAGGAATTCCCATATTTGATTTACATCGCAACCCCGTTATATATAGCTTATTTGGCTTATCGTTTTATCAAAAAATAATACAAAATAAAAGAAAACACAAAACACAAGTAAGTTAAAACCAGAAAAAGCACAGTATTTTACTGTGTTTTTTCTATTACTAAAAAATATTAACTAACAAATATTCTCTAATATATGGGATTTTATGTTGAAGTTAAAATAGAAATTGTGTTGGTTTAAATTGTCTTGTGTAAAGGTATTGGATAACGTTTTGGCTGTCAATTTATCCAATTCATCATAGAAATTTAAATTCATGTCGTCAATTCGCTGTTAGGCGGAGGAAGTTCTGAAAGCAGCCAATGCAGTTAAAGCCTTCTCGATATAACTATATGCTTCTTCTGCAATCACCAGAAATTCTTCAACATCTACATTACTATCCAAGTAACACGAATACAGATAGTCAACTAAAGCTGAATCAATATTGCAATAATCTGATATGGCACTCTTCATCTTAGTAATGTCATCTTGCCAAACCCCTGTATCTTCTAAAACCAAAGAGTATAATGCACGAATTAATTTCTTTGAGTAACCTTTGGTATATCTAGATTTCAGTGTGTCATCATTGGCATTAGATAGAAAACCGCGAACGCGATCCACTGCCTCGTGAGTGTCTGAATTCAAGTCTAATATGAACTCAGGTGAAATAAGAATAGGCGGTACTTCTTCGCCAATATCAGTACCATGTATACAAACACAGATTATCTTGATCCAAAATCCCCATTCATTGGGCTTACTTCTTACATCATCAAGTGAACAAATAACCGTATCAACCTTAGTTACGAATCGATATTTTTGTAAAATCTGGTCCTTCAGACAAGATACTCTATCATAATCTATATCTTCTGGTCTTTCACATACTATTGTAAAATCTGCATCAGACTTAAATGGCTTAGCAGTACCTTTAGGAATTGAGCCACACATATAAATACTGTGAATCTTCCCACTGAACTCTGAAAGCAAGCTAGCTGTATACTCCTCTACAAAAGTCTTGTACTCACTCTGAATATTGATCTTCTTTATAACCTTCTCCAAAACCATATCTGGTCTCCTTTTATCTTCTAAAATCATTTTATCTCCCCCTGTTTAAAAGTATATCATTTTACAAATTTTTCTCTTATTGCTTTTTTCACTATCCTGCTTGGTTAGTTTAAGAACATCATTTCACGATCTATTATTGTGCTAATATAAATTAAAGGCCAATAAAAAAAGAGACACCAATTCATATGGAGAATTGTGTCTCTAAAATGTGTTCTAATTACTATTTTGTACTCCAAAACCGAACACGTTAGAGAAAGTTCCCGGTTCTTTTATTTCTTTTAGCCTCTACCATGTGTATTCCAAATGATTGAAACACAGCGCACGTTACATCAACTCCAATATTAATCCGCCAAGTGCACCTGAAATGACGACAATCCATGGAGGAAGCTTCCAATAGACCAACATACTGAATAAAATCGCTGCGAGAGCAAAATCAGTCGGTGCCAGGATGGAAGAAGTCCAAATAGGATGGTAAAACGCGGCTATCAGAATTCCTACCACGGAAGCGTTGACTCCCATCAATGCCCCTTTGATCTTGGGATTCCGTCTAAGGGTGTCCCAGAAGGGCAATGCACCGGTGATGAGAAGGAAGGCGGGAAGGAATATTGCGACTGTTGCCAGTAATCCGCCTTTCCAGCCATTTATCACCGCACCAATATAGGCGGCGAATGTAAATAAGGGGCCGGGGACTGCCTGAGCTGCGCCATAGCCTGCAAGAAACTGTTCTTCTGTTAACCATCCTGTCGGAACAAACTCCCTTTCAAGAAGAGGGAGAACAACATGGCCACCGCCAAATACCAAGGCTCCGGATCGATAGAAACTATCGAAGAGCGCAACCCATTCCAATGAACTTATCTCTCTCAGAAAGGGAAGAACGATCAGTAATGATAAAAAGGCGGATAAGGAGATGACCGCAGTCTTTCGGGAAATCGGAAACTCCATTCGTACTTCATCATCTGCTGACTCGTTCTTATATAGTAGAAACCCTATGAGTGCAGATAGACAAATCACCACAACTTGTGAAATGACGGTTTGCCACATCAATAGAATCACTAAAGCAAGGAGGGCGATGGTCTTCCTCTTTAAGTCCGGAGTCAATTTAGCGGCCATCCCTAAAATCGCATGAGCCACCACTGCAACTGCTACAATCTTCAAACCATGTATCCATCCCATATTGGATACGTCACTTCCGACGAGAAGGATGGCAAACAGGATCAGGGCAATGACCGAGGGAAGTGTGAATCCCAAAAAGGAGACCATTCCACCAAGGATGCCGGCACGCATAATACCGATGCCCATCCCAACCTGACTGCTTGCAGGGCCCGGGAGAAACTGACATAATGCGACGAGATCGGCATAGCTTTTTTCATCCATCCACTTTCTCCTGCGTACATACTCTTCATGGAAGTAACCAAGGTGGGCAACCGGCCCCCCAAAAGATGTAAAACCCAATTTCGTTGAAATGAAAAGGATCTCTATTAATGTTTTAATTCTACTTGCTGTGTTCAATACTCATTCACCCACTTATTTTATTTCTTTAAAAAGCTCAAATGCTTTGCTCCTGGCTTCAATCAAAACCTCATTCCCTTTAGGAGTGGTTGTATAATATTTTCTGATTTTACCTTCGACATTTTTGTTTTCTTTCAGTAGCAATCCATCCTGCTCCATCGAATGAAGGATGGGATATAATGTACCCGAACTGATGCTGTACCCATGTTCTTTCAGTTCATCGAGCATCCATGTGCCATATATAGGCTCTTCTTTCGCATGGTGAAGAATGTGTATTTGAATGAATCCGAGGAATAATTTCCGCAAGACTCTTTCTTCCATAAAGACCCTCCTTTTTTATCGGAAATCAATATCGGTTTTCGATATCGGTTGTGTATATAGAACTTAGCATGTTTCCTTCTATATTGAAAGAGAAAGTTGGGTGATGTACTTTTCTCCTGTTAGTGCTTTTTACACAATTTAGAAATGTGAGTCATATCTTTTTATCCCCACCGATATACTTTACATGTTTATCACATTGGAAAAGGAGAGAGGGTATGATCAAAAAGATTAGTATGACCGTTTTGGCTTTGTTTCTATTACTGCCATCCTGGAGTCAGGCGGGTTCCTGGACTGAAGACCCTTCAGGGGTGCCGGGTCAGTGGTATGTTGGCACGAGTCCATCATATGTGGCACCAGCCAAGCAGCCGATTCTATTTGTTCACGGTTTGAACAGCTCTTCCAATACTTGGTGGAATGAAAACAATATGTATGAAACCGCTTATCAAAACGGTTATGAAACCGCTTTTATCGATTTGTATCCAACAAAGAATATGTGGGACAACGGCGCACTGCTCTCTCAGAAGATCCGTGACATATACAATTATTACGGAGAAAAAGTGGTGGTCGTGGCTCATAGTAAAGGAGGCATCGACACTCAGTCAGCCCTTGTTCACTATGGCGCCTACCCGTACGTTTCAAGGGTCATCACCCTCTCGACGCCTCATTACGGATCTCAGCTGGCAGATCTCGCATATAGCAGCTGGGCAGGTTGGCTTGCCGGCATCCTTGGCAGCAAGAATGATGCCACCTACTCATTGCAAACAGGATATATGAGCTACTTTCGGTCTGAAACGGATCAGAATGCCAATGTAAGTAAGGTTCCATTCTATACGTTTGGTGGAACGAAGTGGGGAAGCTTTGGAAGTTCCCTATATTGGGGGGGATTATACCTCTCCGGATATGGAAGTAATGATGGGGCGGTTACAGTCAATAGCTCAAGACTCCCTTACGCAACGGAATTGAAGGTGGGGGGATGGAATCACTACAGCATTAAAGAAGGTTCGTCGACCTTTAATTTATTTAAGGATTACTTGAACGAAACAACAATCAATTCCTCGAAAGCGTTGACTCAACGTGCATCCTTCAATAATGAGGCAGACTCATATTTCAGGGGCGGGGAATACAGTGGGAAAACTCAAGAGAAAATCCAAGTGGAAGAGGGTGCAAGTTCGGTCACTTTTGACTGGATGAGCAACAATCCTTCCTCCCGTTTGATTCTGAAAGATCCAGAGAATAAAATTTATTCTTCTTTTAATGTAAGTAAGGATGAAAGTGATTATTTTAACGGAGCCTATCATCATACACTTACGATTAAAACTCCGCCTCCGGGGGAATGGACTCTTGAATCTGACTCTCAAAGCCTGGATAAATATTTATTGAATGTTTCTTTTGATAGTATGATGAATGATGCTGTGAGCGTAAGTATGGATCAGGGCCAAATCAGTTTGAAGAAGAAGGATCGTGATGTGAGCATTCAAGAAGATATGACAATTGAATTTTATAAGAATGGTAAGATAAAAGAAAGTAAAATTAAGCCAAAGAAAGGGTTATTAAAACTGCCGTCACTTGGAGAAGGCGTCTATAATGTGACGATTGATATAACAGGGAAAAAGGGGAAGAATACATTCAATCGAACACTGGTCAAGACAGTTTATGTGAATGATAAAGGACGTGTTTTTGGTCAATAAGAGAACATAAGGTTTGATGAGGAGCTGATCATTACGGCTTCTCTTTTTTTGAGGAATTCACCTGATTAAATAGTCTCGATTCAATAGTTAGACAAAAATCAGCATTTCTCGATTTATTCTAGGGATTAATATCCACCCGTTATTCCGTAAGTCAGTTCGAATGTTTCATTTTGAAGAACTGAAAAGGGATTCAAACCTTTTACATCAAAGTATATCAGGGAGACGAAATATATGAGGAGGAATACATAGTGAAGAAGAAATTAATGATTGGAACTCTTTCAAGTGCTCTTTTAGCTTCAGGAATCGCCTTTTCGACCCCAGGCGTGAACGTTTTGGCAGATGGACCGGATTACAAGGGGAATGAGACCATTAAGAACGAGCGTCTCCATAATTATGAAGAAATGGTGAGCATGCTTCAACATCTTGATCAGAAATCAGATGCTCTAAGTTTAGAAGTTTACGGTCAGTCTGTTAAAGGAAGAGACCTTTATCTTGCGAAATTCGGACACAATGAAGAAAACCCCACTGTTCTTTATTTGACGCAGCAGCATGGGAATGAAGCCTTAACGACTGAAGGAGCACTTCAATTCATCAAGCATCTTACTTCGAACTCTAAAGAAGTGAAAGAAATGCTTGAGAACGTGAACATACTCGTTGCTCCACGCTTGAATGTCGATGGCGCAGAAGGAGACGTTGATTTCTCACTGGATGATTATGTGGCAGGAACTCATACAAGATACAATGCGAATGAAGTGGACTTGAATCGCGATCATGTGGATCGAAATCAGCCAGAAACGAAGGCCCTTCATGAAAACGTACTTCAGAAATATAAGCCTGACTATATGATTGATCTTCATCATCAAGGGGCAGAAACCACTCTTGGTGATACGGATGAACTTGTCTCAGGTTCAATTTTATACCCAACCAATGAGAATGTAGATCCGGAAGTAGTTGAAAAATCAAAGCAGCTTGGTGCTGTCCTGTACAACACAGTTGAGGCCCGCGGATTCGGTACCCTGTCAAAATACATCGGCGGCTCAGCTCCTACAATAAGCCGGAATGGTCTTGCCGTTGAATATGGGATTGCAACACTTCTATTTGAAATGAGGGGGATGGCCGATCACTATAGAGAAGATTATGTCCTTGGACAAAAGAGCAATGGATATCTCATAAAGCAAGCAGTGATAAGTTTGGACGCAACGGCAAAGGCGATTGCTGATGGTTCCATTGAAGAAGCGGATACATCATTCTGGGATACACTGCCGGAGAGTTCTTATAATAGAAGCGAAAGCGAATGAAGCTGAGTGTAAAGGTGCATTTCCTTAAAGGATGTGCACCTTTTTACCTCTTCAGTATATATGAAATTTTCTCTAGCAACTAAAGCCTTTCCAACACTTTTCATGCTACACTAAACATAAAAAACCTTGGAGGAACCAACCTGATGTATGAGCATTTTGAAGTCACTATGACCCCTTTGAATCGAAAAAGGACCGTTCGCGTTTATTTACCGGAAGATTATCATGAAACGGCAGCAAGGTACCCGGTACTGTATATGCATGATGGACAAAATCTTTACATTGATGAAGATGCAGGGTACGGGATGGCATGGAGAATTGGTGAATATATTGAAAAAGAAAAGCTGGATCTCATCGTGGTGGGAATCGACTGCAATGAAGGATTAAACAGGCTGGATGAATACGGTCCCTGGAAAAGCACGGCGATGACGGATGTATTTACTACCGATCGGACGTCGATTGGTGGAGAGGGTAAAGAATATATAGAATTCATTGTAAATGAGTTAAAGCCCATGATGGATGAAAAATATCGAACCCATCCTGAACAAACCAGCATGGCAGGTAGTTCAATGGGTGGACTGATCACTACATATGCTGCATGTAAATACCCTCATATTTTCAGAAGAGTCGCTTCTATTTCAACTGCATTTTGGTTCAATCAAAATGAAATCGAAGACTTTATTAATGAAAGCGATCTATCAACAGTAGAACGTTTTTACATGGATATTGGAACAAAGGAAAATACAGAAAGCATCGATGATTTGACCTATATTGATTCAAGCAGGGACGTCTATAGAATACTTAAGGATAAAGTTCAGGACTGCCGTTTTGAAATTGTTGAGGGGGCAGTACATAACGAAAATGCATGGAGAGAAAGAGTTCCGATGATCTTTGATTATTTGTTCAAGGGTTAAAAAAAGACTTCCCTTACGGAAGTCTTTTTACTACTTTACGATCATAACGGGACATTTTGCCCTTTTGGCCACTTTATGGCTGACACTTCCAAGTACCATTTCCTGAAAGGTGTTCAATCCCCGGCTACCAATGACCACTGCGTCAAATTCATGTTTATTCGCATACTCAACGATGGACGGTCCCGGTTCCCCATGCAGGAAGATGATTTCATAGAGTATCCCCTGATGTTTCGCTTTTTGTTCAAGAATTTGAAGCTTTTGCTTCCGCTTGTCACCTGCATCAAATCCCCAAGACTTAAGAACATCCTCTTTTGATTGTTTCCCATCTATGACATATACGATATCGATCTTGGAGCCTTCATGGCAAGCAGCGAGAGCAATTGCCTTCTCTCCTGCCCTTAATGAATGTTCGGACCCGTCTGTTGCGAGTAGAATATTTTTGAACATTACAATCTCCCTCATTTCATGAAAGCGTTTAGTATTTAGTTCTAGTTTATTCTCCATATTCCTCTAATGAACTGAAGATATTTTTTACAAGTTATTGAAATAGGGTAGAAATAAGGCGTAAATTGACGTAATAGAAAGGAAACATTTGATGTTTGCGCTTTCTTTGAGGTTTCACAAATGCAAACATCCATTATATAATGTGCCTTGTGTTAAACGGCCCCGACTTTCATGAGAGTTGAAAGTCATAATATAATTGAAAGAGGTGCATTATGAATATTAGTGAAAAAATAAAATATGAATGGTTTGGAAATGTGAAAGGGGATATCCTTTCAGGGTTGGTCGTTGCCATGGCTTTGATTCCTGAGGCCATTGCCTTTTCCATTATTGCAGGGGTAGATCCGATGATCGGGTTATACGCTTCATTCTGTATTGCTGTAGTCATTGCGTTTGTAGGTGGACGTCCGGGTATGATCTCTGCTGCAACCGGTGCAACTGCTTTGTTGATGACGACTCTTGTGGCTGATCATGGGTTACAATATCTGCTTGCAGCAACGATATTGACAGGTGTGATCCAGATTATCATGGGTGTCCTCAAGTTAGGGCGGTTGATGAAATTTGTGCCACGTTCTGTCATGGTAGGATTCGTGAACGCCTTAGCCATCCTGATTTTCTCTGCCCAATTACCGCATTTCGTTGGCGAAACCTGGGTGATGTATGCCATGGTTGCCGGGGCACTTGCTATTATCTATATTTTGCCTCGCTTCACCAAAGCTGTGCCTTCTGCGCTGGTTGCAATTATTGCCGTGACAGTCTTCGCGGTGCTGACCGGGAGTGGAGTGCGGACTGTCGGGGATATGGGTGAATTAACCCAGACTCTGCCACTATTTCTGATCCCTGACATTCCTTTCACATTTGAAACTTTGCAAATCATTTTCCCTTATTCATTATCGATCGCGATTGTCGGTTTGGTAGAATCACTTCTGACTGCCTCTATCGTAGACGATATGACGGATACGACAAGTGATAAGAATAAAGAAGCAAGAGGCCAGGGGATTGCCAATATCGTTTCCGGGTTCTTTGGGGGGATGGCTGGCTGTGCGATGATTGGACAATCAGTTATCAACGTGAAATCGGGGGGGAGAGGAAGACTTTCCGCTCTAGTCGCGGGGGTATTCCTGATGGTCCTGATACTCGTATTGAATGATTTCCTTGTTCAGATTCCGATGGCTGCCCTGGTTGGTGTCATGTTCATGGTATCGATCGGGACATTTGATTGGTCATCTTTAAAGAACCTGCACAAAACCCCATTCACCGATACACTCGTTATGTTAGTAACAGTTGGAACCGTATTAATGACACATGACTTGTCCAAAGGTGTACTGGTAGGAATTATTTTAAGTGCCGTATTCTTTGCTTCTAAAATATCTAAAGTCAACATTACGACGATGGCTTCAGGTGAAACACACAAAAAGGTATATCGGGTTTCCGGTCAATTATTCTTTGCTTCTGTTACCGAGTTCGTAGAAAGCTTTGATTTTACAGAGGATATCAAAGAAGTGACATTAGATTTGACTCATGCTCATCTCTGGGATGATTCAGCGGTTGGCGCGATCGATAAAATTATGATCAAATACCATCAGAATGGTGTGAAAGTCAATCTAATAGGATTGAATACTGAAAGTAATAAATTAATTGATAAGCTGGCTGTCCACAAGAAGCCGGGTGGAATGGATAAAGCAGCAAATCACTAAATAAAAGCAGTAAAGTCCTTGATCAAAATGATCAAGGACTTTTTTTATGGAAGCATTATTGATTGAATCTCTGCTTGGAAAATATTTAATTGATACCGACTGCGTCAAAGGAAAGGTTCACAGCATTCACTTCCGGAGAAGCGGCGCCATATAAATCCGCTGCTGATTGTACCGCTGCTGCTCTAGCTTGACTGAAAGTGGAGGAGGCAGTCAGATACACCGTATTCATGCGATAATAGATATCACCAAGTTTCTCACGTCCAATTCCCGGGACGGTCACACCATAATGAGTACCCCCTTCACTCAATAAATATGCCTGCTTATTGATGATACCGCTGTTTGTATGAACCCCGCCGTTGTCTGAGGTCCCTGTGTAACGTTTGGAATAATGATCAGGGTCCCCATATTTCGCCGGGTTGCTCATAGAGCGAAGAGCATCTCCGGAAGTGCCTGGAGTATAAATATCTTCCCCAATTTCGAAATCAGGATTAGACCCATTCTCATATTCGACCAACGTACCAAAAATATCTGAGATCGCTTCATTCAATGCCCCTGATTCATTCTGATAAACGAGGTCTGAAGAGAAATCAGTAACAGCATGTGTGAGCTCATGGGCCACGACGTCGATCCCACCTGAGAGCGGAACAAAGGTAGTGCCATCACCGTCACCATATACCATCTGTGAACCGTTCCAGAAGGCGTTGTTGTATCCGCTGCTGTAATGAACGGATGAAACTAATTTAGCACCTTGATTATCGTAGGAATTGCGATTGAAATGTTCTTTATAATAATCATACGTGACCCCTGCAAAATAATGTGCGTCAACAGCAGGTGCATCGTACGTGGCATTCAACACATTATCGCTATCCGACCAAAGGGTGCCCGGTAAGAAAAATTGCGGAAAGAAAGTACGGTTATTCATGTTGTATGTAAAAATACCAGATCCCCTAGTATTATCCTGTAGATAGTACTTTCCGCTTGAAAGAGTCGTATTTAGGGGTTTTGAATCTCCCAGGACACCTTTCCCGGTCCCTACTTGATTCGTCCCGCTGACTTCATGCATGTCATTATATTTATTCAGGATATTGCCGGTTTCGGCGTCTATAAAGTAATTCCAGTTACCCGGAGACGGCTCTAGGTAATTTAAATTAATAAAGTATGCCAATGAAGCCTTGTCACCATCAGCATAAACGACTAACTCCGGTTTCGCTTCTTTTTCTAATCTTGGATTTTGTCTTAGATCCTCCTTAGCAAGCTTTAATGCCTTCTTCGCGTTTATTTTCTTTTTTGAGGATGACATTTTTTCTTCAAGGTCTGCCACCATTGAACCGGAAAATGCCTGGAGAACCCCATTATCCTGCACGACTGCTGACTGAGTTGATCCCCAAACAGGAATATCCTGATACGTTTGTTGAATGCGGACGACTGTATTTTCCAAGCTGTCTTTTTCAACAGAAAGTACCTTGAACTGCTCAACCGCTTTTTTGTTTGAAAGCTTGAATGCAGATTTGTTTTGTTCCACGAAAGAAAGGACAATAGCTTCCGCATCTTTTCCAGAAGGAGCGGATAATAGGCCAGACACAAATTCAGGTGTGCCTGCTTTTTTGTTCATCTGGAAATGAGCATTGTTAGACGGAGCAGCAAGGGCACCTGAAGCCAACATCCCCGAAAGAATTCCGACGGATAGTCCCATACTTACGATCTTTTTCTTTTTCATTTCAATTCCTCCTCTTTTATCTAATAATTCAGTCAACTTAAGAGTATCACAAGAAAGTAGAGGGCGGTATTGAGAAAATGCGGGACTATTTTCAGGTATAAATCGCCCAAAAATCAGACAAACCAAGAAAATTTTCATGAAGGAACCGTCTTTTTTTAAACAGAGAGGGACGGACCTCCAGTTTTAGAAGATATATTCGTTTGAACACTATTTATTGCTATAATTAACATTATTAGGGATTGGCTTTTGGAAGTCCGTCCCTCCAATTGGAAGGGGGAAATGAGTTGAGTGTATTGTATCTTTCAGGTGGTGGGGGTAAAGAGCAGACACGGGAGATCGATCGGGTGTTCGCAGGTGAATTGGACGGAGGAAAGCCGTTGCTATATCTTCCGATAGCGATGGATCCCACTAAAATTTCATACAAGGATTGCTATCAATGGGTGCATAGTGTATTCGCACCGTTCGGAATAACTGACATAACGATGTGGGGGGATCTAAGAGGGAAGTCACTCAAGGACCTTAAGGAGTTTTCAGGTGTCTATATAGGCGGTGGAAATACGTTCAACTTGATGCATTCCATTCTTCAGGAAGGATTTCACACTTTATTGACCGCCTTCAAAGAGGGAGGTGGACTGATTTATGGTGGGAGTGCCGGTGCCATTGTAATGGGAAGTGATATCTCAACGTGTGAACATATGGATGAAAATGCAGTTCTCTTGAAGGGCAGAAGAGGTTTATCTTATCTGGATGATTATTCTATATGGTGTCACTATGGTGGCGAACAGGAGCCTCTGATTCATCGGTTCATAAATACATATCGTAAACCTGTCATAGCCCTGAGTGAAGAGACTGGCTTACGAGTTGAGAATGGCAGAATCAAAGTGTTGGGTACTCAACCTGCCTTTGTTTTTGATTCAACCATGAACAAGGAAGCGTTCGAGCCGGGTGGTGATTTCCTCCTCGCTGTAAACCTTCCTGATTAAGATCTGTTGTGTTTCAGAAACGATCAGTAGAGAAAGAAGGATGAAAAATGAAACAAAACATTTATAATGATCCCGTATTTTTTGAAGGGTATATGAATCTGCGGGATTCAGGGCGAACATATAATGATTTTCTTGAACAGCCTGCCATGAAAGAAGAACTTCAGGACCTATCGGGAAAACGAATAATGGATCTCGGATGCGGGACAGGAGGTTTATCGAAATACTGTATTGAAAAAGGAGCATCTTCTGTCGTCGGGGTGGATATTTCTCAAAACATGATATCACGAGCATTAAAAGATCATCCAGATAAAAAGATAACATACGTATGCAGCCCCATAGAGGATCTGTCATTTACGGGAGAGCCCTTTGAATTGATTGTTAGCTCATTGGCACTTCATTATATCGAAGACTACGAATCACTCATTCAGAAGCTCGCCACTTTTTTGGTACGGGGTGGAAGGTTGGTATACTCTATAGAGCACCCCATCGTGACTGCCCGTAAAGACATGAAGAATTGGTGGGAAGATGCTGATGGGGAACGGCTGCACTGGGCACTTGATCACTACCGGCATGAAGGGAAACGGGAGCAGCATTGGTATGTGGACGGTGTGATCAAGTACCACCGCACGATACCAACGTTGGTAAATGGTTTGATACAACAGGGGTTTACATTGGAAAAACTGCTTGAGCCCCTGCCGACTCCTGAAGGCATTGAATTGATGCCTGGTTTAAAAAATGAAGAAAGAAGGCCATCGTTTCTTATCGTGAGTGCCCATAAGAACAGTTGAATAAATAGAAGAAATAAATGAATCCATCATTGAATAGACCAATATAGAGTATTGACAGGAAGAGAACCATTCCCTTATAATTTCAATAATTTAAAATATTACCAATTAAGCGTTGAAGAGAAATTCATTGTTATAGAAGTGATGAACAGAGAGCCCTGACGGTGGAAAGGGGACATCACGGTAATGATGATAAAAGGCTCGGAGCTGTGCGTGAAGCTGCTGCAGGCAGCCATTGCAACGGGAACTCCCGTTACAGGGTCCGGATACACGTTATCCGTTAAGGTCGGTATGGTGACATGCCGGTAAACTGAGGTGGTACCACGATACTCTCGTCCTCAAGATTCATTTCTTGAGAGCGGGGGTTTTTATTTTTTTATTAAGGGAGTGTTTAGAAATGAACCCAGTATTACTGGATATACCAACAATGATTGAAACTGAAAGATTAACGTTAAGAATGCCACGTCCTGGAGATGGCAGTACGGTTAATGCTTCAATTAAAGCATCCTTGTCTGAATTACAGCCGTGGCTGGGGTTTGCCCTATGTAACCCGGAGGTGGAAGACACCGAGTCCAACACACGTGAAGCACATGCGAAATTTCTTACTAGAGAAAGTCTGAGATACCTGATATTTTTAAAAAACACCGATGAGTTTGTCGGATCAACTGGATTTCACAACATCGACTGGAGTGTTCCGAAATTTGAAATCGGGTATTGGATCGATACAAAGATGAGTGGCAACGGTTATATGGCAGAGGCAGTCGGAAAATTAACGGAATTTGCATTAACCGAGCTCGGTGGAAAAAGGGTGGAAATAAGATGTGAGTCCACAAATCATAAAAGCAGGGCCGTACCTGAAAGACTCGGATACGAATTGGAAGGGACCCTGAGAAATGAAGATCTTTCCGTTGATGGAAAGCGGTTAACGGATACGTGTGTATATGGGAAGATTGCGGCAGAATAGCAGCGTCCATTCGTTGAGGAAAAATTTTCAAGTGAGGGGTATTTTGATAGAATGATAGTAAGTACTACTAATAAATTTACCCGGGGGTTTTTGTATGCAGAGATACATATGTGATACATGCGGTGTACAGTACAAAGAATCAATGGACGTACCTGAACATTGCCTGATTTGTGAAGAAGAAAGACAGTACGTAGGTCCTGCTGGTCAAACCTGGACCACCCTTGACAATATGAAGAGGGATTCTTTCCGGAATACGATAAGACTTGAGGAGTCAGGATTATATAGTGTGAAGACAACACCTGAATTCGCCATTGGCCAGACAGCTTATCTTGTTCAGGAAGACGGGTTCAACCTTTTATGGGACTGCATTTCTTATCTTGACGAAGAGACGATCAGTGAAATTACTAGACTTGGAGGTTTGGACGCCATAGCATTGTCCCATCCCCATTATTATTCCACACAGGTGGAATGGGCGGAAGTTTTTGACGTTCCCATCTATATCCACGAGGATGACCGGGAGTGGGTGATGAGGGAAAGTGAACGGATTGTATATTGGTCCGGTGATTCCTTGCAATTGCATAATGGTCTTTCCATTCACCGCCTTGGCGGACACTTCAAAGGCGGTGCCGTACTTCAATGGAAGGAAGGTTTCGACAACAAAGGTATTCTCCTTACAGGGGATATCATCCAGGTTGTCGCAGACAGGGAATGGGTAAGCTTCATGTACAGCTATCCAAATCTTATCCCACTACCTGCGAGAAAAGTGAGCGAGATGGCGGATGTGGTCAAAGACTTGAAATTTGACCGTTTATATAATGCGTTCCACCGGGTTGTGAAGGAAAATGCCCATGAGAGAGTGCAGAAATCTGCCGAGAGATACGTGAAGGCTTTGGAAGGTGTATGGTTTGAATCTTAGAGAAACTGAGAAATTAAAGAGACTAATCACTGAACAAGTTCCAGCCAATACGCTATTCGGTTTTTACCTGTATGATACGAACAGTAAGGAGACGGTTACCATAAATGAGGATGAGTGGTTTCCATTGGCAAGCGTTGCAAAATGGATTACCTCCATACTGGTTTCAAGGAGTAACTATTCAGTAGTAAACGAAGATCTGTATTTAGCAGTCTGTGAACATAGCCACGAGTCTTACATGAATTTGATTGAGGAACTCCCGGAACAGTACCTGAATGAATCTCTTGCACGTTTAAATGTTGAATGTAAAGTATCTGACCAAAATAGAGATAAAGTGAATAATATCGGAACTCCAAAGGGTTTGTTTCAAATGATGGATCTTTTACTCCACGAAAGCTCAAAACCTGATCACAGGGAGGCCATTCTTAAAGGAATGAAAAATCAGGAGGATCCAGATGGGTTTCGTTTTTCATTGCCTTGGTTCCACATGACGGGTGGATTAGAAGGTGTATGTAATGACATTGGGATCATAAAGACAGATGACTTGCAATTCATTGTCATCGGACTGCTTCACTGTCAGGATCCTTCAGTCGAGTGGACTGAGTTGGAGAAATTCATGAGGAAGATCGGAGAGGCGGTAGAGACGTGCATCAATAAAGGGTACAGTATAAGGTGAACACTAAACAACCAGCTTTAACTAGAAGAAGCTGGTTGTTTGTTAATATGTAATCTATCAAGACGCCTTCCAATCCCTTTTCAACAGACTATATGTCAAGATGTCTTCATAATGATCATATAACCATTGACCATCCCGGGTGATTCCTTCTTTTGTGAATCCCAATCGTTCCGGGATCCCCATGCTCTTCTTATTGTTGATGGCACATTGAATTTCCACCCTGTTTAAATCCATTTCGATAAATAGATAGTGTAGTAGTGAGGAAACGGCGCGGGTGATGATCCCATTTCCTTCAGCCTCTCGGGAAAGAAGGTATCCGATACTTGTACTCCTGCTTTTCCAATCGATATAATGAAGCCCGATCATACCGACTAATCTTCCTTGATACCGAATACCGGCATCAAATCCATCGTTATCTGCGTATTTTCGAATCCATATTGGAATGATCGGCTCCAAGTCCTCTGGTGATTGCCGTTTATCCACCCATAGAAGCCATCTGCGAAGATGATCCCTGTTTGAATCAATCAGTTCGTATAGCTCATTTTTATGGTGCTGTTGAAATAGCTCGATCGAGATCTCTTGATCTACGGTAAAAGAAAACATGCTAAACAACTCCTTAGTAAGATTTAGAAGATTATACCATATTAGAGTGCTTCTAAATTCAATATTTTTTAAAAATAAAAGTGTATCCTTGTAAGATAATGCTTAGAAACAGGAATTCTCTTATAATAGAAGAAAATATTCTTATAGGGAGGTGGTGACATGGTAGTGAATACAAACATACCAGAGTCCCGAGCGTCTCATGCAAAGCCTATTATTAGAAAGGCGATACTTTGCATGGGGCGGAATATGATGTAATCGCCATGAAAGATCGTTTCTAGTAAGTCGGCTTTGCACCTTATTGACTGAATTCACAAGAAAATAAGGAGCTGACTGAAATGAAATATGTAAAAGCAGATAATGTGCTGCCTCCATCGTTAGTGAGCGAGATCCAGAAATACGTACAGGGGGAAACAATCTATATACCAAAACCGAAATCAGAGCACCTTAAGTGGGGGAGCCGTTCCGGTACTAGAAGGGTCATGGATGAAAGAAATGCTGAAATCAGAACAGCTTTCCGGAATGGAAAGTCAATTCATGAATTGGCTGATGACCATTACCTTTCAAGTGAAACAATCAAGAAAATCGTATACAAAAAGTGCTGAGAGAATCAGTGCTTTTTTTCTGTGTAATGATCAATTCTAAATGAAACTATACATACCCTGATGATCTGTAAAGGTATATAGTATAAGGGAACACCCTGTAGCAGGAATGATTGACCCGAGTTTATCGAAGAGTGCAGGGTATATAAAACACAGGTATTTAGGAGCGATTATGATGGAACCATTTATTCGGAATGATCAATATAATTTTATTTCTTATCAAACACAAGTGCTGATCAATGGATATGCAACCGTGAATGACTTGAGTGTCTTACAAGCTTTAAAGGGACTTGTGCAGGACAAAGTGACAAATCTGTTTGATAAACTTTCGCCTTCACAGCAAACGGTGCTTAAACCAATAGAAGATATCCGTGATACAGAACATGCTGAAGATTATTTAATCGGATTAAAGTCATATGTGATCCCCTTTCCGACAGTGAATGATCATGCAGTAAGAAAGTTATTTCCCAAGGTTAAAAAATTGAAGACACCTGACTGGGAAGATATTGATTTCCGGGACATCTCCTATTTAGGCTGGAATGATTACGGTCAGGAACGAAAATATATGATTGCAGAATACAACGGGGAATTAAAAGGATTTAGAGGAACGTTTAAAAACAGCAGTAAAAAAGGGATCTGCACCATTTGTAACACCTTTTCTAGTATTGGGTTTTACATGTCAGAATCCAAGGGATCTGCTCAAGGTACTTTTGTTAAAAAAGGGAATTATATATGCCAGGACAGTGATGAGTGCAATGACAAGCTGAAAAACAAAGAAAAATTGGACGATTTCATTCTTCGGATCAATCATTAAGACAAAAGAGGTAAACAAAAGGTGTATTTTTCTAATGTTATACTATATTACGGAATTCCAATTCTTCTCAACACTTATAAATCCCTTGAAACATTCCCATACTTTAAGTAGTATAGATAAGTAGAAAATTGTAGAGTTTCGAAATGAGGGTTTTAAATGGAAAAGAAATCCATATATGGATTAACATTAGATCAATTAACGTCTTGGCTCGTAGAGAACGGTCAAAAGAAATTCCGTGCAGCTCAAGTATGGGATTGGTTATATAAGAAACGTGTGACAAACTTTGCTGATATGAAGAACCTGAACGCTGATTGTGTTCAACTTCTTGAAGATCACTTCTATCTCCATACACTCACACAGGAAATCAAGCAGGAATCAAAGGATGGTACCATTAAATTCTTATTCAAGCTTGAGGATGGGAACCTGATTGAAACCGTCTTGATGCGTTTCAACTATGGATTGAGTGTGTGTGTCACAACACAGGTAGGTTGTAACATCGGTTGTACATTCTGTGCAAGTGGACTGTTAAAGAAGAATCGCGACTTATCAAGTGGTGAAATTGTGGAACAGATCATGAATGTTCAACATCACCTGGATGAAGCAGGGAACGGCGAACGTGTCAGTCATATCGTCGTTATGGGAATCGGTGAGCCGTTCGATAACTATGATAATATGATGGACTTCTTCCGAGTTGTAAATGACCAGAAAGGTCTTTCCATCGGAGCGCGTCATATTACCGTATCAACAAGTGGACTGGCAGATAAGATTTACAAGTTTGCTGATGAAAACATCCAAATTAATTTGGCTGTTTCCCTTCATGCGCCAAACAACGAATTGCGTACAAGGATCATGAAGATCAATCGTGCATATCCTTTAGAGAAACTCATGCCTGCGATTGATTATTATCTAGAGAAGACCAATCGTCGAATCACATTTGAGTATATCCTCTTAAGTGATGTGAATGATCATAAGGAAGAGGCACTTCAGCTGGCGAAGCTTCTGAAGAATAAGCGTCACCTTTCATACGTGAACTTGATTCCTTATAATCCGGTCGACGAACACAACCAGTATCAAAGAAGTACTAAAGAAGCAATTGTTGAATTCTATGGTACCCTGCTGGAGCATGGTATCAACTGTGGAGTGCGCGTGGAGCAGGGAACGGATATCGATGCTGCATGCGGTCAGCTGAGAAGTAAGCAGATCAAGAAAGATAAAGTTAAATCATAACACTTTTAATTGAAGCACATGAATTCCTGTATGGGATTTGTGTGCTTTTTTGCTGTGCAGTAGATCGGGGCGGAGAGAGGGCTGGAATTTCCATAATTTTCAAAAAGACGCAATTTACAAAGGATTTGACGCAATTCTTGTGATAATGACGCAATCGACATCCAAAATGATGCAATAAAGTAAATTATGACGCAATCAAGACAGAAAATGACGCAATTCCGGTAATGAACAACCTCACTCCCCATTTAGAAATGCATCTTTAAACCCTTTTTGTCCTTAAAAGCTAGTGAAAAACAATATTTTTGCTCCATCATCAGAAAGAAAAGTATCTTCAACGATTTTTTTATAAGAATTAACTCATTTGATTTTTTTTGTTCGATTTATATTGAATTCACCGTTCGGTAATTATAGAATATTCATTAAGAAGAAATTTTTGGAAAAGGGGTGGATCAATATGGATGTGCTCCATATGACCAGTCGGAAAAGAGAAACATACGAAGTGAAAATGGAAGCTTCCCTTCTATGGGAATGTGCTTTGGGGATTGCGGCAATAACCAATACCAGGCTCATTGAAACGTTAGAAAAAACCAAAGAATCATGGGACAAGTTAAAAAAATCTTTATCCCGTTCTCTGATTCAAGACTTGGAGTATGTAGAAAAGAATAATACCTGGAAATCCTTGCTCCTACTATTGCATCAAAAAGAATTCCGATCCTTGGATGAGTTCATTACCAATGTGGATGAATTGGAAGATGAAAAATTCAAATACCATTGCATTCCTTATATAGGAATGAAGTTGCAGGAATTTCGCATGCTCGCTTCTAAAGGTGATGTAGCATCACGGAACAGATTGAAACAAGAAAGTGATGATAACCCATATTATCCAGGTTATATTGAATTCATCTGCACGACGAATGTCCACAACCTTAAGAGGCACGTAAAGAGTGTGATGACCCGCTGGTATGAAGAAGTGATTCTACCTGAACAAGAGACACTGTCCGGAATATTAACAAGGGATAGAAAGTCGAAGAAAGAGATGAGTGAAAAGCTCAATCCCGAAGCTTTAGTGGAATGGGCGACAGGCGGCATCACCTATTTGCCGGAGCCTGCAGTCCACACAGTCCTACTCATTCCACAATCCATTTACCGTCCTTGGAATGTTGAAGGAGATGTAGAAGGAGTCAAAGTGTTTTATTACCCTGTAGCCAATGAAAGTATCTACCCTGACGATAAGGATATGCCAGACTATTTTCTTGTACAGAAGCATAAAGCCCTCGGGGATGATGCGCGCCTCAGGATGGTGAAATTGTTAAAACGATCAGAACGCACCTTGCAGGAAATCACGAATGAACTGAGCATGGGGAAATCCACCGTCCATCATCATTTGAAAATCCTCAGATCAGCCAGGCTTGTCGACATCCAGGATGGAAAATACCGCTTGAAAGAGAACGCTGTAGAATCGCTGTCAAAAGAATTGATGCACTATCTAATGGACTAAAGGGGGAGGAAGTAACTTGGGAGAACCGTCGGTCAGTATTAATCAAATGCATGAACTACCGCCTTTAAAGAAAAACTATTCCGTTTTCAGATTCATGGGTGGGAATTTGATTTCATTTTTCGGGGACCAGATCTATTTAATCGCCATTCCTCTAATGGTACTGAGTATCACCGGATCACCTGTCAGCATGGGAATCGTGGCCGCTCTTGAGAGGCTGCCGATTTTACTGCAGCCATTTGCAGGGATACTGTCTGATCGGTTTAACCGTAAGCACTTGCTTCTACTATGTGATTTAGGGCGATGCTTACTTGTCGGTGTGATCGGGGTTCTCTTCATACTGGGAATTCTGGAAATGTGGATGATCTACCCTGCGGTGTTCGGTATTGGACTATTGAGTCAAATATATAATACATCTCAATTTGCCTCGATACCCGGACTTGTCAGGGGAGAAGACCTTCAGGCTGTAAATTCCGTGAATTCAGGGATTTTCAATTTAGCGGTGTTTATCGCCCCGGGGCTGGGAGGATTGATTATTTCCTTCTTTAATCCAGGCTACGCCTTGATGGTTAACAGCGTCAGCTTCCTGCTGTCTTTCCTTGCCATTGCAAGTCTGCGGATGAAGGAGAAGAAGGTTCCAGTGATTTCGATTTGGGGAGGGATCTGGGAAGGGTTTGTATACGTCGTAAAGACCAAACCGATTTTGTATACCAACCTCGCCATGGTAGCTTCTGTGTTCGGAACTACTTTATTCCTTACACTATTGGTGTTTCACCTTAAGGATTCCATCCAATTGAACACGGTTTCGATAGGATGGTTATTATCAATGGGAGGAGTAGGCGCTATTTTGGGTGCGGTGACGTCGAGCCTGTTCCGGAAGCGGTTCTCTTATCGCAGCATATTATTTGGTTCTTCTATGATCGGAGGACTATCGATCCTTTGTTTCGGTTGGATGGAATCTTATACAGGGCTTGTCATCATGAATGCAGTCGGGACGTTCTGTGCATCGATGATGAGCCCGTGCATCATTACCATAAGGCAAACACTGACGCCAGATCACCTGTTGGGAAGAGTGCAGGCCACATGCCGTCTCATGACGTGGGTATTCATGCCCCTTGCCGCATTCCTGGCGGGACTATTGGCAGAATCCATCGGGACACACTATACAATCATGCTGGCAGGTGCCATCTCCACTCTCTCCTCCATTCCGTATTTGCAGCATAGTTTAATAGATAAATAGAGGGACGGACCTCTCAAAGTGTTTTATGGTAGGATAGAAATAGATTTATTGCGGGGAGAATTCGGATATGATAACGGAAGAACATTTAAAAGAGAAAATGAGGAGAATCGATTTCACATGTCCAGACTCCATAAAAGACTGGGACATGGATGCATTATTAAAAGATATGGTCCACCACATTGGTTCCATCGATGGAGAATTAAGGGATTCGTTGATTTATACAAGCTTTTACAGATTGATGGAAGGAAACCACCTATCCCAAGAGCAAATGTTATTTCTATTTGATATTTGTATAGACGAAAGTCACTTATTTAATGAAATCGGAAAAAAGGAAGATGATTCGGTCTTCACACGGGCATTTTCATCTTTAGTACTGGCATTACTTTTGGCTAAAGACCGTGAACGGCCATTTTTACCCTCTGAAAAAGTCCAGGAAGCAATTCATGCCTGTTTTCATTATTTAGAGGCAGAAGTCGATACCCGGGGTTATGTCCAAAGGAAGGGATGGGCCCATAGCATTGCACACGGAGCCGATTATTTAACGGAAGTCATCAGACACCCCCAATTTCCAGGGGAGCTTCATCAGAGAAGTCTTGATATCGTCAAATCATGCATATTCAAAGAAGCAACTTATGTAGATAACGAGGATGGACGCTTATGTTCAGCCATTGAGGCACTGGTCGAAAAAGGGTTGACTGATGAAGAGCTGCATACATGGCTGATGAACTTGTCCGGTTCTGTAAATGAACGTTACACGGAAAATGGATATTCCCTATCCTTTTACAGAGAGCAAATGACTGTCCAACAATTCATGCAAACCTGTTATTTCCGTCTGAAATGGAAAGATACCGGGAGCAAATCAAGGGACCATATTGGTACCGTGCTGCAAAAGTGGCATAGGCACGTATTCAACTAAAAGGAGGAGCGGAGGATGCAATCAAATCATCATGACATCACCATCATAGGAGCAGGTGTGAGCAGTGTGTTTCTCGCTTACACCTTGATGAACCAAAATGAGCATCTCACCATCCATATGATCGATGTTGGCAAGGAACTGAGTGAGCGGGTGTGTGGATTAGATGCCGGTAGAGAGTGCACCTGTGTGGGTCTATGCAGTAAATATATCGGCTTTGCCGGCCTCGGTAAATCAGAAGGGAAGTTCAATTATACGAATGATTTCGGAGGAGAGCTTGGCAGGAAGATCGGAAAGCAGCATACCCTTGACTTAATGAAGGAAGTGGACAAGATCCTCTGTGAATTTGGTGGCGGCATCAGACCTATTTACAGTACAAAAAATAAGGATCTTTCGAATAAGGCCGTACAATCAGGCTTACGGGCACTATCAACGGAGGTTCGACATCTTGGGACAATTCTGGCGAATGAAGTGTTCCAAAAGATATATGAGTTTCTGAAAAACAGGGTTCATTTCCATTTTGAAACGCACGTTGATAGGGTATCAATACATGAATCAGGCTTTCGGATCCAAACCGATAAAGGTGAATTCACCACTGGAAAAGTAGTGATCGGAACCGGGATGAGCGGCAGCTCGTGGTTGAAAAAACAAGCCGCATCTCTTGGACTTCATCCTGGAGAAACCCGTCTGGATCTGGGGATTCGTGTAGAGATGAAAGGGGATCAGCTGCAGTCGATATTGCAGGATACGTTTGAAACGAAGTTGAAGATTGAAAGAGATTCCTTCAGTGCAACCACGTATTGTATGAATCCCCGTGGGAGGATCATCCGTAAACATCAGCATGGGGTTGTGATGCCGGATGGACAAAATGAACGTGAGAAGGAAAGCCCGAGTGCGAATTTAAATTTCAGCTTATTCGTGCCTCAATATTTCCCTTCCCATGATGAAGCCATGGAATATGCATTGAGTATTATTGGAAGCATCAATCAAGGACGGGAGAGGATTGTCGTTCAAAGGCTGGAAGATTTTCAGTTACATAGAAAGTCAACTTCGTTGGAAGGGAATCTTGTAGGTCCGTCCCTCGACGGGGAATGTGGGAATGTACGGGAAGAGGTTCCTGATCTGTATGGGAAGGCGCTTCTTGAGTTTATGGCTTGCTTGGAAGAGCTTATTGGTGAGAAGGTGCATCCTGATACACTCCTGTACGGCATGGATGCGAAGTTCTATGAGCCTAAATTACCGACGGACATGAACTTTGAAACGGAAGTCCCTGATTTGTTTTTGATTGGTGATTGCTCTGGAGAGTCCCATTCTTTATCTCAGGCAGCTTCGAGTGGGATATATTTAGGCAGATATTTGGGACAAGATATTGCTAAAAAATGACAAATTTAGTATTGTTTGAAACCTTTCTGTTTGTTCTTTCGTAGTAGTAGGAAAGAACAGGCAGAAAGGATTTTTTTATGGAATTAAGAGTTGAAAAGAGCGATGTTGATTATGAAACGATTATAGATCATCATACAAAAAAACAGTTGAGTATGTATTCCCTTCTAAATTTACTGGGAGCGTTTATGCTGATTGGATTCGGACTGATGTTCTTCACGGTCCCACTGGATATCAACCAACAGTTGCAATGGGTTCATGTGAAGGGAGTCCATGTTGATAGAAAGTCGACGAGGGAATTCTTTGTATTCCTTTTCACTGCAGGATTCTTATATTTCACCTTGCTATTTTTGTACTTTAAAAGATACTGGAAGAAAACGTCTATACTCATCACTCTTTTATGTTTGGGAGTCATCGATGCTATCTTCTTCTTCTTTTCGTTTTAGGAGGTTAACTATTTATGAATGGAGGTCAATAAATTGTATTACTATTTTAATGTTTTACTAACGATCATCATCCTAATCATCGGGACGGGGATAGCATTCTTCATCGATCAATTCAGTAAACAATTAGAAAGAATCATACCTGCAAGATTCTTATTCCTTACGGTCGTATTGATTCTGTTTACGTTGATGTTGAGTTCTACCATAATGGTCAGCTCATTAAAAAATTGGAGTTTGATGGATACGGCCTTCATTTCCAGTCTCTGTTTCTTTGCACTTGGGTGGGTGACAAACATCTCGAAAAAGGCACAATTCAATCAGGCAGGTACTTTTGCTAAGTTTATCACGAATAATCAGTTCAAGTATGAATATGAATCCGCAAGCTCTTCGAATAAGAGTCCCTACTTCATTGCCAGTCTCTTGTTCCTCGTATTGAGTTGGGGACTTTCCTTTTGGGTTGCTTATAGTTAGAGATAAGAAGGAGATATTGGTATGAGTGATTGGGGCATATTGTTTCTTTTGGTAATGATGCTTGTGACGATTTTGCTATTCACCAATTTTTTAGTCGTGAAGGTTTCAGGAAGCAGTAAAAAGAAGCGGATATGGGCGGGGGTCACATGTTTCCTTCTCAGTCCTTTGATCATGCTTGTAACGGGTTTATCTGTAAGCCCATTTGATCCCTATGGTTTTGGAACGGGAATGACAATGCTGATTTATGGGACCTTTTGTGCATTGAATGGGTTACGGATCATTGTGGTTGGATTGTTCATGGAATAGCGGTATTAAATCACATAATGAAATGAAGGGATAGATGAGAGAATGATAGAACTTTTTTCTTATAATTGGGAAGTAAGGAGAGACTGGTTTGATTGGTGCAGGGAAATCGAGAATGAAGAATTGCTGAAAGAGCGGAAAGGCGGAATGGGAAGTATTCTAAAGAACCTTTATCATGTGGTGGATTGTGAACAGATTTGGATGAATCAGCTGCAGGGGAAACCCGTGCTGATGAAGGACGTACATACCGTCTCAACATTAGACGAAGTCATTTGCTTTTCAGAAAACACCCGGCAACAAACTGAACAATTTCTCTCCTTATGGATCCCAGCCTACGACAAGAAAGAATTCAATATGAAAACAAGATCTGGAAGAACCTACAGTTTCACCTACAAAAAGGTTCTGCAGCATGTAGTGGCCCATGAAATCCATCACATCGGTCAGTTATCCGTGTGGGCAAGGGAAATCGGGAAAAAACCTGTGTCCAGTGATTATATTTTTAGATGAGGTTTTATATTAACAAGAAAAAGACGAATTGAACAGCGTGTAAAAAGAGTAAAGGACTATTATATGAAAATCAGTCACTGCAACGAATGAAAAAGCAGTGGCATACGCAATCTCCACATTTCTTTTGTGATAGTCAAACTTTTCGTCTGTTGATTGGAGCGGAAGGTGCTTGACTCCTGCGGGAAACGCTGGACAGGTGAGACCCCGCAGGCGTAGCCGAGGAGGCTCACCGCCAGCCCCGCGGAAAGCGAGCACCTGTAGCGGAAATCAACCGCCACTCGCTACATCCAAAAGCAACAATATTTACGAAAACAGCCTTTAAGAAAGAAACCACTTTAGAACGGTGGCCATCGGTGGTATACTTGATGAATTGTTTAATGAGAAAAGGGGAAATACAACATTATGAGATATGTGAAATCACAAATGAAACTGTTGGTTAGGGATAATAAAGAATTGCAGTCACGCCTGAAAGTATTGATGGAAGAAATGAATTTAGAGAGGACGTTTGCTCTTAAAGCACTGTATCATTCAGAAGTTGCAGAAGGTGGAAAGTATCAGGCCGCCTATCAAGCGTTGGACTTGCCAAAGGAGTAACTAGTAGCTATTGAAAATGATTACTAAATCCTCTTTCCTATGGTAAAATCATACATATTGAGAGAGGGTGTTTATCATGAAATTTGTGTTTGACTTAGACGGTACAATTTGCTTTAAAGGTGAGCCTGTTTCTAAAAGAATTGTTCAATCCTTGCTGGATTTGAAATCGAGTGGTCACGAACTATTTTTTGCATCTGCACGGCCGATTCGCGATATGCTTCCCGTCCTGGATGTGAGATTGCATTCTTATCCATTAATAGGCGGTAACGGATCTCTTCTCTATCAACATGGAGAAGTCATACATTCAACATCCTTTCATCCAAACGACCTTGCGAAGATTCATGAGCTTATAGACCAATATGAAGCGACGTATTTAATCGATAGTGAGTGGGATTATGCTTATACAGGTCCTAACAATCACCCTATCCTGGATTTTTTGGATCCAGCCAATCTTGCCAGTTCCCTTCCGGTTGAATCACTGAATTCGATTGTGAAGATATTGTTGTTAACATCAACTAATTTTCAAGATATGTTGATAGATTTGAAGTCCCTGGATATCGTTGTGAATACCCATACGAATGAAAAGGTAGTGGATCTCAGCCCTGCCAATATACATAAATGGAGTGCTCTTTCAACATTTGGAGTTTCTGAAGAGGATTTTATTGCATTTGGAAATGATGCCAATGACGTTAGTATGTTCAGGAAAGCGAAGCATGCAGTGATGGTGGGCTACCATGAAGGGCTATCTGACTATGCCGATGAACATATCCCCTTTACAGGTGATTATGAAGAGGAGATCATTAAGAAATTGAAAGAATTGTCGTTTAAGTATATTGAAGTCAAGGAATGAAGCAAGAAAGCTGGTTAAAGGATCGTATCTCTTTAAGCCGGCTTTTTTTAATACACAAACCTATTTGATTGACTATTATATTTAAATATATTATATTAATTGACGGGTCAACAATTGACCTGTCAATTATCTATAAGGAGGAGGATGCTTTGTCCAACTCGTGTCGTGAAGAAGAGAAGATCATCATTCAACTCAATGATATATATAAGCAAATGAGTCCGAAATTTGAGCGGTGTACTGGAATCAGTCAATCGCGTTTGGACCTGTTGCACAGGCTGTTTGAAGTAGAAGAAATCAGCCAGACGGCACTTCAACGTGAAGTGAATATCGATAGTGCGGCTGTTACCAGGCATTTAAAACAGCTTGAAGGAAAAGGAATGGTTTCGCGGCGTAAAAATCCCGCTGACAACCGTTTCACCTTTGTCCGCCTGACAGAAGAAGGAAGGCTGAAGATTCAAGCTTACCGGGAAGAGAAAGAGATTTTCATCTCTAAGGTCTTCAAGACTTTTACAGAAGAAGAACGTTCAATTCTTTCGGACATGCTAAATCGTATCCAAGATAATGTACAGGACATTGAATCTTAAGAAATCATACAAGAAGGAGAATGCATCATGAATACAACAAAAATCAATGACTTTAACGAAATCATCACAGGTCGTCGTTCCATCCGTAACTATGATCCGTCAGTGAAAATCAGCAAAGAAGAAATGACTGAAATCCTTACAGAGGCAACCCTTGCCCCTTCATCCGTCAATCTGCAGCCTTGGCGTTTTCTTGTCATTGACAGCGAAGAAGGAAAGGCAGCACTTGCTCCACTTGCAAAGTTCAATCAAACACAAGTCAAGACTTCTTCTGCCGTTATTGCAGTATTTGTCGATATGAACAGCCTTGACTATGCAGATGAAATCTATAATAAGGCAGTCGAAGAGGGGTATATGCCTGCAGAAGTAAGAGACAGACAGCTTCCTGCCATTAAAGGTTTACTCGAAACGATGCCGGTCGATCAGTTCAGGGAGATGAACCTCATCGATGCAGGTTTGGTATCTATGCAGCTGATGCTTGCTGCACGCGCTCACGGATATGATACAAATCCGATAGGTGGTTACGAAAAAGACCAAATTGCTGAAGCCTATGGCATGGATAAAGAACGTTACTACCCGGTTATGCTGATTTCAATCGGGAAAGCGGCAGATGCAGGCTACAAATCAGTTCGTTTACCAGTTGAATCCATCACAGAATGGAAATAATAGTACGAGAAGAGGAGAATCAGTATGATTATCATTCACGCTGAATTTAAGATCAACCCTATCCAGGAACAGGCATTTTTAGAAGAAATCCGCCCGCTAGTCGCTGCATCCAGAGCAGAAGCAGGTAATATCTCATACGATTTAATGAAAGATACTGAAAGAGAACATGTCTACACAATGGTTGAAGTATGGAAGGACTCATCAGCCGTTGAGAGCCATAATGCAAGTGTACATTTCACATCATTTGTAGGAAGGGCTCCTGAATATTTAGCAGCCCCACTTGATGTAAAGATTTATGAAGGTAATAAAATCGAGAAATAACTTTTTGAAAGCACCCGGCATCGGCTGGGTGCTTTTTCATTTGAAATGAGAAAGGTTTAAGGAAGATGGGAAAAAAGAGCAACAGGGAAAATGTAGGTTCATTTAAAGGGATTTACATTATTTAACTAGAATTACATATGTAGAGACCTTGTATAGAGAGGATTTTTTTATGTCAGTCAAATTAAGAGTAGATGCACGAAATACTCTGGGGGAAAGTCCTTGTTGGGACCATGAACGAAAGATGCTCCTGTGGGTAGATATTATGGAAAAGAAAATTTTTCGCCTACATACTTTGAATGATGAGTTGGAAGAGGTGCAATTGGATCAATTCGTAGGCTGTCTTTCTCAGACCAATAGAGGACGATTGATCCTTGGACTTCAACACGGCATCCATTTTTATGATTGGGAGACGGGTATCTTAGAAAAAGTCGTGGACCCTGAAAGTCACCTGAAGGAAAACAGGTTCAATGATGGGAAGTGTGATCCTTCCGGCCGCTTTTGGGCGGGAACGACTGATCAAACAGGGGTTAAAGGGAATGGGGCTTTATACGTTGTCGACTCTACTTTACAAATAACAAAAAAGGTCGGAAACGTGGGTACATCAAATGGCCTCGCGTGGTCACCTGATCACCGGTATATGTACTTTATTGATACCCCTACGAAGCAAGTGGTCAGATATCGGTATTTTGTAGATTCGGGTGAAATTGAATGTCCAGAGGTAGTCGTACAATTTCCTGAGAGTACAGGATTGCCTGATGGTATGACGATCGATGAAGAAGGAATGCTGTGGATCGCCCATTGGGGAGGAAATGGGATATCAAGATGGGATCCATATAAGGGCAAACAGCTAGAATTTATTCCGGTTCCCGCAGTGAATGTGACCTCTTGTGCCTTCGGTGGACCCAATCTTGACGAACTGTACATCACATCGGCGAGAACGAGAATGACAGAGGAACAGTTGTGTGATTATCCCTATGCTGGAGGGTTTTTTTCATTGAAGACGAATGTTAAAGGAATAAAGAATTTTAGGTTTGATGAGTCATCAATATGATGAGAAATAGTACCAGTTATACATAATGATATTATGTAAATAAATTTAGGAGTGAGTAATCAAATGTCAACAGATACTTGGACAAAAGTAGATCAATATTATTCAGAAAAACTTCACAAAACCGATGAAATCATGGAGTCTGTATTGCAGGCAAATAGCGAAGCCGAGCTTCCTGCAATCGATGTTTCTCCAAATCAGGGGAAATTCCTTTCCCTACTGGCGCAACTTCAAGGGGCAAAAAGAATCTTGGAAATTGGAACACTCGGTGGGTACAGCACCATTTGGCTTGCCAGGTCCCTGCCGGAGGACGGCCGGATTGTGACATTGGAGTATAGTGAAAAACATGCAAAAGTAGCAGGACAAAATATTCGGAATGCCGGCTTGAAAGACAAAGTGGAAATCAAAGTTGGAGCTGCTCTGGACACACTGCCAACACTTCAGGGTACATTTGATTTCATCTTCATTGATGCAGATAAGCAAAACAACTCCAATTATTTAAAATGGGCACTTCGATTGTCGCAGCCCGGGACGGTCATCATCACGGATAATGTCGTTCGTGGAGGAAGAGTCATTGATGAAGCCAGTGAAGATGATAGTGTTCAGGGAGTACGAACATTTGTAGAACTGTTATCCAATGAAGAACGGATCGATTCGACGGTCGTTCAGACCGTTGGATCAAAGGGGTATGATGGATTTGTGATGGGGATCGTGAAGGGATAAATAAATTATTATTGTTTTTTCCTGAATTATCCTGTAAAATAAATGAAAATTCTAAATCATACATGTAATGATGGGATTCAGTAGTGACTTATCTCCCTGTCGCAGAGAACTGATGTCTGGTGAAAATCAGTACATAGATAAGCATGAATTACTTCCTTGAACATTCTTTGTGAACAGATAGAGTAGCAGAGAACGGACGGGCCGTTATCCGTACAGAGTGGAAGAGTAATCTTCAATTAGGGTGGTACCGCGTTAACCACGTCCCTTTTTATAAGGGGCGTGGTTTTTTTGTTTAGGGAGTATTGAGAAGTGATTCATTGTTTTATCGGCGAACACATAAAACTTCAGCGAAGCGATGAGAAGAATGTTACAGAGAGTACGAAATCAGCCAAAAAAGGAGAATTGATGATGGATCACAAATGGAAATCCCTATCAGAAGTTCAGCAGCTCGAAGTTGAAAGGCAGCTGGCTCAATATAGAAATGGAGTGCATGAAATCATTCCAGAAGCAGAGTTAAAACAGAAACTGGTGAAGTCAATTTCAACCGGTAAGCCGTTAAAAATCAAGCTGGGTCTGGATCCTACTGCCCCTGATGTTCACATCGGTCACACGGTTGTTTTGAATAAATTAAGACAGTTTCAGGAAAACGGGCATATCGTTCAGCTTATTATCGGGGATTTCACGGGGAAAATCGGGGATCCGACCGGGAAGTCAGTTGCAAGAAAGCAACTGACAAATGAAGAAGTTAAGAGAAATGCAGAGACCTACTTTAAACAGTTCGGCAAAGTTCTCGACAAAGAGAAGGTGGAGCTCCATTATAATTCAAGCTGGCTGTCAGCCCTTGATCTAGAAGCTGTCATTCATTTATCTTCAAAGATCACGGTCGCGAGGTTGATTGAACGAAATGATTTCTCCAACAGGTTATCCGAAGGGAAGCCAATCTCGCTTCATGAGCTTTTTTATCCTTTGATGCAGGGATATGATTCCGTCGCACTTGAAAGCGATATAGAGCTAGGAGGGACGGACCAGCAGTTTAATGTACTGATGGGAAGGCATCTTCAGGAACATTATAGCCAGGAAAAACAGGTTGTCATTTTGCTTCCTTTACTTGAAGGTCTAGACGGAGTGGAGAAAATGTCAAAATCCAAACATAATTACATTGGAATCGATGAAGATCCCAATCAAATGTTCGGCAAGACGATGTCGATTCCTGATGAGTTAATAGTTAAATACTTTAATCTCATAACAGATCTATCAATAGAAGAGAAGGAAAAGGTCGCCAATGAAATAAGTGAGGGCTCCCTGCACCCGATGGATGCCAAAATTCTTTTAGGGAAAACGATTGTGAGAATGTATCACGGTAAAGAGTCTGCAGAACAAGCTGAGAAACAATTCAAGGAGGTTTTCCAAAAAGGGGAAATTCCCGGTGATATTCCGGTAAAAGAATGGCATGGTGAAGGGAAAATATCCATCGTCGATCTACTAGTTTCCTTACAAATGCAAAGTTCAAAAAGTGAAGCCCGCCGGATGATCCAAAATGGGGGAATCAGGGTCGACGGGGAAAAGGTGCTGAATGTGCAGGAGGAAATCACAATTGCAGATGGGATGGTTGTGCAAGTGGGAAAGAGAAAATTCAAGCGTTTGAAATTGGTGCATTAAAGCATGATACCCCTTGCCAGATAAACAATTCTAGATGGCCCCATTGACTATTAAGGAGCGAAGGAAGATATGAAACAATTATCAACCATAATTCAAGAACATGCAGAAAAAAGTGATTTTTCAGGGACGGTAATGGTAAAGAAAAATGGGGAAGTTCTCGTAGCCTCTGCATTTGGATATTCTGATCGCAGTGCACGACGTGAAAACAATATAGATACTCGATACGGTATTGCGTCCGGGTGTAAATTGTTTACGGCAGTGGCAATCTGTCAGCTTGTAGAAAAGGGGATTCTGAGTTTTCATACACCGATAAAAGAATGCCTGTCCATTTCATTTCCACATTTCGATGATCGTGTTACCATCCAACACTTGTTGACACATACATCCGGGATTCCAGATTATTTTGATGAAGAAGTGATGAATGACTTCGAGGATTTATGGAAGGAAACGCCCATGTATCTCATTCAGAAAGGAGAGGATTTTTTACCTTTCTTTCAGGATTCACCTATGAAATCTCATCCTGGTGAGACGTTTCATTATAATAATGCCGGTTATATCATACTTGGATTGGTTATCGAGAATCTTTCAGGGTTGACGGTTCAAGAGTACATCGTGAAAAACATTTTCACGCCGGCATCTATGAACGCTTCCGGGTATTTTCGCCTTGATCGGTTACCGGGTAATACGGCCAACGGCTACATTGAAGAAAGTGAAAACTCCTGGAGAACGAATATCTATTCCATTCCCATCCAGGGCGGGGCAGATGGAGGAGCATATGTGACGGGTCCAGATATGATCTCGTTTTGGGAAGCTCTCTTGTCCGATAAGCTTTTGAAAAATGAGAATACTGTGAGAATAACTGAACCGCATGTAAATGTGAAGGAAGGTGTGGACTACGGTTATGGAATGTGGTTGAACCTACCCGATAAGCATCATGTGATGGGCTATGATCCAGGGGTGAGTTTTCATTCTGCCCATTACATGGAAAAAGATCTAAAAGTAGCAGTATTATCAAATAAAGGTTCAGGTGCATTTGAGATTTATAAGTTGATAGAAAACTATATATACAGTTAAAAAGGGGCATGACAATGAGTACAGTGAAAATAGATCCTGCAAATATCGAGGACGCTTCTGTCCTTACTGCTGTCCAAAAAAAGGTGTTTGATGCAGAGAGAGTAAAATGGTTTCAAAATCAAACCGGAATCATTGATTACAATATCCAGCCCCCGGGCTATGATTCCATCGAAATGAATACGTATATGATAAGGGAATTGGATTATTACAAGGTCTTCTATGAAGATACCATCGTGGGTGGACTGATCGTTACCGTCGCAGGCAAACGCCGTGGACGGATCGACCGGATATTCATTGATCCTTTATATCAAGGGAGAGGAATTGGATCTCAAGTATTGAAAATCATGGAAGGAAATTATCCACATGTGGTGTCGTGGGAACTTGAGACGTCGAGCCTGCAACTGAGCAATCACACCTTCTATGAAAATTTGGGTTTTCAAAAGATATTCGAATCCCATGATGAATACTGCTATGAGAAAAAAATGAATGTAGAAACGGGTCCTCCAGTTATTCAAAGAGAAGTAACAATAGTGGATAGTAGTTTAAAAGACGTTGATCTCGCTGACACACATGTGGAACATTGCAGTTTGGAGAAGACCGAATTTTACGGAATTAACGGGAGTTTATCTACATTCAGCAACAGCAGAATGATGGGGGTGCAGTTTAGCAATTGTAATCTTACAGAATCCCGTTTTCAAAATATCAACTTTCAACGAGCACTATTGGCTGACCTCAATCTTTCACATAGCGAAATAGCTCATGTAGCTCTGGGCGGCGTTCATATTCATGACACACATCTTGGGGATGCAGGTGAACCATTGAGATTTGAGCGATGTGACCTTAAAAAGTCGAAGTTTCAAAACTGTAATTTAAAAAATGTTGACATTTCTGACTGTGATACATCCGGTATGATGATTGATGGGATCTTGGTGAAGGACTTATTGGAGGCTTACGCACAAAGAATGAAAAAGTGAAAATGATACAAACACCTATTTTTCGAGTAGTCATATCTTAGTATTGACTGGAAAAAAAGAGGTGAAGTTTAATATGAATCCATATCATTATTACCGGCAATTCAAACCGTTTAATCTGAATGGACACTCACGTGTGACCGAAAGTCACTCCTTAGTGGATGAGCTTCAAAAAGCTATCAATGGTGAGTACAGTGCGATAGCCTGTTATAAAAAGCTTGCAGATCTTGCTCCCACTGAGGAAGAAAGACTTCGAATCCTGGAAATCAGAAAAGATGAAAAACGTCATTTTAAAGCATTCAGCGCGATCTATGCAAATTTGACAGGAGTAGAGCCCAGTCCGATTTTGCAGGAAGGTTGTCCGGATGGATATAAAAGAGGACTTCAATTTGGCTTCAAGGATGAGCAGGAAACGGTTGATTTTTATCATGGCATTCGAGATGGAGTTCAGGATTCCTATATAAAGGAAACATTTTCACGAGCGGCAGAAGATGAGCAGAATCACGCTGTTTGGTTTCTGTATTATATAATGAAGAATAAAGGAAGAGGATACGCTTCGCGTCAAGGGAATTATGGAGCAAAGGGAGCACTTGCCGCCTCGACACTTACGGTTCCTCAAATGCTCGTTTATGCCATGCAGGACGAGTATCTTGCACAGGCTAGATATGATCGGATTATACAGAAATTTGGAAATGTTTCAACATTTATGAGGATTAAAGAAGCGGAGCTCCGCCATATCGCAGCACTCCAGACATTATTTCAGCGATATGGAATCCCGTTGCCACAGGATCAGTCCCAATCTTACGTGACGACACCGGATTCGATTAAAGATGCTTACGGAGCAGGGGTTCAGGGGGAAATCGATAATATTTCAATGTATGATACATTTCTGGCTTATTCACTTCCAGAGGATGTAGGTTTTGTTTTCACACAGCTGAGGAATGCATCATAGAATCATCTAGCTGCGTTTGAGAGAGGGTTGGCAAGATAAAAGAGTGCGTCCCAGGCGAAATTCACTTACTCGATATCAATAGGGGAGTGGATGTGGTCGTGAAACAAGTCGATAAAGAGAGTACCATCGCTGCTGACAACCCCGTAATATATTTCTCTAAGTGATAGTCCTCTGTAGCGGCATTCCTTATTCAACCACGCTTCACTGAATTTAGGGGTGAGGTTTTTTTTGATGATCTTTCCGTTCATGATCAGTTCAATTGGAAGCGGTGTGGAAGTCGGATCGGATAGTTGAAGATCCATTTTAGTAACGTGCTGGAAAGAATCTTTCTTTTTTACTGAGATTTGCCCGCTAACTTCCAATAGAGCATATTCAACCTCAGAAATGTCAAATACTCCTTTTTCACGCATTTGTTGATTTAAATCATCCAAGGTGAATTTCATTTTCTTCATATTATGTTCAAGCACTTTCCCTTTCTCGATCATAACCGTTGGAGTTCCTGAAATCCATCTTCGTACCCTCCTGCTTTGAGATGTTGTGATCAGCAGGAGATAGAATGAAATCACGAGGGCCATAAAGGAACCGAACATTTCAGTGAAATGAAGATGGGTATTGAATCCCATATTTGCAATCAGAGAACCAATCGTAATGGATAAGGCAAAACTATAATGGGTCTTATGCGAGTTAATATGTTTACCTATTATTAAGGTCACGAGAATCAACAATATAAAGCTGAGCAGCGTCCTCAATATGGATATAAGTACCCCTTCCATACTTAACACCCTTTTCTATGTAATCTATATTTTAGTATGGACAAATAGTTGATCTGTTATCTGTTTATTCTTTAACAGGATTCACCCCAATTTTGAAAAGGTAACAGAAAAATTTGAAAAGGTAACAGAAAAAGAAGAACTGGGCGATTTTATGTCGCCCAGTTCTTCTTTATTTAAATATACCGAATGGTTTTCCAACTGGGAGCGTTTCTTTCCCGAAGTGAGTATTCAATACACTGGCAGCTGAACCATAAAAGCTGAAAAGAGCGATGAATAACTCAGAGATGGCTGCCAATTTGTGGGTAGCCTCAGGAGCGATTCCCAGAGTTGAAAGGGATAATCCAATAAACAAGAAATCAATCAGTACAAATATAATAAATAAGACCTTATGCGTTTCCATGGCGCCTACCGTCATGAAAATGCTGAATATCAAATACCCGATATACGCGATCCCCAGCTGTTCAGGATCGACCGCGGCTGCTGCTTGTTCTCCGAATACCCCGAATGAAATCAACCAGGACGTACCGACTCCAAGCCAGAATAGTCCGAATGCCCCGAATGCTGTCATTCCAAACGTGTTATTGTGCTTGGCATCCCCGAAGCTTGCCATCAGTTGAGCAATTCCTCCAAGGAAAATGGCCCAAGGTAATATGAACGAAACGCCGTCTGTCCAGCCTAATTTTGCCGAAGAAGCTACAAGGGTAACCATAGCCAGTCCGAAAAGTCCGAGAGCGGATGGATCGGCTGTCGCCATTTGAACCCGTTGGGTGTTTTGTGTGTGATTCATGTTGATGATACCTCCTATTAAACATACTTGACTAATTTACATGGAAAAGTCACGGTATGCAATAGAAAAAATGATGTAAGCGAAACTTTCATAAATTTATCGTTCTGCTGTTGTGTAGCATATGGCATTTTATGTTTCGTAGATAAAAATCTCCCAGGATATTTCATTATTCCGTATGTGAAAATAGCCAAAAATCCCGTGTGATCTCTCAAAAGACCACACGGGATTTTTGTATTTCCAAGGCACATGCAATTCACAACAAAAAAACGCATGAATTGAGTGAATCCTACATACATATCAAATGGGGACAAATAATTCTCCCGAAAGGAGGTGGAAATAATGGAGCAATACTATATTTTCATGCTTATGTTCCAAGCAGGAAGCTTCATCCTTTCGTTATTGAATCATATTGAAAAGTAGAGAACTAGGATATTTTCCGTACTATGACTGGCCTCATAGTGCGGTTTTTTTCTGTAGGATTCCATTCCCTTTATTTTATGACGATCATCCCGGAATTATACGTTTCTATTAAAATAGTAATACCGTCTCATTATTTCTAATTTCCCGCTTTGTTGTTATGATAAGTGTGAACAGGGGTTTAACCAAACCTGAAGATACTCATGGAAGGAACAGGTATTTTGAACGTTATACACCAAAAACTCATTAAAGATCGATGCGGTACCGTTTCTTACAAACGGGGAGAAGCGTATTACCGATCGAATAAAGTGAAAATAGAAGAATCGACAAACGACTATTATAAAGCGACAGTCATGGGGGAAGAAGATTTCCACGTTACCATTCAAGAGGATGCAGGGGGTGAAATTGAAGCTGAATGCAGTTGTCCAAAGCTTGCATCATTTGATAAAGACTGTCAACATATTGCAGCTGTCTTTATGGCGATTCAACATCAGCAGAAAAGCACAAGACCTTCTGAGGATAGCATCACTGAGGACTTTTTCACCCTTTTTCAAGAAGATTCCTTTCGAAAAACGGGTAAGCTGCGTCATTTTGAAAACAGACAGGTCCTGCAATGTGAATTCCTTATTCGGCCACTAATCCTTCTGAGCGGGGAAGAGGTGATCGCAATCGACATCACCATACAGAATATTAAGGTGCATGGGGTCCGTCCTTTTCTCTATAGCTTAAACGAAGGGAAACCGTTTCATATTTCAGACTCCTTACTATTCAATCAAGAGTTTCATTGCTTTGAAAATGCAACGGATGCTGTCATTCAACATCTTGTGACCTTATCAACAAATGCATCAAATGACAGTTACGACAGTTTGATTATTCCTCCATCGTCCTGGGAGCAGCTATTACCACTTTTGCTAAGAAGTGAAAATGTGAAAATACTCCAAAGTGATGGGGGCTTGGTGGAAATCATGGAAAGGGCACTCCCTCTTCCGTTAATATTCGACTTTACGCTGGATGAAGGGGGCGGTTTCCAATTAGGTATTTCAGGACTAAGGAACATGATCATCTTGAATCAGTATCAAGTGGTCATACATGATGGGGCAGTTACACAGCTTGAAAGCATGGACGTTAAACGACTTACTGAATTAAAGAGACTCCTGAATAGATCAGGAAACGAATACATCCCGATTCCCCAATCACAGATTGGCTTTTTCCTCGATAAAGTTGCTGTAGGTCTAAAGAAATTAGGTGTGGTGAAACTTTCAGAAGACATAGCCCGGAGGTTGGATACGGCCCCCCTTGTGGCGAAATTGTATCTCGACCGGGTTAAAAATCGTCTATTAGCGGGACTTGAATTTCATTATGACGGAGTGGTCATTCATCCTCTTGAAAATAGGGAGACTCCTTCAGGATCACTTATCATCCGTGATGTGGAGAAGGAAGACCGAATCCTCGAATGGATGGAGGAGTTTTCGTTCGGGAAAACAGAAGGGGGATACTTTTTACATAATGAGGATTTAGAGTATGAATTCTTAACCTATGGGGTGACGAAGATCCAGCAACATGTTCAAATCTTTGCCACCACCGCTGTCAGGAATAGGGTATCCAAAGGCAATCATACGCCGAAAATCCGGGTGAAAGTGAAAAAGGAACGAATGAACTGGTTGGAATTTTCATTTGAAATGGATGGTATACCAGACAATCAGGTGATGGGAATTCTCGAAGCATTGGAAGAAAAAAGGAAATATTACAGGCTGAAAAACGGTTCACTGCTGTCACTTGAATCAAAGGAATTCCAAGAAATCCAGCGGTTCCTTAATACCTCACAAGCCGAGAAGAATGATCTTGCGAAGGGGCTGGAGCTCCCACTGTATCAAAGTCTGGATTTGCTCGATTCTGTAGATGGAGTACAAACATTCATTATGGAAAACTCCTTTAAAGAATGCTTCCGGCACCTCATGGATCCCGATAGTAGAAAGATTTCAATTCCTTCTTCTATGGATTCACTGCTGAGAGGTTACCAGAAAACCGGCTATCGCTGGATGAAGACTCTTTCCCATTATGGAATGGGAGGGATTTTGGCAGATGACATGGGGCTGGGAAAAACGGTACAGAGTATTACCTTTATCCTTTCTGAACTTGATGATATCAGATCTAGGAAGTTCCCAGTTCTCATAGTGTGTCCTTCATCCCTTACCTATAACTGGAAAAAAGAATGTGTGAAATTTGCTCCCGACATACAGACTCTCATCCTGGATGGGAACCAAGTGGAACGAAGGAAAAAACAAAAGGAAATGAAGGATGTTGATGTGATTATTACATCTTATCCTTTACTTCGCAGCGACAGTAAATGGTTTGAACTTCAAAAATTCCATACTGTCTTTTTCGATGAAGCACAAGCATTTAAAAATCCAGTCACCAAAACAGCCAGAAGCGTTAAGAGGATACAAGCTGAAAATCGCTTTGCATTGACGGGAACCCCTGTGGAGAACTCCCTTGAGGAGCTTTGGTCCATATTCCACGTTGTTTTTCCTGACTTATTCCGTGGCCTAAAGGATTACAGCCGCCTGACAAAAAAAGACATTTCGAAGAGAATCAGACCGTTTGTTCTTCGCAGATTAAAAGAGGATGTTTTGGCTGAGCTTCCCGGCAAAGAGGAATTCATCGAATCCATAGAGCTGCTTCCTCAGCAGAAAGAGCTGTACGCGGCCTATCTCGCGAAGCTGAGGCATGACACAATGAAGCATTTGGATAAAAATACGTTAAGAAAGAACAAAATAAAGATTCTCGCAGGCTTGACCAGGTTGAGGCAAATCTGCTGCCACCCGGGGTTATTTGTAGATGGCTATCAAGGTACCTCAGGGAAATTCATGCATCTCATGGACTTGCTTGAGGAATCCAGATTATCAGGAAGACGCGTCCTGGTGTTTTCACAATTCACAAAAATGCTTGAAATGGTGGCAAGCGAGCTTTCAGGGAAAGGACAGTCCTACTTCTATTTAAATGGAAACACTCCATCTGAAGATAGGATCATGATGTGTGATCGATTCAATCATGGTGAGCGGAACGTTTTTCTCATATCTTTAAAGGCAGGGGGAACGGGGCTGAATTTAACAAGTGCCGATACGGTCATTCTCTACGATACGTGGTGGAATCCCGCCGTAGAAGAACAGGCAGCGGATCGTGCACACCGGATGGGACAGAAAAATACGGTGCAGGTGATCAAGCTCATTGCCAAAGGAACAATCGAGGAGAAGATGAACGAGCTTCAGGATAAAAAACGCCATTTGATCCAGGAAGTCATGAGTCCGAATGAAAACGTCGTACAAACCTTAACCGAGGATGAATTAAAGGAAATATTATCTATAGATGAGCAAAGAGTGGAATAGTAGTAGAATTTATACATGCTTTAGGAGATACTATCAGGGGGAAGCTACTCCATCGGGTATCTCCCTATTGCGCACATTTAAAGAGAAATCATCATAAGGAGTAAGCATATGACATTAGCCATTACGGAAAATGAAATCACTCTTGCCATTATCCAAAGCTTGAAAGATGGTAAGAAAGACGTTTTCTTAAATATCATTGAAGAGCTGCAGCCTTATGATATAGCTCATCAATATTTACATATTCCATCCAAGCATCGTAATAAATTTCTATTGTATTTACCACTGGAACAATTAACGGAATTCATCCAGGAGATTGGAAGGGAAGATCAGTTAATCGTATTGGAAAAATTGGGGATCGAAAAGTCTACTAAGGTCCTCGATTTGATGGAAAATGACAATCTGGCGACGTTACTGACAGACTTGGAACCTGAAAAGATAGAGGAAATCTTGTCTGAGATGAACCAGGCAGAATCACAGGTGGTCCAGAATCTCATGACCTATCAGCCGGAAACGGCCGGTCGTATCATGAACAACCGCTATGTCTGGATTCCTAAACATTACAGTGTTCGCGAAGCGGTGGATAAGCTCAAGCATTTTGCTGAATTGGCCGAATATCTAAACTATCTGTATGTCATTGACGAAGATAAAAAACTGATAGGGGTCATTTCCTATAAGGATTTATTACTTAGTGAGTTATTCGATAAAATAGAAGATATCATGTACAGCCGGGTTGTAAAAGTGGATGTGCACACCGACCAGGAAGAAGTGGCAAAATTGATCAGCCGTTACGACTTCATCACGCTTCCAGTCATTGAAGAAGATGGCAGACTCGTTGGAGTCATAACCGTCGATGATATCATTGATGTCGTCATTCAAGAAGCTAATGAAGATATCGAAAAACTGTCTGCCTCTGGGAAGTCCATCGACTTTACGACCAAACCATTCGTGGCTGCCTATCGCCGTCTCCCTTGGCTCATTTTGTTATTATTCATTGGTCTTGTTTCAGGAAGTATCATAGACAGATTCTCTGCAACGCTGGAACAAGTGGTGGCCCTCACCTTTTTCATGCCCATGATTGCGGGTATGACAGGAAATACAGGCACTCAATCACTGGCTGTAGTCGTCAGGGGACTTGTTTCCCACGACCTTGATGCGAAACAAGTCGTGCAGCTGATCTTCCGTGAATTATGGGTTGGTATCATCATCGGTGTCACTTGTGCGGTCATGATTGCTCTAATCGCATTTATATGGTTGGGAAATATGGTCCTGGGGTTTGTGGTGGGAAGTTCTTTACTGATCACTTTGATCATCGGGACATTGGCAGGAACCATCATCCCGCTTATTCTGTATAAGTTCAACGTCGATCCTGCGGTAGCTTCAGGTCCCTTGATTACCACGATCAATGATATTCTTTCCCTCCTTATCTATTTTGGGATTGCCACAATGTTTATAACGAAATTAATGTAAGATAATCGGCGTGAAATACGCTTATTGCGCATCAAGTTTGCTTTTCTACTATAAAGTAGATGGCTCCTACTGATGCATTCGTATAGGCGGGAGTCTCTTTCATTAACAATAAGATCTTATGAGGTGGAAACATGGTTTACATATTCGTTGGGGCTGCCGGAATGGTGGGGGCTTTGTTACGATACTATATAGGAATATTTACCGGGGATTGGTGGAACCATACGTTCCCGTTGGGGACTTTTTTGGCAAATATGATCGGGAGCTTTACATTGGGGTTGTTGACCACCTATTTATTTCGGATAAAGAAGCTTCAACCGATGTTAGCAACTGCCATTGGAACGGGGTTGATCGGATCTTTCACTACGTTCTCCACATTCAGTGTGGAAACCGTTAATCTTCTTTCCCATTCACACTTTTTTATGGCACTCCTTTATTTAGTCGGTAGTGCGTCCGGTGGCTTGATCATGTCATGGGCGGGCTATAAAATAGGAACGGATAAATTCACCCAGTACAAGCAGAAGGGGGCTTAAAGATGATCGTAAATGGAATGTTGGTGGCATTCGGTGCGTTCTTTGGAGCCATTGCCCGCTTCTGGATCAGCCGTATATTTAAAAAGTACAGTATGTTTGATTTTCCATATGCCACATTAAGTGTAAATCTGCTTGGATCATTTCTACTGGGTTATGTAATGGGAGTCGGTATCAGCGAAAATGGTGTTTTGTTACTGGGAACAGGATTTCTAGGTTCTTTCACAACATTTTCGACTTTTAAACTGGAAAACATCCAACTTTTTGTTCAAAAAAGATGGAAACCTCTTATTTCTTATCTTGTAATTAGTTATACTTTTGGCATTTTATTCGCTTTTTTCGGAATGATAGCAGGTAGATAATAATAATTCATAAGCATTAGTTGCAACCGCAATCAAATAGAACATACATAAAAGCTCAGGGCGAACCTGAGCTTTTATCATTCATCTATCTTCACTTGGATTATTGCGGTTTGTTTCATTAAGGAGAATGAATATGATGGAGTTTTGTTCAGCATAGTATCAAGAACCATTATAGAAAAATAATATTGACCATAGTGGTCAAAAAGAGTAGAATGAAGTTGACCATGTTGGTCAATGAAATCCTTATTATAGGAGAGTGTAAAAGTTTGTTTAAAATGTTAAACATTGATTCTGAGAAGGAAGATCGAATCATTAACGCAGCAACACGGGTATTTTCCGAGAACGGTTATGAGAAAGCTTCTACGAATGCCATCGTGAAGGAAGCAAAAATATCCAAGGGAATCCTTTTTCATTATTTTAAGAGTAAGAAGGAATTGTACATCTCTCTGTACGAATACCTTTCAGAATTATTCACAGACAAAATTTACGATAAGGTCGACTGGAATGAGCATGATATATTCGTTACGATCCGCTCAGTTACATTGATAAAATTTGAACTATTTTCTGTATATCCTGATTTGATCAATTTCCTTACCAGTGCCTTTTCAGAAGAAGCTCCAGAGGTAAAAGACGATATTGAGAAATATAAAGAAAAGATGGTTCAGAGTAGTTTTGCGACATTATTTTCTAATATCGATACATCAAAATTCAAAGATGGAATCGATGTAAAAAAATCGATTCAAATCATTTATTGGACTTTTGAAGGCATCGCCAACCAACAACAGAAAAAAGCGAAGTCACTCTCGGTAGATAAAATCAATCAGCAGGAAGTTCTGGATGAGATCGACGCTTATATCCAATTGTTGAAGACCTCATTTTACAAATAGAAAAAGGGAGGATAAAAGATGAATGTGATTGAAATTCATTCACTGACTAAAACGTATGGGAAATCGAGGGGGATTGCTGATATCAGTTTTCACGTCGAAAAAGGGGAGATCTTTGGTTTTATCGGACCCAATGGAGCCGGTAAGTCAACGACAATCCGCACACTTCTATCACTCATTCATCCGACAAGCGGGAGTGCAACCATTTTTGGAAAAGACTGTATCGAATATGCGCCTGAAATTGCGAAGGAAGTTGGATACCTGCCATCTGAAGTATTTTACTATGACAATATGAAAGTAATGGATCTCCTGAAGTATTCTGCAAGCTTCTATAAAAAGGATTGCTCGAAAAGGATCAACGAATTGGCTGAAGTGTTAAACCTGGATTTAACGAAGAGGATTGACGATCTCTCACTTGGTAATAAAAAGAAGGTGGGAATCATTCAAGGACTATTGCATGAGCCGAAACTGATTATTTTGGATGAACCTACATCAGGACTTGATCCCCTAATGCAGCAAAAATTCTTTGAGCTGCTTAAAGCTGAAAACGAAAAAGGAGCGACCATCCTATTTTCATCCCATATTCTGAGTGAAGTTCAGCGTCTATGTGATAGAGTGGCGATTATTAAAGAAGGAAAGATTGTTCAGGTTGAGAAGATCAGCACATTAAAAGAAAACAATCATAAAAAGTTCAAAATTGAAATCAACGTTGAAATAGATCCTTCTTACTTTGAACTTGAGGGTGTAAATAACCTGGAAATGAAAGACAATCATGTAAGCTTCCTCTTTAGGGGAGATATAAACACTGTCATGAAGAAGATTGCCAATATTGATATTACGAATCTCTGGATCGAGGAGCCTGACTTAGAAGAAATCTTTATGCATTATTATGAAAAGGAGGCTTGATTCTTTATGAATATCTTCCTTTATGAACTGAAGGCTTATCGGAAGTCCACTCTGATATGGACCTTAGCACTCATCGCCCTGTTGATTTTATTCATGTCCATGTTCCCGTCCATATCTAGAGAAATAGACCAATTTAAAAAGCTTCTGGAAGGATTTCCGGAAGGTGTTCGAAAAGCATTGGGGATTCAAGTCGACACGATTGGGTCTCTTAACGGCTTTTATTCTTATATCTTTTTGTACATTACATTATGCGGTGCCATTCAAGCCATGAATCTTGGTATTTCGATCGGTTCAAAAGAAATCAGGGAAAAGACTGCTGATTTTCTTTTTACCAAGCCCGTCACACGCATGAAAATCCTTTCTTCTAAAGTCCTGGCAGCTCTGACTTCAATACTGCTCACGAATATCGTTTATATGATTTCGGCCATCACTGTTGCCAATATTGTCAAGGTGGAGGAGTTCAGTCTGGTTGTTTTCTTCTTGATTTCTCTTACACTCTTATTCACTCAATTGATCATGTTTGCAATTGGCATGATCATTGCGGTCGTATTTTCAAAAGTGAAATCGGTCATTTCGGTTTCTTTAGGTGTGGTATTCGCTTTCTTTTTAGTGGGGATGGTGGGAGCGGCGGAAGAAGCAACTCGTTATTTCACCCCATTTAAGTACTTCGATTACACGTATATTATGGATCACGAGAGTTATGAATGGACATTCCTGATCCTGGGACTGATTTTAATTGTTGTTTCCTTGATTACGAGTCTCTTTATTTATAATAAGAAGGATATTCATACGGTGTAGGAGGAGGGGAAAGTATGAACGTATATGTGAGAGAACTAAAGGCACATCGAAAGTCCCTCATCATCTGGTGCATAGGGATGATCGCTTTGATTGGATCAGGCATGGGGAAATATGCAGGTTATTCTTCTTCTGGTCAATCCATGAATGATTTGATGGCTGGAATGCCTAAATCTTTGCAAGCATTTCTAGGATTCGGTACGCTGGACCTGTCAACGGCCAGCGGATATTATGGGGTGCTCTTTCTTTATATTCTGTTAATGGCAACCATTCATGCAGCCATGATTGGTGCAACGATTATCTCCAAGGAAGAGAGGGATAAAACCGTTGAGTTTCTATTTGTCAAACCACTCAAGAGAAAGAATATCATAGGAATCAAGCTATTGGCTGCCCTGACTCAGGTCGGGATACTAACCTTGATTGCCGGGATATCCTCCCTGTTGTTTGTGGGTCATTACAGTGAGACTCCTATAGTAGGGGATATAGGAATCACCATGGCAGGAATGTTCATTTTGCAAGTACTCTTCTTAGTGATCGGAACAGCTATAGCCTCTTACAGTAAACAACCAGCTAAAGCAGCGTCATTCTCGACGGGAGTATTGTTATTCACCTTTATCCTTTCTTTTGCCATCGACTTGAGTGAAAAAATCGAAGGCTTGAAATACTTCACTCCATTCAAATATTTTGAAGCAAAGAATGTAATGTATGGGGGAGGATTGGAGTTCTTATTTGTAGGTATTTCACTTGTACTGATTGCAATTTTAGCATTTTCTACATTTGTTTTTTATAATAAACGTGATTTGAACGTTTAAAGGTCCGCTCATTCAATTTCATTTGGATGGGCTTTTTGTTTTGTCTGATTTTTTTCATCTACTGCGTGAAGAAGAAAGGATCTGTTACTTGTGAACAGATCCTTCCTTGAGTGATACTATAATTTTTTCTTCAAATCTTCAATTTGCTCTAGATGCCTTTTTTCATGATATCCGATAAATGGAATCCATTCATCTAACCGTATATGACCGAAGATGGGATGAGGATATGCTTTTCGTTGCAATTCTTCCTTGCTGGTTGTTTCTAGGAACGCAAGAAGATCTTTACGTGAAGCTGCCAGTTTACCTTTCATTTCTTGCAGGGTCATCTTCTCATCTGTTGGAACGACAAACGGGGGAGCGTCTACTTTGGTAGACCGATCGACCGTAAAGTGAACCGGCTTTGATTCCACCTCTTGCTCTTCACCTTTTTCTAACGTCAATTGAATCGTTTTCGTAAGGGATCTTTCCATCAAATAAAGATGATCCAACACTTGCATGATCGTCCAACGACCGGCTTCCAATTCTTCGTTTAATTGCTCATCGGTTAAATGATTTACACTATTCAGTACTTCAGAACGAATATCTTCTATGGTTTTAATCTCTTTCTCCATGACAAGTCCTCCTCTAATCTTCTCTAAAGACCATTCTACTCCTGGGAAAGAGTGACGTACAGCAATAGCCCTTTCGAGTCCCTTTTTCTTGTAAAAAAAAACGGAAAGCTCAAGTGTGCACTTAGCTTTCCGTTCGATAAATGTATTCGGTTAATTCTCCAGTTCGGTTTTTTCAAAATCCGGTGCAATCGCTTTACGTATAAATAATGAAATGAAGAATGCGATCGCCGCCAAGACAAGTGCAAACCAATAGGCATGATGAACCCCATAGGTCATGGCATTATGAAAAATACGTTCAGTTATCACACCTGACTGCCCTTCGATATACCCTGCCTGACTTTGAGTCATGATGCTGACAAAGATGGAGACACCGAGGGCACCTGCAACGGGCTGTAACGTATTGGCAATGGCGGTCCCGTGTGGGTAGAGGTGCTTGGGCAGCTCATTTAAACCGTTTGTCTGGGCAGGCATCATGATGGCTGAGATAGATAGCATCAGAATGATGTAGACGAGAACAAAAAGCCAAATAGGTGTCGCAGGGTTGATGAAACTAAAGAATATCATGACTCCCACCAAGGTTAATGTCCCTGGGATGATCAGTTTTCTAGGTCCGTATTTATCGAATAACGAACCCATCGTTGGAGACATTAGGCCATTCAATAGTGCGCCAGGGAGTAACAGCAGCCCAGCTGCTTTTGCTGAATATCCCAGAGGTCCCTGAAGATACATCGGCATCACGATTTCCGAAGCGAACATGGCCATGATGACGATGACGAAAATCGTCACACCTCTTGTATAGCTTTTATATTGGAATACGCGAACATCAAGGAGAGGTTCTTTAAGCTTTAATTGGCGCAGTACAAAGAGAACGACGCTTATGACAGAAACGGCAATGATCACAATGATCTTAACAGAAGTGAATACTGCTTCTTCTTCACCTGCAGCACTGAATCCGTAAACGATTCCTCCAATTCCTATGGATGAAAGGATGATCGAATACACATCGACACCAGGTCGAGTCACTTCGCCAACGTTTTGTAGATATTTCAGTGCAAATAAAATAGAAAACACAGCAAATGGAAGGACGGTGATGAACAACCATCTCCACCCAAGGAAATCAACGATAACGCCAGATAGAGTGGGTCCGATAGCCGGAGCGAACATGATGACCAATCCGAATGTACCCATGATTTTACCGCGCACTTCCGGTCGGTAGAGAAGCAGCAGGGCATTCATGATAACTGGGATCAGTAATCCTGTACCTACTGCCTGTATCATTCTTCCAGTAAGGAGCATGGGGAAATTTATGGCGCATGCTGCGATGATGGTCCCAAGAAGAAATACGCTCATGACCCCGATGAACATTTGTCGTGTAGTGAACCACTGGATCAACAGGGCAGAGATGGGCATCAACACACCCATAACCAGCATGAATCCTGTCGCAAGCCATTGAACTGTAGGAGCATCTACGTTAAATACCTGCATTAATTCCGTCAGGGCGATATTTAACAGAGTCTCATTTAATATAGCGAAAAAAGCACCTATCATAAAGGTTATGAGGATCGCTTTTGAATTAATAGTAGTCATGAAGTCCCTCCAAAAATATAAAAAATCTAGCACGTATCTATCATGCTTGATGCAGGAAAATATCACAAGAACAAAATTCATCTGTCACTTGATACTTAGTGACAAAAGTAAGGATTCCTATAATTTTTCCATTATAGGATTTGTTTAATCATTAAAATAAGGGGAGACCATGTCTCCCCTCGGGCTAATTCGTTTTAAGCTTCAACATTTCTTCTTCTGAATCGGTTAAAGACAAGATACATCATCGGGACAATGATCAGCGTTAATATAGCTGAAAAAAGAATACCCGATATTATCGTTACGGCTAGCGGAGTAAATAAGGCATCACCGCTTACTGCAACTGGAATAAGTGCCACAATAGAGGTGAGGGCTGTGAGAAGAATAGGACGCAATCGTGTACGACCAGATTCAATAACCGCTTCTTTCACACTCATGCCATTCTTAAGTCCTTGCTCAATAAATTCAATTAACACAACGGAATTCCTTACGACGATTCCAGTCAGAGAGACCATCCCCATCACGGCTAGGAAGCTGATAGGTGTCTGGGTTACAAACAATCCAAGGATTGCACCTGCTATCGCCAGATATACAGCAACCAGGACAAGGAATGGAAGAGATAAAGAATTGAATTGAAGGGCAATCAATAGATACACCAAGAATATGACAATGATAAACAATATGGTGATTTCTGCAAAGAAATCATTCTGCGCTTCGTTTTCCCCACCTAACGTGATGGAATAGTCTTGGTCATCAAGGTCATTCCGGACATCTTTTACAATTTCCTTTACATTTTCTTTATAATTCTCCTCGTCCCTTGGGAAGGCACGAATCGTTATGGCCCGTTCTCCATCCTTGTGAGGGATAAGTTGAAGTTCTTCTTTCTTCTCAGGAGTCACCAACTCATCAAGGGAGATCAGTTTAGGCGGACCTGCAGGACTTGTTGTTTGTGCAGGAACTTCCATTGATTGAAGATCGACTTCTCCATCTTTACTTTCTAAAAGGAGAGTCATATCGCGCTTTGTTACTCCATTGTCAAATGCCTTCATTGGTATGCCTTCTGTAGCTAATCGGAGCTGTTGGCTAACATCATTAACAGCTATTCCATATTCTTCTAGTTTTTCGCGGTTTGGAACATATTCTATCGTTGGTTCCATATCTCCTACATTATCAACGACCAAATCAGTATCCAAAGCATCTATTTTAGTCGAAATGACATCTCTAAGCTGTATTAATTGAGTAATATCAGGACCTGACACAGTAACCGTTACAGGAGCTCCTGCAGGTGGGCCTTGCTGGATTGTTTCCATGAATATCTTTGCTTCAGGATATTTTTTTCGTAATTTGTCCGTCCAATCATCGATCAACCCTTGGGCAGTCTGGTTCTTACGATCGACTCTTGCTACCAGTTGCCCTGTGTTCTGTCCGGAATTAGATAAAGAACTATTGAATAGATTCGGGAGTCCTGTACCTGCGAACGCTGAAGTTTCATAGACGCCATCATCCGTTTTTAAGAGCTCTTCTATTTCATGAAGAGTAGTGGATGTTTCTTCAATCGTTGTTCCAATAGGCAAGGTGACATCAACTGTTACCTCTTCCCGATCGGCTGATGGGAAGAATTCAAATGGTGTCAGGGCTATCAAACCAAATATGGCAGTCGTAAATACAAGGCCGATGGCTGATACGACAAATGGTCTTTTAGAAAACTTCGTTAAAATAGTATCTGCATAATAATCGGCGATTTTATTCAATGGTTTACCCAGTAATCCTGGAGCATCAGATACCTTTTTCTTCGTCTTACTATATAGTGAGTATCTCATAATCGGAACGAAGATCAGGGCAACGAGTGTAGAAGCAATGATCGTTGTAATCAAGACAGTCGGTAATGCTCTGATGAATGCACCGTTTCCACCTGACAAGAAAATGAGAGGCAGGAATGTAAACACAATGGCAAGAGAGGAAGTGACAATTGACACCCAGATCTCTTTCACTCCGGTTATGGCACCCATCAATGCTCCATCACCAAGTTTATATCGGCGTTGAATATTGTCGTTCACCACAATCGAGTCATCAACCAGGATACCGAGAGCAATGATGGCCCCTATAACGGAAATCTGATTTAAATCCACTCCTGCAAATGGTAGGGGAATCAATCCCATAAGCACGGAGATCGGAACAGCAAGTGCGACAACAAATGCACCAGAAACCGTCAGTCCAAGGGCTGTAGTCAAAATGACCGCAACAACGGAAATGGCAAGGGACTTAAATAATCCATCAAATATATTGGTTACGGTGGAAGCTTGGGAATAGTAGGGTACAAGCTTCACATCAGACGGAAGGGATTCTGACAGTTCCTCCACTTTATCACTCACTCTTTCATCAACCGATGGAATGTCTTCGCCCGGCTGGACGAATGCAGTGAATGAAACAGAAGGTTTGCCTTCAAAGGTTACAATGTCTTTAATTTCTTCGGGAGCTACCTTTATATTGGCAATGTCTTTAAGGAAAATCGATTCCCCCTGAAGGTTCTTTCCAACGAAGAGTTCGTTCATTTCATCTATAGTTGTAAAGTGGTCGACAGTTAGTTGCACCACTTCATTATCCATATCCTGCTTTCCAAGAGGTGTTGGATAATATTCATCATTAATGGCACTCATGATGGCTGAAGGATTGAGGCCAGAGGTTTTCAGTTCTTCCTGCTTAAGTTCGATTACGATTTCTTCTTCAGGAAGGCCTTTCACTGTAACGCTTGAGACCCCTGATAAATCCTCGACTTCTTCTTTCCATCTGGTAACTTCATCATCCATTTTGAGAAGTGATTCCTTATTATCACTGGTTAAGTTGTACGAAACGATAGGCATTTTGACGGTGGATTCATTTACTTCAGGATCAAACGCCTCTTCAGGGAAGGATGTTGAAGCATCTGAGACGGCTTGGCGCACATCGCCGAACACTTCCTTTTTGTCTTTGCCGTCTTCAACCTCTACAATGATGGTAGAGAAACCTGCTGCTGAAGAGGAGTTGATCTCCTTTATGCCGTCAATTGATTGTAGAGATGACTCAATGGGGTTGGTTATGCTCCTCTCAACTGAGTCAACCGTTGCACCAGGGTAGACGGTCGTTACTGTGCCGATGTTGACACTTGTTTCGGGAATCTCCCTTTGGGGTAATTGGATAAATGTGAATATCCCGATGATGACAAATAATATGACGAATATTAACACGATTTTCGAACGGTTTAGAATGGCTTTTAACATGGATGAATCCTCCTTAAAAAGATTTGACTTGTGGGTCATTCAATTTATTTGTAGAACAACAAAGTATTGATATGACAGTTATTTTAATAGTTGACTCAATAGTCATTTTACCTAAAATTTTTATGTAGTCAAGAATGAATGCTCTTCTATTTTTTGCTTTGTATGGTTAAAATGGGAGTGTGGATGTTTTTCTTCGGATATAGAGGTGTAGGAAATGGATAAAAGAAACGCAATACTCGAATCAGCGGTGGACCTTTTTGCTCAACATGGATACAATCAGACGTCCATGCAGCAGATTGCCGATAGTGTAGGTATATCAAAGGGGTCCCTTTACACAATTTTTCAATCAAAAGAAGATCTAATCATATCGATATATGAACATTATCAGCAACTCGTATTTGAGCGGGCATTCGTTGTGGGGCTGGAAGGGAACTTGCCTCCATTTAAACGATTCGCCAAACAATTTCAAGTGCAATTTGAAGGGATATTGGAGTACAAATCCTATATGAAAATGCACATGAGAGGTGAGACTGCCAAGAATAGTGAAAAACTGGCGGCCATGGAGCACAGGATGAGAGGGAGGCTGTTCAGTTGGCTCGAAAGTAATCTGTTGGAAGTGTATGGTGAAGGCATCACGCCTTACAAATGGGACCTGATGTGGATGACTCAATCAATCTATTCTTCTTATATGATGTTGATGATTTCACAGGATGATTCCCTCGAGCCGGAAATCCTCGGTACACATATCGTCAGACAGATTACCCTCCTCGCAAATGATTTTCTAAATGGGCACAGCTCTCCATTATTGGATGATGATCTGATGAAGCCTTTTACTGTCAGTATGGACAAGGAAGGAGCCTTCATTTCCTTTGAGAAAAGGGAGAATGCGTGGAAGGCGTTGTATGACAAAATCAAGGAACTGAGTGCAACTCAAGTTACCTACCTCATGAACATAGCGAACCGGATTTCAGAGCAATGCCGTGAAACCGATCCAGACGAGTTGATCATTAAAGGGCTTTTCAGATTGTTAATGGAAGAAAAGAATATTAAAGTAGAAGCTGAAGAATTAGAAAAGCAGCTCCTTCCCGTTAAATAGGGAAGGGGTTTTTTTATGTTCCACATGAAAGCACTGAAAAAAATTCGTTGGATTACTAGTTTACTAGACATTTGGTAAGTCATATTTCCTTCGCTTTAAATACCATATTAAAGACAATATCATTTAAAGGAGGGTTTCATGTGGCATTTCCCAGTAATGCGCAATATACCCCGGTATTAGTAGGAGGATCACCTTTATTTGACGTTCTAGGAGATGAAAGCCCCGTATCGACGGACATTGTAGGGAATTCAACTTTCCCGGCAGGATTCTTCGCATATGATGGGACGAATATTTATTTTCGATTAAGATTGGATGGGGATCCTAGAAACAATCAATTAACAGGCTTTAGGAATTTTGCATGGGGGGTTTTAATTAACACATCAGGTGTTGCAGGAACGTATGATTGGTTATTCAACGTTGATGGGTTGAATAATCGAGTGAGTTTAATTCAAAATACGGTTAAATTGGTCAATTCCTGGAATGACCCTGCTGAAGGGACGGGAGGGGGAAACCCGAACTTTGCCCAGCCGATTACCAATTTTGACTTTGCCAGGGTAACACCTGCCGATTCCAGCATCGGCGGAGATCAGGATTTTTTCCTGGATTGGTTCCTCCCGGCGAGCACAGTTTTCTCTTTCTTGGGTATCAATGCATCATCAGCCATTCGTGCCATTTACTTTTCGTCTGCAAATGCAAACAATTACAACAAGGATTCATTAAGGACAAGTGAAGGGTTTTCTTTCGCTAACGCCTTTACTGATCCCGTCACTCCAGATCAAGCGGACATCAGGGCGAAACTCGCTACGAACAAAGTGAGGAATTCCGGACCTCAAACCGTTGTCCTGGGTCAGCAGGCAACTTGGACAGGTACAGTAACCGTAACAAATACCGGAAAATCACAAGCTACCTCAGTCTTTCTTGATGACATCATCGGTCCTGATCAAGTCAATTCATTTGTCGTCAACACAACTTCACAAGGTTTAACCTCGTATAATCCAGCCACTAAATTGTTGACATGGAACGTTGGAAACCTGAATCCTGGAAGTGCCGCAACCTTAACCTTCACATTGAATGGTGCATTTACTACCAGTGGTTCACGTAATTTAGACAGAGTACAAGCTACAGGGTTTGATTCTTCCTCTGGTAACGCTATTCAGTCCAACACGTCCGTCGTCACCATCAACGTCCAACAAACCGCCACTATCAATGGAACGATCACTGATCAATCCACCGGGTTGGTCCTTCCGAATACAACGGTATCACTCTTCCAGGGCATGAGCTTAATTGCAACCACCCAATCGAATGCAAGTGGATTTTATACGTTTACGAATGTAGTGCCAGACAACTATACTGTACAGGCTGTCAGAACGAACTATGTGACAGGAACAGCTAATGTAACAGCTGTAGGGGGGACATCCACTACTTCGAATATTGCACTCGTTCCTCAGCCGAGTACCATTTCTGGAAATGTATCAAATGGAGGCGCCATAAACAATGCCACCGTACAACTTCTAAATAACTCCGGTACTGTAGTAGCTACTACAACCACAAATGTTGCCGGAAATTATTCTTTCGTTAATGTTACTCCTGGTCTTTACAATATCACTGTTATTGCATCAGGGTTTCAATCGCAAACCAAATCCGTCATGACAGAGCCGAATCAGGCATCTGTGGTCAATTTCACACTGGTCGCAAATCCCGGTTCGATTTCAGGTACTGTCCGTAATTCCACCAATAATGCGGCCATCCCACTTGCAACTGTTGAATTATTGGATTCGAATGGGGTACCCATTACGAGCACTTCTGCTAATGGAAGCGGGCAATACAGCTTCAATAATTTAGCCCCTGGAAATTATCAGGTGAGGTCATTTGCCACCAACTTTAGTACAACGGCCGTAGCTTCAACCGTCACCGCAGGAAATACAACCATCACAAACATCTTCCTTGAGCCGAACCCAGGTTCTATTCAAGGTACGGTAAGAGACGGTGAAACCATGCTGGTTATTTCAGGTGCTTCTGTTCAAGCTGTAAATAGCCAAAATGTTGTTGTGGCGAGCACGACGACGAATGGAAGTGGTCAATATTCTTTTAGCAGTCTACTGCCGGGATCGTATTCACTTATCTTTACAGCTAATGGCTATGGGAGTCAAACCCTCGGGGGTGTTGTGATGTCCAATGCTATTACAACGGTCGATGCATCGTTAAACAGACTGGCTGGTGCCCTGGCAGGTATCGTTCAGGATCCAAATGCTGTCGCCATTGCCGGAGCAACGGTGACGATTTTCCAGAATAATATTCAAATCGGATCAGTCATCACCGATTCAACTGGGAACTACATGGTGTCAGGACTGCCTCCAGGAAGCTATACAGTTGTGGTCAGTGCGCCAAACTATACAACGGAATCTGTCGCAGCAATGATCGTAAATGGTCAAACAACCACTGTTAACGTAACCCTAAATGAATATCCGGGTACCCTGACCGGGTTTGTAAGGGACACGAATAATGTTCCGATACCTGGGGGAAGTGTAACGGTACAAATCAGTACTGGTACGGGAATCATTGTAGCTACAGCGGTCACGGCACCGGACGGATCCTATACGGTTCCTAATTTAGCTCCGGGAAATTATTCAGTAGTAGCAGCAGCTTCCAATTTTCAAGCTGCCACTCAAGGGGTTACGATTTCATCTAACTCGACATCAATACTGAACTTTAACCTGGCATCAGATCCCGGATCGGTATCTGGAATTATAACAAATGCGCAAACCGGAACGCCGGTCATCGGTGCAAATGTACAGGTGAGAATCTTGGATTCAAGTGGTACTGTGATAGCATCGGTTTTAACAGATGAGAATGGGCAATATGTTGTAAATGGATTAGCCCCTGCAGTCTACACCATTGTGGTTTCAGCACCTGATTTTCAGACGAATGCGGCAACCGTTCAGGTATCGTCCAATCAAACATCAGATGGGAGCATCGCACTTCAGCCTGATCCAGGACAGATTACAGGTACTGTGGTCGACAGTATTGGAAGCAATCCTATTTCAGGTGCGGTTGTCAGTATTGTGAACAGTTCAGGAAACTTAATTACGTCCGTGCTCACAGATATGGATGGAGTCTTCATGGTGGAAGGGCTTGCGCCTGATAATTATACTGTGAACGTGATGGCGAATAATTTTCAAAACGGGATGGTCGGCGCTCTCGTATCTTCCGGTCAAACGACACCTGTATCGGTCGTGTTAAATCCTGATCCAGGCTTTATCACAGGTACGGTCAGTCCCCTGGCTTCAAACACGATCGTCCAATTAAGGGATGTAAATAATGTACTGATTGATTCAGTTGTGACCAACCAGGATGGTACGTTCTCATTTAACAATTTGACACCTGGCACATACACAGTGTTGGCATCAGCCCCGAGCTATTCAACTGCTCAGGCAGGGGTGTCGGTCCTCGCAAACCAGACGTCAACAGTGGATTTGACTCTTGTTCCCAACCCAGGTTCTGTATCCGGGATCGTAACCGATAATCTTGGAAACCCGATTGTGAACGCAATCGTACAGATTTTCGATCAAAATAATATTTTGATTGGTTCCGGATTCACAGATTCATCAGGTCAATATATTGTCGGTAATCTTCCAAGTGGATCTTTCAATGTGGTGGTCAACTCGCCGGGCTTCGGACAGGTCATCACTGGGATAAACCTTGGTGTCGGAGAAGTTTTAACCGGAGTAAATATTTCTTTGATCCCTAATCCTGGCATCATCAATGGACAGATTACAAACATTACGACAGGCGTTGCGATTTCCGGGGCTACGGTAGTCATTATTGACGGCATTTCCCAAATCCCGGTAGCAACCACAACTACTTCAGTATTCGGAAACTATTCGGTCAGTGGCTTGGCACCAGGATCGTATATCGTTTCCGCTTCAAAGATGAATTTCACTACGGAGCAAATCGGCGCCATTGTTCTAAGCGATTCAGCTACACGAGCCGACCTGGAGTTAGGGGAAAACCCGGGAAGCATAACCGGGAATGTGGAAGATACCAACGGAAATCCGATTACGGGGAATGGGATTCAAGTCTCTGTATTCAATGAAAATAATGTACTGGTTGTAAGCTTCTTAGCAAACTCTGATGGAACGTATTCAATTTCTTCCCTTGCACCTGGCACATATTTCATAACCGCAACTGCTCCGAATTACTCATCGTCTACCGTATCTGCCATTGTGCAATCAAATCAAACCACTATTGTTACCAATGTATTAGCTGCAAATCCCGTCACGCTGACGGTGCAAGTCGTCATTGAAAATACCCCAACTCCGATTGAAGGAACCACAGTCACAATTCGGCACTCCAATAACATTGTGATTGCAACCGGAATTACAGATGTGAACGGGTATGTAACATTTTACTCGTTGCCGATAGGGACACTGAATATTACAGCAGATGCCTCATCATTTGGGAGAGATACCAAATCGGTCATCGGGGGACCTGGCGATATCCTGTTTGCCGGATTGAGCCTTGCTCCAAATCCTGGACAAATTCAGGGTTTTATTTCAAATCTTGCAAATGGAGAAGCCATTCCTAACGCAGTCATCCAGCTCTATGATTTTACAAATGTACTTGTCCAAGCTACTCTTTCTAATCAAAATGGGGAATATACTTTTTCTGGAGTAACACATGGAGTATATACTGTCATTGCAAATGCAACTGACTTTGGTCCTGAGACGGCGGGAGCCATTGTCACCTCCAATCAAACGAGCTTCCTGAGCTTCGCATTAAGCCCGAATCCAGGGATCGTCCAAGGGTATGTAAGGGATTCGGTTACCCTGGATCCTATAGTCGGAGCCACGGTGGTAGTTAGGGAACTTTCCGGAACGGGTCCCGTTATCTTCACTACAATCACGGATTCGGATGGATTCTTTCAGACAACCACCCTGTCCCCAAGAGTATATGTGTTAGTAGGAAGCAGTCCAGATTTTGGATCCAACGCTGTGTCAGCAGAAGTAATGAGTGGCGGCGTAACCAATGTAGAGATTCTTCTTACCCCAAATCCAGGCTCTTTAACGGGCACAGTAAGGGATGCACAGACTTTGCAACCATTATCGGACACTTTAGTAAGGGTCATTAATAACCAGGGAACAGTGGTAGCTACTGTTCAAACTACTCTAGATGGAATGTATTTCATCACTGGTTTGACAGAAGGAAGCTATACCGTATCAGCTATCAATACTGGATATCAATCCTTGATTCAACAGGTGAATATACAGCCGAATAACACCACAGTGCTGGACTTTAACCTATTGGCGAATCCAGCCACACTCAGTGGAACGGTCATAGACGCAATCACAGGGTCTCCTCTGACAGGTGTCATCATTGAAGCTTATATCAGTGGAACAGATATTCTGGTAAGGCGAGTCCTCACAGATGAAAATGGAGATTATTTAATTGAGGGCCTTCCTCAAGGTACTTTTGATATAAAGGCTCAACTTCAAGACTATGCAATCAGTGTCAATACAGTGTTCTTATCTCCAGGTGAAAGTGAGGAGCTGAATATCGCACTTATCCCGTTCCCTGCAACGGTCGAGGGTACGGTAAGGGATTCTGCTACACAGGTTCCGATAAGCGGTGCTCTTGTAAAAGTAGTCATACCGAATACAGACATTGTTGTAGGAAGCATCATTACTTCGAGTGATGGTATGTATTCATTAGGAAATTTACCTGTGGGCAGTTACAATGTCGTGATTACTGCAGACGGCTATGCAAGCGAAGTCGTTCCTGTCATACTTGCTCCGAATGAGATAGAAACAGTAAATGTCGATTTGGATCCAAATCCGGCTGGAATTACAGGTTTCGTATTGAATACACAAACGACTACAGGCATCCAGGGAGCGTTAGTCAGAGTATTTAATTCTGACGGAGTGTTTATTATCAGTACTCTTACAGATGACAATGGTTTTTATACAATCTCAGGTTTAACTCAAGGTCAGTACACCGTCATTGCAAGTGCAGATGGTTTCGGAGATCAGATCGCTATTGTCACATTATCTCCTGGTGAAACGGAAAACCTGAATTTCAGCTTATCAAACCAAATCGCAACACTAAGGGGGACAGTACGGGATGAAGTCAATAATCAGCCTATACAATCCGCCCTGGTCCAAGTCTTCAGGATCGGAACATCGATTCCGGTTGCTTCTGTTCTCACAAATGGATCTGGAGAGTATGAGTTTACTGGACTAGACCCAAGGGAATATCGGGTGGTCTTCTCGGCAGATGGATATGCAAGTGAAGTATTCAGGATATTCCTGAACAATGGAGAAACCAGGACGTTAAATGTGGGCCTCGGCCGTCAGCCTGCTGCCATTAGAGGTCGTGTGACCGATTCGAATACAGGAGACCCTATCCAAAGCGCGGGTGTGATTACGGTCATCAGTGGAAGCGGCATTGTCGTTGCCTCTACATTGACAGATCAGGACGGGAATTATATTCTTACAGGTATTGCACCTGGAGATTATAATGTTATCTTCTCTGCGGACGGTTATGTCAGTCAGAACGTCATGATTACCCTAAGCCAGAATGAAACGGCGACACTCAATGTGGCACTGGAACCCAACCCGGCAACGATAAGTGGAAATGTGCGGGATGCGAATACACAAACGGCCATTGTAAATGCCCTCATCCAAGTTTTCACTCCTGATGGAAGACTGTTGGGTACAACACTTACAGATATTAATGGTAACTACTCGATATCAGGGTTGCCCGGAGGAACAGTCGTTGTCATCGTTAGAGCGTCAGGTTACCAAAGTCAATCACAAGTGGTCACACTCATCAGGGGAAATACAACCAACCTCGACTTCCAATTAGAAGACAATCCGGCAAGTGTCAGCGGGACAGTGACAGATATTCGAACGGGGCAACCTATTTCTCAAGTTCTCGTGCAAATCTTCCCAATTGGTTCACAAGTCCCGATCCGTTCCACGTTAACCGATCCGAATGGATTCTATATCTTGACTGGGTTACCACCTGGTACGTACGTTATCAGATTCACATCTTCAGGTTATCCGGTTAAAGAAGTAACCATCGTTATAGAAGAAGGAGAGGCCCTGCAGCTGAATGTCCAACTGGGAAATATCATCCCTCCACCGCCTTCAAATTTAAGGCCAGAATGTATAGCGGTAGAAAAAGTATATGATTGGGTCATTGCCACCCATCATTCAACTCTTGACCTCGGTTTATCTGGGGAATGCAGGGAACTGGTGGATGAATTACTTGCAAGAGGAGAGGGAATAAGCATTCAATGTCAGGTCAAGCCTGTAGATTGCTCTCTCATTTCATATGAAGTAGGGATACCCGGCTATGTCGAGATACGTGGAGAAGCTGTTTTACTTGTATCAATTGGATCTCCGAATAATGAAGACGATTCCTGTGTGATGGAAGTACCCATCTTCTTTGATAAGGAAGTTGCGGTTTGCTTACCTAAAGGCATGGATGGAAGTAATATCCATTGTTCCATCTTTGATGTAAAATGCCGGGAAAAGGCAGGAATACTCACACGGGACAAACTCCAAATCCAATTCATTGCTTGCTTGGAAATTGAAGTACTGTATCCTGTTGTTCTTGAAGTGCTTGGAACATTCTGCGCACCAAGAACCGTGATAGAGCATGTTGAAGAAGAAGACGATATGTGTTAAGAGGAATAAGGTGTTCTCCGAGAGAGGGCACCTTATTTATTTTAGGCAACAGGCGTCGTAACTGGTTATGTGCAATGTCAGGTATGGGTAAATGCTTAGGCGATATGGATGGCAGTCGAAGATTCCCAGCTTGCCCGGTCAAGGTACGAGAAAATGCATAATAGAGAGGGACGGACCTTGCATATGCAAGGTCCGTTCCTCATTTATTAACCCTCATGAAGATAGTCTTCGTTTTTCCAATCTGTAACGAACATACAGCCTGGGGAGTGGGTGATCATAAATGGGATGTTGGCGTGCTTCGCCACTGCCTGAGGGGTTACGCCACAGGCCCAGAACATTGGCGTTTCCCCCTCTTTGATTCCCACGTAGTCTCCAAAATCGGGTTTGGTGATATCCTGGATGCCGATTTTTTCAGGATCACCGATATGGACGGGTCCCCCATGCATTTTAGGGAATAATGAGGTGATCTCTGTTGCTTTCTGCACGAGTGAATCGGGGACGGGTCTCATAGAAACAACCATGGGTCCGTCAAATACCCCCGCTTTTTCTGTCTCGATATTCGTTGTATACATGGCCACATTTTTGTTTTCCTCAATATGGCGAAGGGGGATGCCCCCTCTGATCAGCTGACTTTCAAATGTGAAACTGCAACCGATGAGAAAGCTGACAAAATCATCTCTCCACACTTCTTTAATATTCAAATTCTTTCCGACAAGATCACCATGTTCATAGATGTGATACATAGGGATGTCTGTTCGGATGTCTGAATCCTTGGCATACTTGGATTGAAATTGTCCTGCCTCCATCACTTCGACGACCGGACAGGATTTCTGATTACGCATGGTGAATAGTAAAAAGTCAAAAGCGTATTCTTTCGGAAGGATTACCAGATTTGCTTGTACATAATTTTGACAGAACCCTGAAGTATGGGTTTGATGCTTTCCGGATCGAATGTTTGCTCTAAAATTGGTAGGTAACATAAAATCAGGATCTCCTTTATCTGTTATAATTTTCTGAAGAATATCATCTATTTTATCATATATTCCATACATGAATCTTTGACTTTCTAGCGACCATCAAATTAGTCAAGAAAGGGGCGTCACACATGAATGAACATATACAAAAATTGAATAAGGATTTATTATCAGCACTGCAATCAGGTCGGGAAGTTTTCTGGGGGAATCCTTCCTTGAACTTTCATAGTATGACAAAATCCGGTCATCAGGAGATTGTCGATGCTGAGGAGCGACTTGCCCGTTTTGCACCTTTACTGAAAACGTTATTCCCCGAAACGGTAAACGGGATCATCGAGTCACCGATAAAACGCCTGGTGAACATGCAAAGAATACTCGAGGACTATTACAGATCGCCTGTACAGGGTCAGGTAATCCTGAAATGTGATCATGAGCTTCCTATTGCAGGATCGATCAAAGCAAGGGGCGGCATTTACGAGGTATTAAAGATCGCTGAAACTATCGCCATCGAAAGAGGCTGGATAAACGAATCAGACGATTATTCAATACTTGGATCTGAACGATTTAAAGGGTGCTATTCCCGGTACACCATTACTGTCGGCTCTACAGGGAATCTGGGATTGAGTATCGGTATGATGGGGGCAACGCTTGGTTTTAAAGTAACCGTTCATATGTCCAGGGATGCAAAGCTTTGGAAAAAGGATCTCTTGCGGAAGAAGGGGGTCAAGGTTGTGGAGCATGAAAAAGATTTCTCGCACGCCGTCGCCGAGGGCAGGAGGTTGAGTAAATCAGATCCTAAAGGCTTCTTCATAGATGATGAAAACTCTAAAGATTTATTTATAGGCTATTCAGTCGCTGCTCTAAGACTTAAAGAACAGTTTGAAAGCGAGGGGATAAAAGTAGATGGGGAACATCCATTGATTGTTTACTTGCCATGCGGGGTGGGTGGTGGTCCTGGAGGTGTTACTTATGGATTGAAGCAAGTATATGGTGAACATGTTCATTGTTATTTTGCCGAGCCTGTGCAATCTCCATGCATGCTGCTGGGGCTTGCAACCGGGAAGCATGAAGGGATTTCTGTTCGGGATATTGGTTTAACTAATCGCACGGAAGCAGATGGACTAGCTGTAGCAAGCCCCTCTGCCTTGGCAGGGAGGATGATTGAAAAAATGCTAAACGGTGTTTTCACAACGAGTGATGAGACGCTATTCAAATTACTGGCCCAACTATATGTTTCAGAATCCATTTCATTGGAGCCGTCCGCATTGGCTGGAATGATTGGTCCGGTTCTTCCTAGTGTGCAGGAGCATCTTTCATCGCTTGGAGTCGGGTTATCGCATGCAACTCATTTAGTTTGGGCAACTGGAGGAAATCTTGTTCCCCCTCAGATTATGAAAGAGTATATTGAAACAGGGAATAGCTATCTTGAATGATGACGGTAATTTATATCGTTCATTAGGCATGAGCACACCTATCCTTTCTAAGCATATGATATCTTGGTAAAAAACTGAAGGGATTGATCCAGTGTGTATAATGTACCGAACGGGTATTCTTATCATCCTCATACCTATCCATCATCCATGGCGGGAACAGAAGGAACTCCAGGACAATTGGTGAACAATCTGCTGAGTGGAATCCAAAAAAAGGCTACAACCGTTGATTTTTATCACCGACTAGCAAATATGGCTCCGAGTCAGGAAGAACGATATTACCTAATGCGTATGCTGGAAGATGAGCAAAGGCACTGGTGGGATTTAACGAATGTATACACCTCATTAACAGACTCTCACCCCGTTTATCAAGTTGAGAGTATTCCTTTTCATTCTTATCTTGATGGACTCGAAAGGGCCTATGAAGCAGAGCTTGCAGATTATGAGCAGTTTCGACTCTGCAGCATGCAGGCGCAGCACTCGGTCGTATATGAGGTTCTGGTGAATACTTGCAGGGATGAGTGGGAGCACGCACGAACGTTAAGTGAATTGGGAGCAGCTGAACAAAGTCGTATGATGGCAAAAGATTTCGGACCTTCACCATATGCATTGAATATCGATGAAGCTACTGTGAATAATGACACTTTCCGCACAGCATTATGGACGGGAGAACATTTACAAGTAACGTTGATGAGCATAAATCCAGGAGAAGATATTGGTCTTGAAATCCATCCGAATCTGGATCAATTCCTCCGTCTGGAACAAGGAGAAGGGATTGTCCGAATGGGTGACCGTCAAGATCATTTAACGTATGAGAAAAAAGTGAAACAAGACTTTGCTATCATGATTCCCGCAGGAACCTGGCATAATCTCGTCAATACCGGCGATACCCCTATCAAGTTATACTCCATCTATGCACCACCCCAACATCCACGTGGAACTGTACATGTCACAAAGGCGGATGCGGTAGCCGCGGAAAAGGAATAGAGTAGCCTTTTATCTTATCAAACTTCTTGAAGATGCGAAATCAAAGTATTTCGCATCTTTTCACTTGAATACACTCATCTTTGAATCTGCCCATTCTATTGATATATTTTACAATGTGTAATGTCATATTCTACATCTTTTTTAGATATAACGAAAAATTAGGAATTTTATGCTAAAATAGATCGGTGGGGAGAGTGTTATACGGAAGGGTGACGTACATGGAGACAAATAAAAGAAAAATATGGGGTTGGCTTCAGCCTATGATTATCGGAATACTGCTGGCATTTGTTATTCGTTCCTTTATCATTATCCCGATTGTGGTAGAGGGAGCTTCAATGAATACAACTTTACTTGACCAGGACCGTATGATCGTCAATAAAATGGATGAGCCGGAACGCTTTGATATTGTCGTGTTTCACGCAACCAAAACGGAAGACTATATTAAACGGGTAATTGGCCTGCCAGGAGATAAGGTTGAATATAAGAACGATATACTATACATAAACGGGAAAGCATATGCAGAACCTTACCTGGACAAACAAAAAACATCAGTGGTTGGATCCCTCACCCCTGACTTCACATTAATGGATACGCCGGTAAAGCAGCTCACTGTTCCGGAAGGTGAACTATTCGTCATGGGAGATAACAGAAGATACAGTAAGGACAGCCGTCAGATCGGTTCGATCCCGATTGATGAGGTAGTGGGGACGACAAATATTGTTTATTGGCCTGTTAAGGAAATGAAAATAATAAAGAAACAACATTAAAGACGATGGGTTTCTGAAAGATAGGGGGATTAAGAATGGACAGTATCATCTTTGACCTCGACGGGACTCTTTGGGACCCGATCGAGTCTGTGCTTGAAGCCTGGAATAAGGTAATCTTGAAGAATAGTAGTCGTATAGATGGTATTACTCGGAAGCATCTCGAGGGGACCATGGGTCTTCAAATGAAAGAGATAGGTGAAATCTTATTTCCAGAATTGGATGAGGAAGAACGTGAGCAGTTATTGAAAGATCTTTCCCGTCATGAAATTCCCCATTTAAGTAAACATGGAGGGAATTTATATGAAAATGTCGATAAGGTATTAGGGGGACTATCCAAGAATTATAGGCTATTCATCGTCAGCAATTGTCAGGATGGGTATATCGAGGCTTTCTATGATTACCACGGATTGGATAAGTATTTTATCGATTTTGAAAATCCAGGCAGGACGGGGCTTTCAAAAGGAGAGAACATTCGTCTCATTATGGAACGTAACAACCTGAAAGATCCAGTATATATCGGAGATACAGAAGGGGATCGAAAAGCAGCCAAAGAAGCGGGGATCCCATTTGTATATGCATCCTATGGTTTTGGAACAGCCGTTGCATATGACCATTCGATACAGTCTTTCGATGAGTTGATGAACCTATTTTGAGTAGTGTAAAAGAGTCAAAGAAACGCGGTCGTTTCTTTGACTTTTTTGATTTATTTATTTCAAAAGAATGCAATGCTCCCTCTTGGCAATTGAAAGAGCATTGACTTTCGCAACCATTTGTAAGATAGTTACAATATCCTGACATTGAATGGGAGAATTGTAGATTACTACTAGGAGTTTAGACATGAAAGAATTCCATGAACGGCTGCATAAAAAGTATTATTACCTTATCATTTCGTTTATCATCCTATTAATGACAGCGGGTCTTATGATCGATAATCAGATTGATATGGGATTCGTGATCCATGGTACGATGGTCTTCATCATATCCACCTGCCTTCTATTGTATCCCCTCTATGAGAATGCTTATATAAGATATATGACGGTGATATCCTCCACAGGCTTTTTTTATACGTTGTTTTTTCTTTACCCGGAAACATGGTCGGATTTCGTTCTGCTTTGTTTCATTCCAGCTTTTTCAATTCTGTTTTTTGATAAATGGCTATTTTATTTCTCGTTAGTGCTGAATGTGCTTTTCATCGGAATTACATTCAGTTACATCGTTTGGATGGATAAAGGTGTGCTATACCCTTATATCTATAAAGACCTTACCGGAAACATTGTGAATTTCATTGCGAGTCAGATTCTCCTTTATTTCATTTTTCACTTAACAGATCTCAGGATGCAGAAGCAGCGTGTTTATTATGAACAAGTCCAACAGGCAGAACGCATGAAAACGACGGGGCAACTGGCTGCAGCCGTTGCCCATGAAATCAGGAATCCCCTTACTGTCGTGAAGGGGTTTCTACAATACTATGCAGAAGACGAGACACTCAAAACGAAACAAAATTTCCCTCTGATGATTAACGAGTTAGATACGGCAGAGCATGTTATCTCTCAATTCTTGTCCATATCCAAGCCTGATCGCGAAGGAAGGGTGCAAAATGTCGACGTAGAAGTTGTCCTTAAGGATGTAACAGAGCTACTGAGTATGTACGGGTTGTTAAATGATAACAGTTTACAACTGCATGTAGAAAAGGAATGTCTTGTGTCTGCCAATTCAATTGAATTGAAGCAGCTGTTCATTAATCTCATCAAAAATGCAATCGAAGCATCTCCAGAAACCGGATCTGTATCTATAACGGCTAACCAAGAGAAAGGAAATGCCGTCATCCGAATTTCGGATAATGGGAGGGGCATGTCGGATGAAGAAATACGTAGCCTCGGCACCCCCTTTTATTCATTAAAAAGTAAAGGGACCGGACTAGGTCTTATGATCTGTTACAACATCGTTGAGAAATACAACGGGGAAATAAATTTCCAAAGTGAATCTGGCAAAGGAACAACCGTAACCCTCCTATTCCCACTCATACACGCTTAAAAAAGGTCTGTCCTTTTGAGGGACGGACCTTTGTTTTAAGTAAGGAAGAGACAGTAAGAGAAAATTACAGGGGGATTTTTTTATTTGTGTTTCATACAAGCTTCTTTTTCTGTTCTTTAAATGATAAGCTAATGATTTAGTAAAGGGCAAAATCCCAGGAGGCATAAAAATGAATATTGATAATAATGATATCCTAATTCGATTGCGATACGCTCTCGATATAAAAAATACAGAGATGGTGGAGATTTTCAATCTGGGCGGAGTTGAATTGTCAAAAGAAGAGGTACTGAAGGTCCTCACGAAGTCGATGGAAGATGACGAATTTGATTCAGATGTAGAAAACGATGAGCATATCCCATGTGACGATGAAATGCTCGAGTCTTTTTTAAATGGACTCATTACGTTCAAAAGAGGAAGGCAGGAACCGAAGCCTGGACAGCCGGAAAAACCCGCAATCACTTATGAACATGTAAATAATCTTCTTCTTAAAAAAGTGAAGATAGCACTATCGTTAACAAGTGAGGATATGATTGAAATTTTAGAATACGCTGACGTTCATATTACAAAAGGAGAATTAGGTGCGATTTTCCGAAGGGAAGGCCATAAGAATTATCGTGTGTGTGGAGATCGGTATGCGCGCAATTTCTTAAAGGGATTAGCAATCAAATTTAGGGGTTAAGAGATGAAGCATACACACTCAGGCGAAACGATTCATTTTGAATTAACTTATAAAAACCGGAAATCAATTGGCATACATCTGGACCGTTACGGCAATCTTGAAGTCCTGGCTCCCAAAGGCACAGATGAAGAATCTGTCATTCGTCTTCTGGAGGAAAATTGGGATAACATCCTTTTGAAATCCAATGAAATAAAGGAACGCTTAAATGGACCGCAGTTGAAGACTTATCAACCTGGAGAATCCTTCCTGTATCTCGGCAGGAGTTTTCCCATTGAAGTTCATCAAAATCCAGATATCGAGCATGACCATGTGACATTGAAGGGAAATATTCTTAACGTCCAAGTGAAAGAAGTAGAGGGTGAACAAATTAAGCAGGCGTTAAAGCGTTTTTACTACCAAAGGTGTAAGGCGATCGTTGAGAGTAGCATTTCTAATCATCAACCTTATTTTAATACCAAGCCCCGGGCTGTTCGCATTTCGGACAGCCAGACGACCTGGGGAACTTGTGATGGAAGAAGACAGCTTTCATTTAACTGGAAGCTGGCAATGGCTCCACGGGATGTCATCGATTATGTTGTAGTCCATGAAATGTGCCACATGGTACACCTTAATCATGACCGCTCTTTCTGGCGGCTGGTTGGGAAAATCGTGCCGGATTATAAAGAGAAAGAGCAGTGGCTTGCAAAGTCAAGCTGGAAGATGACGGTGTAGAGATTTATCTTTTATTGGAATTAATTCTTCGCACTGTAGGCGATATGGGGATTTTTTTAAATGCGAGCGAGCTTCTATGAAGCGAAATTGGCATGAGGGGGCAGGTATTTTGCCTGTAAGGGGACTTATGTCTCCTCCGTACTTCATATATAATGAGATTATACTAGTGGAAGGGTGATGGGAATGTCAGAAACTTTAGGAATAACCAAGAAGGAAAAGGCTGTGTCGTTTTTGGAACGGGTTGCTTCGGGAGATATTCGGGAAGCATTCAATGATTATACAGCAAAGGAATTTCACCACCATAATCCCTATTTTCGCGGTGATGCAGAATCGCTCATGCTTGCCATGGAAGAAAATGCAGAGAAAAACCCCGGCAAAATATTTGAGGTGAAACGTTCAATGGAAGAGGGAAATGAAGTGGTGGTTCATTCCCATGTAAGGCAATACCCTGAAGATTTAGGAGCGGTTGTCGTTCACATCTTTCGATTCGAGAATGAAAGAATCGTAGAATTATGGGACGTAGGTCAACCTGTTCCAGAAGATATGATAAATGAGAATGGTATATTTTAAGGGATTTCACATTAGGTTAAATCCCTTAAGATTAAATTACACGCACTGGGCACCGTAAAGGGTTAAAGGATTATGAGATATTAGAAAAACCTGCACCACTTAGAAAAATAGTAGGTGCAGGTTTAATTTGTTATTGATAGTGTCTGGAAATTATGATAAATTTAAACAGAAACGTTTTAACAATAAATAAATATAGTCATATTCCCTCAATGATAATCATACCACACAAGACTGTTACGAGTCAACCCTTAATCTCATAATTGAAGGAGTGCTTTAATGAAACTTGAAATTAGTCGCGAGCAAAAACGAGTGGACGTTGTAATTGAGAGCATCAAGGACCAAATAGAAATGTTGGAAAGAGAAACTGGTAGACGCCAGAATGAAGTGGTGGAGATCCGCAAGCATTTTTGGGATGAAGTAAAGGTTAACACAGATACCTTCGACGATTTTCTAGAAACTGTTCTGGCATTAAGGCAGCAAGCTCAATCGTTGACCGTTTCCGAAAGCACTCACAAACAAGCATTAAAGAAATTATCAGCTCTGCACAGAATGAAAGGGAAGCCATATTTTGGGCGGATCGATTTTACGGAGACAGGGACATCGACTGAAGAGGTTTATATAGGCATTTCAACATTGACAGATGAAAGTGGGGAGGATTTCCTCATTTACGATTGGCGTGCGCCTATTTCGAGTGTTTATTATGACTATCCACCGGGTGCCGCAGAATACATCACCCCTGGAGGTGTCGTTACAGGAGAAGTAGAGAAGAAATGGCAGTATCTTATCAGGGATGGTGCAATTGAGTCCATGTTCGATACAAGTCTCACGATAGGGGATGAAATTTTACAGGAAGTGCTCGGGAAAAGGACAGATAACTATATGCATAGCATTGTCGCTACCATTCAACAGAAGCAGAATCAGATCATCAGGCATGACCGGAGCAGACTCCTCATTGTCCAAGGAGCTGCAGGTAGCGGTAAAACATCGGCTGCGTTACAGAGGATCGCGTATTTGCTTTATAAATACAGGGATACATTGAAAGCCGATCAAATTGTACTGTTCTCCCCAAATTCGATGTTCAATAGTTACGTATCTCATGTCCTCCCGGAGTTGGGAGAGGAGAATATGGAGCAGGTGACTTTCCAGGAATATTTGGATCATAGGTTAAGTAAGGAATTTCACGTGGGAAATCCCTATGAACAATTGGAGTATGTCTTGGCCTGGGAACAAAATAGCCGCCCATATCGTGCGCGAACGGCCGGTATTCAGTTCAAGGCATCGACGGAATTCTTCGAAGCGATACAATCATATAGGAAATCCCTCGAGGATGCAGGAATGAAGTTCAAGGGGATCAAGTTTATGGGAAAGCAAATCGTCACTTCAGAAGAAATGACTGAACGTTTTTATACTAGTGACAGTTCCCTTCGCTTCCATAATAGGCTGGAGAAACTGACCGAATGGCTGATCGGTGAAATCCATCGGAGAGAGAAGCAAGAGAGAATGGAATCATGGGTGGAAGAAGAAATCGAGTTGATGAGCAATGATGAGTACCATAAGGCACGGAAATATTTTCGTAAAAACAATATTCCCGATGACTATGAATTGGAGTATGAAGCTCTTAGAAGATTAATTGTCCGAAAAAGGTTCAAGAAGCTACGGGAACGGGTCAAATCCTTCCATTACGTAGATATAAAAGGGATGTATAAACAACTCTTTGATGAAACTTCAACCATCAGGCCGATATTGAATGGAGAACCACCTGAAAGATGGGAGGATATTTGCCGGTCTACAGTTAGCATGCTAGAAGACGGCATGCTTCATTACGAGGATGCAACTCCATTTTTACTTCTAAAAGAGCTGATTCTAGGCTTCCAGACCAATACATCTATCAAGCATGTACTGATCGACGAAGCACAAGATTATTCGCCTTTTCAATTCGAATTCATAAAGAGGTTGTTCCCCTCGGCCAAATTGACCGTTCTCGGGGATTTCAATCAGGCGATCTTTGCCCATGCGAATGAACATGTTGACTTTGGCAATTTGACAAATCTGTATGGTCGGGATGAAACAGAGCTGATCAACCTGACTAAGAGTTACCGTTCCACTAAGCCCATCGTCGAATTCACCCGACGGCTGATTCCGGGTGGTCAAGACATATCTGCTTTTGAGCGGGAAGGGGAGAAGCCAACCCTCACTATAGTGAATGACCGGACAGAACTTAAAGTGAAAGTGGCTGAAACGATAGAAACATGGCTGGTAAAGGGGTATCATTCCATTGCCGTCATTTGTAAAACCGCTGTAGAAAGTGAACAGGTATTCGATTCTTTAAGTCATGTAGAAAACATTAAACTCATGACAAACGTAACACTGGAATACGAACAAGGCGTTGTTGTCATTCCTGCATATTTGGCCAAAGGAATTGAATTCGACGCCGTCATCATCTACAACGCCTCAGACAGAACATATGGAGACGAAAATCTCCGCAGACTATTCTACACCGCATGCACAAGAGCCATGCACGAACTACAACTATTCAGCATAGGGGAACCAAGCCCCTTCATAGAAAAAGCATTTTGAGGGACGGACCTCTGTTTTCGCCAATGAATCCTAGTCTGGAGGGATTTTGGCCTGAAATATGAGGTCCGTCCCTCCAACGAGGGAGTGGAAAATGTGAAGGATTTATTGAGGGAGATCGGTGGTCTTTTTGGAGAAGGGAGATTTGTTTTAGGGATAGACGGTTTGAGCCGTTCGGGGAAAACAACTTTTGTTGATGAGTTGAGCCGGTATTTGAATAAGGAGAGTCGACAATATTATATTTTTCATCTCGATGATCTTATTGTAGAGCGGAACCGGAGATATGACACTGGCTTTGCGGAGTGGTATGAGTATTTCCATTTACAATGGGATGTTGAATGGCTAAGTGAGCATTTCTTTCGACGATTAAGAGGAAACGAACAGCTCACTCTCCCTATATATCAGAATCATTCGGATGCTCATGAGAACAGGACTATCCAGTTACCAAAGGAAGGGTTGATCATTATCGAAGGGGTCTTCCTTCAACGAAAGGAATGGAAGGGTTTCTTTGATAGAGTTGTCTATCTGGATTGTCCGAGAGCCACAAGGTTTGAACGGGAATCATTTGAAACAAAACAAAATGTACTAAAGTTCGAAAACAGATATTGGAAAGCTGAAGAATATTACGAGAATCGGTACAAACCGGCAGAGACGGCCGATATTGTCATTAATTCCAAAGATGGACGTGTTTATACGCTATAACCGAACGAATAATAACGGTACCACAGAGTATATTAGGTGCGTGAAGAACAATACTAATAAAAAACTCTTAGGGGTCGAACGCTTTGTTCCACAACGTTTTCATAGAAATGATTGTCCGTTCAACTGCGAGTTTTATGGTTCTCCTCCTGCTCGCAAGACTACTCGGAAGAAAACAATTAAGCCAATTGACGTTTTTTAACTATATAACCGGCATTACCATCGGCTCCATCGCAGCAGACATTGCGGGGGAGTCAAAGACTCCTTTCTTTGAAGGTTTGACAAGCCTTATTTGGTGGAGTTTCTTAACTTTCCTATTAGGCTATCTCGGTCTGAAATCTTCAAAAGCCCGGATAGTGATTGACGGACAGCCCGTCATTGTTATAAAGGATGGGAAAATACTTGAAGAGACATTGGGGAAACATCATCTAAATATGGATGACTTAAGTATGCTCTTACGGGAGAAAAATGTATTTTCATTAAGTGAAGTCTCTACTGCCATCTTTGAACCGGACGGAAAATTAACGGTAACACTTAAACCAGGTCACCGACCGTTAACCAAAAGAGACCAAAATGTCTTTACAGGCAATCCTAAATATATACCAACAGAACTAATTGTCGGTGGGAACATACTAGATCAAAATTTGAAGGAAGCGGGGCTTTCTGAAGAATGGCTTCTTCATCAGCTTAATCACTTCCAGATCAATGTAAAAGATGCGTTCTATGTCGAGCTTCAGGAAAATGGTACACTGTACATCGATCGAAGAGCAGATGGGGTTACAGAATAGAGTAGGTGTCAAACCGTATAGGGTTTGGCACCTTTTTATATCGGAAAACCATTGTTTTCTATGAGATGATTTGGAATAATTGGAATATACAGTGATATATCCATTCGTGGATTTGTGAAACGAAAATCCCGGATGGAAAAAGTGAAAGTGAGATCATTTATCATTTTACCTTTTTTCATGGCAATGCCTGGTGTGTATCCGGCTACGGTCGGTCTTTTGGAATTGAGGATAGGCGCCGACAGGAAGAAATATTCGACGTATATGTTCACAGGTATAAAGATGGGCTGGTGATTTCGATTAGATCATTTTATCAATCAATCCTCACCCCAACGTTTGAATATTCACTTAAATGCCAAATTCAGAAAGGTGTCATAATGAAACCCAATCAGAAAATAATTGAAATCATGAATCCAGAACAGCATACTCCCGACACATTTGAAGACATCGCGATACTTGCGGTCAATTGTAAATTCACGAACTGCACCCACAATACCGAGCCAAGTTGTGCCGTGAAAGCAGCCATCAAAGATGGCGATCTTGATTCAGAGAGACTCCTAGCTTATCAGAGGGATAAGAATGAAGCGGCGTATGTAGTCAAACAAAAAAACAAAACAAAGGCAATCGATTACATGAAACAGCGAAAATTGTTTCATAAGCCGGAAAAGGAGTGAAACATGAAGTTTTATTTGGCATCAGGATTTTCAAATGCACCTCTTGTACGGTATGTAAGTGAACAGTTAAAACGGAAAGGGTATATCCATACATATGATTGGACTCAAAATGAAAGAGCAGCGACAGTAGAAGATCTTCAGCACATTGGTCAATGTGAAAAAGATGCCATTATCGAGTCAGATTTAGTCGTTCTCTTACTTCCCGGGGGAAAAGGCAGTCACGTGGAACTCGGCATCGCCCTTGGTCTTCAAAAAAGGGTCATTTTGTATTCTCCAGGGGATGAAATAGACGACTTTGCCACTACGACCACCTTCTACCATTTACCCGAAGTGGAAAAGTGCTCCGGGGATATCAAGGATTTACTAGGATATATTTTGAGTGTTTGATCAGGCAGACCTGATCAGCGCTTTTAAGTTAAAAACCTTACTAGTGAAAGGAGATCCCCATTGAAAAAAATTAAAAAATTACATTTACCCAGTCATGGGCGGATCATCGTGATTTCTGACATCCATGGAGAATTGGACTTGTTTACGGATCTTCTAAAAAAAGTTCATTTCAGTTGTGAGGATACTTTGATCATTAACGGTGATCTTTGTGAAAAGGGAAGGAACAGTAAAGGTGTGCTCCAATTTATTATGGACTTATCAATGAGAAATGAAAATGTCCATGTAACTGAAGGGAACTGTGACACAGTGGTGGAGGACCTTCTTGAAGAGAACCCAAAGTTAATGAATTACATACGCTCCAGAAAACATTCCATTTTAAAGGAATGGCTAGATGAAATCGGATTTGACATAAATGATCGTACCACGGTTAAAGAGGTGAAGGAAATCCTTACTCACCATTTCTCAAAAGAAATCAATTGGCTGATGGAATTGTCGACTGTGATTGATACAGAAGACTATATATTTGTCCATGCAGGTCTTGAGGACAAAGATGATTGGCGGGAAACAGATCGAATTGCAGCCATCACGATGCCTTCTTTCCTTGAGAAATCACCTGGCTCAGGGAAGTATGTGATTGTCGGACACTGGCCTGTAGTCAACTATACCAGTGATATCCCTTCAAATAATCCAATTGTGGATAAAGAAAAGAAAATCATCTCCATCGATGGAGGCAACGCCATAAAATCTTCAGGACAGTTAAATGCATTTATCATACATAGAGCAGAAGGTGGAGACACTTTTTCCCATGTACATACAGATCATTTATCAACCTGTCAAGTTATGAAGGATTTTCATTCGGTGGCTATGAAGGGATCAATATCATATCCACACTATAAATTGATCCCTATACAGTCATCAGAGCACTTTACACTGTGTAAACAAGCGGATTCAGGGGATCAGTTATATGTTAAAAATGAATACCTTCATCAAAGTAAAGATGGGACATTCTGGGCAAAGACTGACCTATCTTGTGCACAGATATCGGTAAAGAAGGGGGAAGTCGTTTCTGTTGTTGACAACACTTGTGCAGGGTACAGCTTAATTAAGAAAAATGGGGAAGAGGGATGGATTCCTAAAGATGTCCTTTCTCAGATGAAAGAACGAACTTTGACCCATGCAGGGTAAATAAATACGACAGATGAGGTGCAGATGTCATTGGAATACAAAATCAAAACGCAAGTAGATTACAGTCCGCAAATCAGTTACCTGGTCTCCCAGATGGACTATGTCAGAAAAACCACATTGGATAGTGTCAAGGGATTAACCCCAGCTGAACTGGATTTTTTACCGTGTGAGGATGGTAACAGTATCGGAGCCTTATTAATGCATATGGCGGCTGTTGAGAGAGGGTTTCAGATTGAACTATTTGAAAGAAGGAGACCCAATCAACACGAAATCGATGAATGGGGTGCAGCCTATGGTCTCGGGGGAAATGGAAGATCAACAATCATAGGTAATCCTTTAGAATTTTACCTGACAAAACTTCATGAGGTAAGGAGCAGAACATTCCAGGAACTCTCAAAACGCGATGATGAATGGCTATTTGAAGACATCTTATGGGAGGGTCATGCATCCAACCATTACTTTATTTGGTTTCATGTGTTTGAAGATGAGATCAATCATAGAGGTCAAATCCGGATGACCAGAAGGCTGCTTACCGCAAGTAACAGCCATAGTCACATGTGATCATGAAAAGGGATCCTGTTATGAACAGTGTGCAAATCATCAATAATCACAAATTGGAAATACTCCAAAAAGGTCATACCGGTCCATTCATCGTCATTCTCACAGGGATGGGCTGCTCATTTGAGGAGTGGTATGAAGTCACAGAAGAGTTAAGGAAGACAACTCAAGTCCTCATGTATCACCGCCCCGGTCTTGGTGATAGTGAACTGGGAGCGGAAATGAGAAATACTTTTGCCACAGTCCAGGACCTGTATGAGCTTCTTAACTTCTTGAAAATAGAAGAGCCTATCTATTTAGTGGGACACTCTTATGGAGGTTTATGTGCACAGCATTTTGTAAAAGTGCATCCTGAAATGGTGGCTGGAATGGTTCTTGTGGATTCTACCTCGGTGAATGTAAGAGAGTTGGATGAACTGGACCTTCCCGTTCTAAATGAAGAGTCTGATGAAAAATGGGTGCTCAGATGCCTCGAATATGCTTCAATGGAGAAGGAGCAATTAACGAATATTATCCAACCTTCCCTTCTGGAAAAACATAAACAATTTCCTGTAGACATTCAAAAAAGGTTAATTTCGTTTCAATGCAACCCCTCACTTTACAAAGCTATGGCGTCCGAAATTCAAAACTGGAAGAAGGATGCTGAAATCATAAAGAAATTGAATGAGCTTACAAACACCCCTCTTGTTGTGATCGGACGGGATAAAGAACATAGCATTCTATCAGACTCAGAGGCGGACATACCTGAATGGGAATTAAGAACATTTGAAGAGAAATGGGAAGAGTTAATCATCCAACAAGGGAGTCTGTCGGAAAACAGCGACGTGATCTTCGCAGAGGGGGCCGGCCATTCCATCTTCCTTGATCGTCCTGATGTCGTGGTCGAGTCTGTTCTTAAATTAATAGGGAAGTGATACAGATTGAATAGCATTGAGATTCATCGACCTCGAATCGAGGATGAAGCTGAATTGAATCACTTTTTTTGTACGGTCATTCAAGACACTTTTGCAAAAGAAGGATTAACTTCACTTCATGAGGACATTAAGAATGAAATAATAACCAAGACATACTATTTGCGCTCTGACTTTGAAAGCGGTGGGGCGAACCGATATTTTCTAATAGCGAAAGAAAATCAAAAGATCGTGGGGACGATAGAATATGGACCGTCCAGTGACCTGATCAATACTGTAACAGACGGTACTTTAAAGGGATTGTTTGAAATAGGGACGGTATTTGTACATCCCGGCTTTCAAAGGCGGGGTATTGGCTCACTCCTTCTAAATGCCATGCTCCTGACGTTCCTGAATAGAGGCATTGAAGAGTTTTGCATGGATAGTGGATATGCGGGGTCTCAAAAGGTATGGTCCCATATATTAGGAACGCCTGATTATTGTTTGAAGGATTACTGGGGGGAAGGTTCAGATCATATGATATGGACAAGGAAAGTAAGGGATGTCCCCATAAGTTTCAGCTTTAGATAATCCTGATGTCAAAACAAGCATAGGAGGCAAAGATGGAACCACTACCTATCAACATTAAAAGGAAGATGGAAGAATATCAAATAGCGGGAGTCAGTATGGTTTTGATTGAAGGTGCTGAGATAAGCAGAACGGACTGCTTTGGTTCCCTCGAAATAGGTTCGACTAAAAGAGTGGAACAGGCATCCATCTTTAATGCTTGTTCCATCAGTAAGTTTTTCACTTCTATGTTGGTAATGACCTTATCGGAACAGGGTATTTTACATATCGATGAAGATGTAAGCAAACATCTGTCAACAAGGATTGTCCCTGAGAAATTTTCAAACGAATTTATTACGCTCAGACACCTACTCTGTCATCAGTCGGGAATTGAAGATCCCAGCAACGGGTTCGGGGAATTAAATCCTCTGTGGGGGAAGCCTGCAATGAAAGAACTGTTGGAAGGGGTGACACCCTATTGCAGTAGTCTGGTTGAAGCGAAAGTGGAGCCTGGAAGAGAGTTTTGTTATTCAGATGCCGGTTATTGCATGATTCAGCTTGTAATTGAAAATGTATTGGGGAAATCCTTTCAAGAGGTGATCCGGGAATATTTATTTCAGCCATTGCGGTTGAATGATAGTACATATGATCTGCCTTCTATCAGGACACAATTTTCTTGTGGTCACATGAAGGCTAATAGATTAGTAGAGAGGAAATACCCGATTTATCCATATCCTGCTGCTTCGGGATTATGGACTACCCCGACAGACGTGGCTCAACTGGTCATGGAATTAATGTTTGCTTTGAAGGGAAAAGGAAACCTTCTCTCGTCCTTTGCCGCCCAAGAAATGATAAAGCCTCAGGGAGGAAAGGATTGGGCAGGTTTGGGGGTCTTTCTTGATCCGGGCTGTGAGAGGGTAGAGATTTCTTCACTTGGTTGGGGTGTTGGCTTTCAATGCATGATGGTCGCGAATCCTTATGAAGAAACAGGACTTGTGATCATGACAAATACTGACACGGGTGTTCATCAGATGAAAGGGTTGATAGGGGAAGTGTATAGAGCTATTTTCCAAAATAGCAGGTAAGGGATTGGGGTGAATGAATTGATTATTTGGATTAATGGTGCGTTTGGTTCCGGTAAGACACAAACGGCATATGAGTTACATAGGCGAATGAAGGATTCATTTGTATATGACCCGGAAGAAGTGGGATTCCTTTTGAGGAAGATGATCCCTATACAGGCGTCGAAAGAGGATTTTCAAGATTACGCACCTTGGCGGGAATGCAATTATTCAATCCTGAAATATATTGATGAACATTATGATGGTGTCGTCATTGTGCCCATGACGATCGTCGATGCAGATTATTTCAATGAAATTATAGACGAATTAAGAAAAGAGGGCGTAGAAGTCAAGCACGCCATTCTTTGGGCGGACAAAGAAATAATTGAAAAAAGGTTAAGAAGAAGGGGAGAAAGGAAGAATTCATGGGCGGCAAAACAAATCGACAGATGCATGGAAGGCTTGTCAAACAAAACCTTTGAAAATCGTATCCTTACAAACAACCTGGCTGTGGAAAAGGTTGCGGAATCAATTGCGGATCTATTTGAAATTACATTACTGCCCGATGATCGAAGTGAAGTTAGGAAAAGATTCAGCAGAATCAAAATACAAATGAAGCAATTGAGAATATTTTCTTGATTTAAATAGGAGGTGGAGTCAATTTGTATCAGTATTTCAATGGATTGATCATCAGGGAAGGGACAGAAGGGGTTCCTGCTCATTCAGTGGAAGCGCTGTTTAAAGATGCAGGTTGGTCAAGGAATATTCCAGCATGGCAGAAAGAAAAGTTTTCTTTGATCTTTACGAATTCGACATGGGCCTTCACTGTTTGGGATCAGAACGAGATGATTGGGATGGTAAGGGTGATTTCAGACAAGATCATGGCAGCCAATATAATGGATTTAGTGGTTCTATCTAATTATCGGGGGAGGGGGATAGGAAAGAAACTTGTTCAGCTCTGTGTCGGTAAATTGCCTCATGGAGATTGGTTCGCTCATACCTCTGCGAACAATTTCAAATTCTATGAAATGTGTGGATTCGAGGTGAAAGACTTAAAGGAAAATGGAACATGTGCGTATTATGGTTACATTAAGGCACGTAAACAGGGACATCGGTAGATAATAATTCAGCGAAGTGAAATAAGAACCTCCTTATGATACAGAAAAATGAATGAATGTATTCTAAAATACTTCAGAAAAGGAGCGATCGATATATCAAATTAAGAAATATAAGTAAATATTAAGAAAGGCTCAGAACAAATACTGAGCCTTGTTTGTATGTCGGTTTTTAAAAATTTCTATTTTTTCTCGCTTTTTTTCTAAAGTAACCAATTGTTATTCCGATAATGCCTGCAATAATGATTAGTGGAATGAAAATATAAAATACAACTCCGGATGCTCCAATCATTGAAGTTCCTCCTCTCTAATCGTTCACAATAATATTCCCCACATGTTATTAGTAGAAACGTTTGGATGTGTTTGATGCATGTGATTAAAATACACTACGAATGATAGAGAATCTGTTGAAGATTGTTATGTGTTGAGCACATTTTCATAGACTTGATTGCTATGCCCATACTTTCCTACTTAACATTTCATATACTAGTGTATCCTTCGATTAGAAAGGAGGGAAAGTGTGAATAGAAAATATAGTGACAATAATTGCAACAAATGTAATCCGTACAAGCATGATGATCATAGTGACCATCTACAAGTAGATACATGCAATTGTTGTGTTATTGGTTTAGAGAAGACTATTATGGATCAATTTCGTTGTGGGGACACCATTGGGATTACTATATTTGGAGAGGCATCAGCAGGTATTTTCGTTGGGAGATTTAGAAGTTTGAAAAATAGTGTAGTTGAAATCGATGACCTTCTTGTTCCAGGTACAACAAGTTTTGTACCACTTTGTGATATTGCTAGTATCGAGAAAGGGCTTCAGTTTCAGAATGAACCCATGAAGATTAATAAATAGTATAGTTTCTAAAAGGGATGTTAATCTATTCATTCTCTCAATATAATATAATCATAGATTTTACTATTGAAAGCTCAGAGTTATTCTGAGCTTTCTTCTATTTTTCCTTGATGAATTGCAGGAATCTTGATTTTTACTGTAAACTCTTCTTCCTTATACGTGAAGTCGAGAGAACCCATGTAGTCATGGACAGTATCGTGGATGATTTTTGTCCCAAGGCCTTCGTGCTTATTTTTTGTCGTTTGACCGAAACTTTGATATAGACGGTCAAGGATTGGCGTTGGAATTGGCAAGGAAGGATTCTGGCAAATAATCATATACAGCCCACTTCTCTTATAGAACTGCAGGCTAACGTTTGCCTGCTTACCGGAATGTATTTTCCACTCGGTGGAAGCTTCAATGCTATTTGATAACAGATTCCCAAGCAGTGTGACGATATGTTTATCTTTCATTGGAAGGGTAGAAAATGGCATGTCTGCATCGTAGATCATCGTCACCCCCGAAGCCTTCCCACGATTGTACATTTCCTGGAGGATGCCCGCTACACTGCCCCGTTCTCCTTTAATGGATAGGTTGGTTTCTTCATAACCATCCACGAGGTCATCCAGATAGGCGGCTGCTTCTTCGTGGTGATGGTTTTCCAGCATGTAGTGAATGGAAGCCACATGCTTAAGGAAATCATGGCGTTCACTACGGACTATCCGGAACGTCTCTGTAAGGTGAGAGCGCTCCTCTTCATATTGCTTTTGGTCATTTATTAGCAGATTCATTTTCATTGCTACATCCCATCTGGCAATTTCGATTCCTATAAAGATCAAGAATATTGCTACCATCAGCAACGATGGTTTCATGGGAATATAGGTAAGTAACAATAATAGTTGGGTTAATGAGAGCAGGATGTGCCATTTTTGTGTGATATCGATCGTATGGATCATCATTTTTTTAATGAGAAGATAAGAAATGATGAGAATAACCGGGTAAGTGAGATAGTATGGCAATTGCCAAGATAAATTCATAAGTATTTGTTCAATATGTATAAATCCGATTAACGATAGTACGAACCAATAGATAATCATTCGTTTCAATGCGGCTTCACCCTTTAGAAATAATGTTGTTGCAGGTACTCTACTTTTTCCTTTGTGATCATGGCCTGTGCATCGAGACCTTCAAACGTGATGATATATGAATTTTTCGCATAAAGGGAGAAATTCTTCACATAGTGTATGTTGATGATGAAGGAGCGATGGGAACGGATAAAATCTCTTTCACGCAGTTCTCCTTCTAATTCATTCAACGTTAAATAGGTTTTGATTCTTTCTTCTTTCGTATAAATCGTCGTGGATCGGCCGGATCTTTCAATGAAGACGATATCTTTCTTTTGTACGATATGTATATCATTTTTTTGTTTTAAATAGAGGCGTCCTTTCAGTTCAGCCGCCTTCGACTTTTCCATTAGACGCTCGATGGATTTCATCAGGCGGTCATTTGTATACGGCTTCATGATGTAGTCATGGACGTTCAACTCGAAGGCGTGGACAGCATATCCACTGTTTGCTGTTACGAAAATGACCGAAATATTGAGAGCGTGAGAGTGGATGATATCCGCCAGTTCATATCCAGATAGGTGGGGCATCTCAATATCCGCGATCAGAACGTCGATGGTTTCTTTCTTGATTTGGTCATAGGCTTCCTCGGCTGAGGTGGTGGAAAAGACGATTTCCACACCCTGTGCCCGGGAAACGATGCCGTTTAACTTATCTAAATCGATCATTCGATCGTCTACGAGACCAATCTTCATTTCCATTCCCCTCACATTTCTATCATTCTACTTCATTTTACCATTTTTAAAGAAGAATTTGGCATTTTCACGACAAGAAATGGACTTTTCACGACATAAGTAAAGATTCTCCCCCAATTCATTTGTATGATAAAAACATATTAAACATTATTGAGGTGATTGTATTGATTCATATTCGTGAAGTGACAAAGACGTTTAAGGATAAAAAGAACTATATAACCGCATTAAAACATGTCTCTCTTTCCGTTCAGAAAGGGGAAGTGGTCGGGCTGCTCGGTGAAAATGGTGCAGGAAAGACCACGCTTCTAAGGGCAATTGCAACTTTACTGACACCTACAGAGGGCACGATAGAAGTTGCAGGTTACGATACCATTGAAAATCCCAACAAAATCAAAACGAAGATCGGTGTCTTATTTGGAGGGGAAACGGGTTTATATGACCGTTTATCTGCAAGGGAAAACCTGCAATACCTCGCTCGCCTATACGGCTTGAGCAAGCATGAAACGAAAGTGAGGATCGATGATCTGTCGAGGATGTTCGGAATGAGGGATTATCTTGACAGGCGGGTAGGTGGATTTTCCAAAGGGATGCGTCAGAAGGTCGCTATTGCAAGGACATTGATCCATAATCCAGATATCATCTTGTTTGATGAACCGACGACAGGTCTAGACATCACATCTTCAAATGTCTTTCGCCAGCTTGTCCATCAGCTGAAGCGTGAAGGGAAGACCATCCTCTTCTCCAGCCACATCATGGAGGAAGTATCCATGCTATGTGACAAAGTGGCCATGATGCATAAAGGGGAATTGGTGTACCAAGGCGATATTGAAGAATTATACAAGACTGAAAAGAGCAGGGATCTTAATTATATCTTTATGAGTAAATTGGTGAGAGGGGATGAGCACTATGCTTCTTAATATCTATCTGAAAGAATTGAAAGACAGTTTCAGAGACCGCAGAACTCTTCTGCTCACCGTCTTCCTTCCGTTATTTATGATGAGTGGACTTGTATTTTTCTATGAGAATATGGTTTCAGGAGGAGAAGGGGAATCCTATGCCCTTGCAGTGGACACTTCCATCAGTCGTGAACTCTCGGAAATATTCTCAGGATTCGAAAATATTGAGCTTGTTAAATCAGACAACCCGAGAAAAGCTGTTGAAGAGGGAGAAGCACTTGCCGCCATGATTGTAAGCACGGATTTTATTCAAAGTATCGATGAAGGAACGGAAGCCGAGATCACTTTAATCGGGGATTCCTTCAGCCAGAATTCAAGCAATCTTATGAATGCGGCTACAAACGCCCTAACCGCCTATGAAAAAGAAGTTACTTCAGAGAGATTAAGAGCAGAAGGGACGGACCTTGCCATCATTCAGCCGTTCACTATTAAACAGCAGGAAGTCTCGGATGATGAGGGAAGCATATTCCTGCTATCCTTCCTTGTACCTCTTATCCTGGCAATATCCATAGGAGTGGGAACCGCTCCATCAGCTGCAGACTTATTCGCAGGGGAAAAAGAGAAAAAAACGATGGAAGCATTGCTCATGACACCTGTCAAACGTTCCACATTAATGCTTTCTAAGTGGTTGACCATTGCTTCTGTCGGGGTCATCACAGGACTTGTCACCCTCATTGTTCTCACAGTTGAAATCAGTTTATTTACAGAAAACCTGAAAAAAGCAGTATCCTTCGGTGAGAATGTTTATCAAATTGTCGGGATTTCCCTCCTACTTACCGTTGTGTATGCCGTATTTATTGCTTCCCTGCAGATGATCACAAGCATTCTAGGAAAGACCGTCAAGGAAGCAGGCAGTTACAGCGCACCGATCATGATGCTTGCTGCGTTCCCAGGCATGTTCATCACAAATGTCGGACTGAACGAGCTGACCTTTAAACATTTCGCCATCCCGATTCTGAACCTCTTCAGCCAATTTAAAGAGTTGTTGATGGGTGTGGTGGATTATCAGCACATCGCCATTACGATCGGAAGCAACCTGGTGATTATGATTATCATCTTTATGATTGGAAGAGTGCTGTTCTTGAAGGATAAATGGGTCATGAATTAATGGATTTAGAAGCAATCACGATTATTATTGTGGTTGCTTCTTAAATCGATTATTTAGAATGATACATTTCTAAAAATTGCTCAACAATTATATTCATTTTGAGGAGGATCTGGCTTGAAAGAAAATCTGACTATAGCATGGGTCGCTTCGTGGTTAGCCCTTTTGGGTCAATTGTTGTTTTTTATTTGTGTAGCACTGTACACCGGTGAGTGGATGTACGTCATGTGGAGTTTTATGGTGAGCATGTCCGCCGGTGTACCAAGTGTGATCCGAACGTGGCAGGCTCACAAAAGAAGACAGCATGAACAACTATGAAAGGAAGTTGAGATGAACGATGGGCAATATCGATAAAAGGAACCGCCTGGATGAAATGCCTTTTCACTACCAGGTCAATAAAGATCTAAGCGTATTTATTGGTTATGAGGGGAAGTAAGTGAAAATTTTGAAGGGGAAAGACGCGGAAAAATTCTTGAAAAGAATACAAGATACTTACGATGAAAAAAACAAACAGTTAATAATGGCAAAAGTGACAGGGAATTTCAAGAGGGGAAATGAACGGAAAGATTAGTTTCTCTTACCAGGTAATATCCAATTTTTATGATTATGCAAATTGAATAATATAGTAAAATGAAAAGTGAAAAATCTAAATATTTTTCACTTTTATTGTCCTGCCCGTATAATTTGGCAGTGGTTAAACGTTTTACATATGAACTAGAAAAATATAGAGGGGGATGAAAATGCGGGAAACGATAGAAGAATCGTTCACGGAAAAAAACAGGGAATTGGCGAGTGAGTTTCAATCCATGATGGAAGAATTTAAAGAAGGATTATGGAAGTATTGCCGATATTTAACGGGGTCACCGTGGGATGGGGAAGATTTATTTCAGGATACGATGTTAAAAGCGTTCGGAGGCTACTACCAGCGTTGGCATCCCACAAACCCGAAAGCCTATTTATACCGTATGGCCACAACCACATGGATTGACCGGTGTAGAAAAGAAAAAAGGCATCTGGGTCTCCTTGAAGAAGATGAATTCCTTCAAGATACCCCAAAAGATGATCTGGAAGCAGAAGAAGCTTTACACATCCTATTTAACCATTTTTATCCCCGGCAGGTCGCGGTCTTCCTGTTGAGGGAGGTATTCAGGTTCGATGCGAGGGAAGTGGCTGGCATGGTGAGGACAACACCAGGAGGGGTCTACGCTGCGGTCCGTCGTATAAAGGAAAAACTGAAAACGATTGATGTTCGTGAAAGCAGAAGTCAACAGACTCAACCTGAAACTCACCCGATCATCAAGGCATACCTGAAAGCTATGAATGATGGGGATATTGACGCTGTGATGGCATTGATCAGTGAAGAAGCACAAAATGATGCCGCCCTCGGTTTCCAGGAATTCAACAAAGAAGAGATGCGCTCCGGTTCAATGAAATATGGACTTCCAGTTATGAGGGCTGTGGAATACAGTTTATGGGGACGTAATGTTATCGTCAAGCTAACAGATGGCGAGAAAGGTCCTGAAATCCATGACATACAATACCAGGAAGTGGAGAACGGGAAAATCGTGCATCATATCAGTTACTATTTCAGAAAAGAATTGATTTTTGCCGCTGCAGAAGAACTGGGGATCAGGGTTCAGACTGATAAGCCTGTCGTTGATTGGAATTAACTTATATCGTACTGTTCAGGAAGCTAATCCAAAGGTTAGCTTCTTTTTCATCAAAAAGGATTATCGGTATTGGATAATTATGTTAAAGTGGAAGAGTACTGGAGATTTCTCTATTAATGAATAAAGGATTACATTCAGGAGATCGTTTCGGAATCCAGTCGATCATCCTGTTCACAGAATGAAAAGTTAAGGAGTATTCAATGAAAGGGTTAATAATCAGAGCACCATGGATCGATTATATTCTTAAAGGGGGAAAGACCTGGGAGATACGCGGTTCTAACACGGCTGTCAGGGGGCGCGTCGGATTAATAAAGAGCGGCACCGGGACAGTCATAGGAACAGTTGAAATCAAAGACAGTATAGAATTGACGTTGGATAATTACCGTGAGAATTCCATTAAGCATGGCGGAGATGGACAGGAAGCGCTCTCGCTTCCTTATAAAAGGACATATGCATGGGTGTTGGATCAGCCTTCGATATTTGATAAACCTTTTCGTTACAAGCATCCAATGGGTGCAGTCATATGGGTGAATCTTTCCAAAGCGATGAATGGCGGACTTACGGAATTATTAGAAGCGGAATGGGAGGAATGTCGAAATGGAAATAAGCGTGAAAGATAATGTAATCATCGAAATACGAGAATATAGAGAAGAAGACTTTAATTATATTCATCATCTTAACTCAGACGAACAGTGGAATAACCTGGTGGAGAAGAAAGATAGTACAAAAAATGCCTGGAACAACTCTACTATCGCCTTTGTGGCATTACATGAAGGAGAAATCATTGCCTATATCAGGGGATTGACCGACCAATCCATCACCCTTTTTATCTGTGAATTACTGATCCATCGGGAGTTCCGTGCGAAGGGAATTGGTGACGCACTCCTGCAGTACGTACATGGGTTATATCCGGATACGAGAATAGAGATGCTCGCTAGCAGCACCTCCCATACGTATTATGAACAAAAAGGATACAGACCGTTTTATGGATTCAGGAAAACCTTTCAGGAGCATTAAGGATGGCTGTGGAAGAGGAGAATCAGGGGGATGACAATGGAAAAAATATATATGCTTCACGGTTTTATGGGCACGGCACGTACGCACTTCTCAAATCAGATTGCATACTTTGAAGATCGCTACGAGCTTGTACTACTTGATTTGCCGGGACATGGGGATTCAACAACAGAGCCTTCCGATAACTACATTGAAGATACCCTTCATTATCTATATTCAATTATAGAGGAAAAAGGTGAAGGTTATATTTTGGGGTTGTCACTGGGAGCATCGCTGGCCATACATATCGCTTTACGTAAGCCGGAACTTGTGAAGGGGGTCATTCTGACTGGTTACTCACCTCATATTCCTGAAGAGTTGAATGAGATTATGGAGAAACAGAATGATTACTTCCTGCGTATTGAAGAGAATGACGAGGATATTGCACAGCATTTTCTGCAACTGCATGGGGGTAAATGGAAGGAAACGATTCAAAGAGTACTTCATACAATGACCTATCATTATCCCGCCGTTACAAAAGAGGACTTACAAAGACTCACACGGCCAGTACTGGTTTTGAACGGAAGTCATGATGTGCATGAAGTGGAATCCATTGCTTATATCAAAAAATCAAATCCGGAAATTGAGGTCGGCTTACTCCCGAATGCAGGGCATACAGCAAATATTGATGAACCGGATGAATTCAATTCAACAGTACAAAAGTTTTTAGATCGAATAAATTAGTCAGATAAGTAGGATTGCATTTCATTTCCATCTTCAACATATGATCTATGAGGGGGAGATAGTAATGACGTGGTTCGTTGTTTTAATTGTTGGGATCTTGTTATTTGCACTGGTTATAGATATCAGACGAAAAAGAAGAGGAAACGACTGGCACACCCCGGGGATAGATCCTGGTGCGAAACCAGGGGAAGACAGAAACTACACCATGGGTGGTGGTCGTGACTCTGGTGGCGGGACGGGGCAATAATGAGACACTGACAATAATTCTAAATTCCATTTCGCCTCTATTAAAGTATTGAAAAGTCCAGTATCTAAAGACTGGGCTTTTTGTTATTCCATGACCTGTATTAACCAAATTATTCCAAAATCCCAATCATTCTACTAGAGCAAGCATATAACTAATAGAGTAATACGATTTTACTAAAGAAAGGGGGGAATGATTTGGCTCTGCAACTAATGAAAATACAGGCTACTGCTACTTCCACCATTTCCGTCTCACCAGATACTGCAAAGTTCTTCAATGTTACCACTGCTGAAACGGCTGCAGGTGCAACGTTGACTATTGATGCAGCAGATTTCTTTGAAGACACTGGAGCTGCTGCGACGGCTCTTCCTGCGTTGGCTGCCAGTAACAGTTATGTGAATTTGTACATCAATGGTGCACTTCAGATGGAGGGGATTTATACGTACACACCTGGTGCAACTGGGGTCGGTTCTTTAGCCATCGATGTCCCGGCAGGTGGAGGTTCCATCATCCAGGATTCTTCGATTGTGCTTGAGGTGATCAACTACGTACCAACCGCTTCTACTACTATTGAAACTTAGTGATTAAAGAGCGATGATTTGTCATCGCTCTTTTCTATTCTCTATGAATTAAAATATATTGTAAGATGACCGGTACCCCTTCAGCAGGGAGGTCCGCTGAAGTCAGTGTGAGCAATCCCTCTCTTACTTTATATAAAGATGGCGGCTGAAGCATGGCATTTACAAAGAGATTCATATACGAGACTTGTTGTGGGCAAAGAATCCCGGACGTACTATATTCCTCGGAACGATCCTGATTAGTGAAATTCCTTTTGGCTCCATCAGAATATGCGACATACTGAAAGGTAGTGGTCTTAAGGATGCCGGGAGTTTGTGGTATCGGAACTGGTGGATAAAATGTATGACAGCTCTTTGGAGGGAATTCTGGTGTGCATCGGATGCCCTGATTGACATAGTGTTGAGCCCTACTTTTTTTTCTCAATTTCCTTCCTCCAATTTCAGATTTTCTTTTTGATATAGTTAATGTATGTCATAAATAGAGTATAGTGATTTAATGCTCGCCCTTTTTCCTAATTTCCTGTAAGAAAATGATTGTCTTCAAAAAGATAATTTGAAATAATTGGTAGTAGCAAAGTGTTAGAGGAGGTTTTTGTTTTGAATTTAACACATACCCGGTTACTGGTGAAGGATTATAGAAAATGCTTCCTTTTTTACAAGGATGTTTTGGGATTTGAGGTATCCTGGGGAGATGAAGACTCTAAGTATGGACAATTTAAAGTCGGACAGGCACATTTAGGTATTTTCGAACGGAAACAGATGACGGATGCACTGGGTACTGAAAACAATCAAGATGCATCTCTTGTCGACCATGTTGCATTGATTTTTGAAGTAGAAAGTGTAGAGGAAGCGTATGAAAAACTGAAAGAAAAAGTGGAATTTATCACAATGCCCATGGAAAAAGTTGAGTGGGGCATGAGGGTCGCTCATTTCCGCGATCCCGAGGGTGCTTTATTAGAAATCTATGAAAATATTTAAGGTGAGGATATGTTGATCAAGAGAATTACCTGCAGAGTGAGAGAGTATCAGAAAGAATTATTCTTTGAATCTCAAAAGCAATGGAGCCGTCTACATTCAGTGAAGGGGTTCATTGGACAATTAGGTGGCTGGCGCTATGATCCAAACCTCACTGCTTGTGTGTTTGCATTTTGGGAAACCCGCAAGGACTACGATTTATTTATGGAAAAAACACATGATGAGATTTTTTTCGATTCTGCTCAAGGAAGCACTTATTCCTCTATAGAAGTTCAATTGTATGAGGGATTCGGCTCGGCTTTGAATTCGGCAGGGGAGATGAGTGATCTCATACGTCAAAGTCAATATATTCGCGTGACAGTAGGTCAGGGAGAAGAAGATAAGAAGGAGAATTCTGACAACACTCAGGAAGCAACCTGGAATTCAGGAAGGGCTGCTGCACAAGGATTGATTGGTGGTACATATGCTTTTTCTCAACAAGAAGTGAATCAATTCCTGGTCTTAACCGGGTGGAAAGATGAAATTTCATATCGGAAAAATCTTGAAAGCGATTTTTCTTTGACTTCAGCTGAGGAACCGTTAAAGGACTTCGTGGAGATCAAAACTGAAGGAATGCATGTAGAAAATGCCTGGCGTGTACTTAAGAAATCAGGACTTTAAGCTGGGTATGTATCAACGCCAAACTCTAAATGCCAGTTGACCTCTCCTTTTAGAAATAGGAGGAAACTAAAATGACCAATTTAACAGGTAAAATAGCCATCGTTACGGGAGCAAGCCGTTCAAAGGGAATCGGAGCAGCAATTTGCCGATCACTTGCCATTGCAGGAGCAGATATTTTCTTTACCCATTTTAGTTCATTTGATGAAATGACTGGGAATGGTGCAGATACAGGCTTTCCTCATCAATTAAGTAAGGAACTGCAAAAAAATGGCGTGCGGGCTGCCCATATGGAGTTGGACCTGGGTGAAGGAACAGCCCACGCTCGTTTAATGGATCAGGTAGAAGAAATTCTAGGTACACCTTCGATATTAGTGAATAACGCGACGTACGAAGCTCCGGCAAGTTATTCCACGTTGGATAAAGATATTCTGGACAAACATTTTCAAGTAAACAACAGCGGGACACTTTTGTTGACAACGGAGTTTGCCAAACGATTTGAAAAAGCTGTCCCCAAAATGGCACACGGCCGGATCATCAATATGGTTTCAAAAGGACCGGACCCCAATAACCTAGCCTATATCGCTACAAAAGGAATGTTGATATCCATTACAGAACCATTATCAGTTGGACTTGCACCTATCGGGATCACAGTGAACTCGGTAGATCCGGGACCGACAGATTCAGGTTGGATCTCTGATGAAATAAGGGAACATCTGCTACCTCTATTTCCAACCGGCCGTATCGGCCAACCGGAAGACGCTGCAAAACTGATCAGCTTCCTGGCCAGCGAAGAATCCGCCTGGATTACAGGACAACTCATAAAATCCGAAGGCGGCTTTTTAGGGAAGTAATTGGTGGAGGGACGGACCTCTAAAGTGAAAATAGAGGTCCGTCCCTCTATTTACAAATTTATCTAATAATGAGATAATAATGAAAATGTTGCGGGGAGGGATAGTAAGTTTATGGAACCAACTAATTGCTGATTAATTTGATTTTTTAAATTAATAAGGATTTTGTAATGAGCTTAAATTGCCTGTGTATTATAGGTTTATTTGTTATGCTCTTTATGGAATCAGGCAATTAGAAGGAAGCTTACTGTCCTGATATCAAGATGAAATGTTCATGAAGGTTAAGCACCGCCAGCACTATATTGACGGTGGTGGACCCTTTATGGGTTATATGTTGATCATGATTCATGACTGTGAGAAGGAATACCCTTCTTGTGGTCTTTTTTTATTGTAAAAAATGAATAGGAGTAAATCTTTTATTTGGCCTGTCCATAAATAGCGTAACTTCATTTCGAACGAAAGAAGGAACGCATATGTTGGAGTTAAAAGTAAATAGAATCAAAAAATATATGGAAGCGACACTCGTCGTAGAAGATGTTTCTCTTGAAGTATATCAAGGAGACAAAGTAGGAATCGTCGGGGAGAACGGATGCGGGAAGAGTACGATCATGAAACTGATCGCCGGTATTGAGCGGATGAATTATTATCCTGGATACCCTCAAACCTCAAGCTACGGTTATGACGAAGGTCTCATTCACATGTCAAAGGGGGCAACCAGTGCGTATTTGGAACAATCGCCTGTCTACCCAGAAGGAATGAAGGCTAGGGATGTACTGTATTCAGCATTCGAAGAAGTAGATCGAATAGAAGTAGAAATGCGTAAATTGGAAAATGACATGAGCGTGTTGGAAGGGAATGAACTTGATAAAGCTTTGAGTCGATATAGTGAACTCATTCAATTATTTGAAGTAAAGGGAGGTTATGAGAAGGAAGAGAAAATAAGCAAGGTCTGTACAGGGCTTCAACTTACAGAAAGCTTGCTGGAGCGTGACTTTGACCTGTTAAGTGGCGGGGAGAAAACCACTGTCGGGCTTGGGAAGCTTTTAATTCATCAGCCCGACATCCTGCTCTTGGATGAACCGACGAATCACCTTGATATGTTATCGGTTGAATGGCTGGAAGGCTTTCTGAAGAGCTATAAAGGTATGGTACTCATTGTCTCCCATGATCGCTATTTCTTAGATAACGTAGTGACAAATATTGTAGAGATCGAGAATAAAAAATCGATTTCATATAAAGGGAATTACACATCATATATTCTTCAAAAAGAAGAGAATTTGAGAGTCCAATATGAGCATTTTAAGGAACAGCAAAAGAAAATCAAACGCATGGAACATACAGTGATGAGTTTACGTGATTGGGCATTGAGGGCTGATAATACGAAGTTCTTTAAAAGGGCAGCAAGCGTTCAAAAGAAACTGTCCAAGTTGGAGCTTATCGATAAACCCAATTTCGAAAGTAGGAGCATACATCTGGACTTGAAAGCTTCAGGCAGATCAGGGAAAGAAGCCATTAAAGGCGTTGGTTTATCGAAACAGTTTGACGATAAGTTGATTTTTGCTAAAACCGATGTGATGGTCCGTTATGGAGAAAGAGTCGCCATGCTGGGTCCAAATGGGAGTGGGAAATCCACATTCCTGAAAATGCTTATAGGTGAAGATCTTCCTGATGGAGGCACAATCCAGTTCGGTGCAAATGTCAATGCGGCCTATTTACCTCAGACGATACTATTTAATAATGATGAAGCAAGCGTCCTTGATACTTTCAGGGAGGATATTTCCATAGTAGAAGGGAAGGCGCGGGAATATCTTTCAAGGTTCATGTTTTATAAAGGAAGTGTATTCAAGAAAGTGAAACATCTTTCGGGAGGGGAGCGAGTCAGATTAAAACTTGCGATGTTATTGTTTCAGGATATCAATCTATTGATTTTGGATGAGCCGACGAATCATCTTGATATTGATACGATTGAAACGATTGAGGAGGCCCTGGACGAATTCAGCGGTACCATTTTCTTCATCTCCCACGACCGTTATTTTATCAACAGAATGGCTGAGAGAATCATCGCGGTTGAAGAGCATACATTAAAAAGTTACAGTGGCAATTATGATGAATATAAACGGGAAATAGAAAAGCGGGGCAAAGAAAGGGATTGTATTTGAATTTAGTAATAGGGAGGGACGGACCTCGAAAAGAAGGTCCGTCCCTCTTCCCGTAAAAGTGATATAATGGGTGTCTGAAAAAATATGTGTAAAGGCGTAGGTGTAAATGAAATACATATGGAAGCAATATATGAAAGTCCCATTTGTTTTGAAGATGTCTGTTGGGTTCCTGTTAGGGATCATCATTGGACTCGTCTTTAAGTCAGATGCTGAAATTCTGAAGCCATTCGGAACGGTGCTCATTCACCTTCTGAGCTTGATAGCCATCCCGGTGATTTTCCTCACTGTAGTGCAGGCGGTGAACAAGATGAGTGTGACCCAGCTTGGTCGGATGGGGTGGAAGCTGATTCTATATTATGCAGCAACCACGGCAGCAGCGGTCTTCATCGGTCTTGGATTAGCGTTTTTTTTCAACCCAGGTACGAATTTAGAACTTCCTAATGCCCAGGTGGCGGAACCAAAAGTACCACAGTTCGGAGATGTACTGCTCCAGATCATCCCTGATAATCTATTCCAGGCTTTTGCAGGTGGCGATACTCTGGCGATTATGTTCCTTGCGATCATTATGGGGATAGCCATATCCTGGATGAAGTTCTCTCAAGAAAGTAAGCTGAGGGAATACGGTGAATTACTGGATAATGTTTTCACTGCCTTCAATGAAATGTTCTATATCCTCCTGAAAGGGGTACTGGCATACGCGCCGATTGGTGTGCTTGCTATCAGTGCTGCGACATTTGGTCAGCAGGGGTGGGACACGATTCAATCTCTCTTAAAGTTTGTGGGAGTCTTTTACCTGGGAATTCTTTTACTCTGGATTATAGTTTATGCGGGCTTCTTAAAGCTGACGGGTAATCCGGTTATCACATTTTTCAAGAAGACGAAAGAAGCATACAGCACTGCCTTTTTCACTTCAAGCAGTATTGCATCTCTACCGGTAGCCATTCAATCAGCCAAGAAGGCCGGTATATCTGATAAAACGGCGAATTTTGCATTACCGTTGGGGGCCATCTTTAATTCAGATGGGGGAGCCCTGAGGATGGGCGTATCGATTGTATTCGCGGCAAACGTCACGAATTTACACCTTTCTGTTACAGACCTCTTGATGATCGTTTTGGTTGGAACTTTACTATCCATTGGAACGTCAGGAGTCCCAGCTGCAGGATTGGTTACATTATCGGCCGTGTTAACGATGTTTGGATTACCACTCGAAATCGTTGCTCTCATTGCAGGAGTCGATGCCATCATCGGAATGGGTGGAACGGCATCTAACGTAACCGGCGACATTGTAGGAGCCGCGGTGGTTGATCGATCTGAAGCGAACGGGTAAATAAGAAAGAGGGACGGACCTCCATTTGGAGGTCCGTCCCTCTTTCTTATTTAATAATTTGTTCCTCAACGATGTGGTGGTCGATGTATGGCATGATCGGGATGATTTCCTTCATTCCTTTTTTGGTGATGGCGTCTATGGCAAGTTCATTTAGTAGTTCTTTTTGAATGAAAGGGGCGATGGGAACGATGGAATGTATTCCATCCGTAAGGTAAGATTCTTTAGCACATTGACTTAATGTTTCTTGACTGATAAATGGGGCAATAGCAGATAAGGAATCTAAACCATTCGATTGAAACTCCTTCTGAGCACACTCATTTATAACGGATTGACTGATAAACGGAGCAAGGGCGGCAAGACCTACTATTCCATTCGCTTCGAATTCCTTCTTGGCACACTCATCAATAACCATTGAGCTAATGAATGCTGCCATAGGCGCCAAACCTTCCATCCCTCTTGACTCAAGTTCTTTCCGGGCACAATCGTCAATCTTATCCTGACTGATGTAAGGGGCAATGGAGGTCAATCCTGCAAGACCATTCATTTTAAATTGTCTGTTGGCTAATTGATCAATTGAATTCTGATGAATATAAGGAGCAATCAATGCCAGATCCTCCAGTGATAGCTCACCATCTACATTATGATACAATCTGTCTGCAATATCCTCACTTAGAATAGGAGCAATATGAATCAACTCATCCTTATCAATTGGATGTGATTCAACCAAAGACTCATTATCAACCAAATCTTTCACCAGCTTTGTCCCTTTACTATTGCCTAACAAATCATCAATGCTGATACTGAATATTCTAGCTAGTTCGGGTAATTTGGATATATCCGGCATGGTTTGTCCCCGCTCCCAGTTACTGATCGCCTGGAAACTGACCCCAAGCTGATCAGCGAGCGCCATCTGTGTAATGTTTTGGTTCTTCCTAAATTGTGCAATCTGTTTCCCAACCTTAGTCATATCAAACAAAATACTCACCTCGTTTTAATAGTATAATCTAAGTCTATCTGTTGATAATTGAATTTCCTATCAAGTATTGCTTGAGTGTGTGAAAAAACTATTTCAATTCTTGCTTTAAGAGGTCCCTCTCCATTTAATTCGTATCATCAATCAAGGATACCAGCTCTTTTATGACGGATAGTGAAGATACGTGTTCAGGATGAACGGCATAAAAGGGGCGGTGGATGACGTAAGGTTCGATTGGGACGAGTTTTCCTTGAATCACTTCTTCTTTGACCATGGAGCTCGAGAGAAATGCGATGCCAAGGCCCCTCACAGCGAGTTGCTTAATGAGGAAATGGCTGCTTGCTTCAAGGATTTCAACCGGGACGATGCGCTCCGATTTTAAGAAATCATCCGCATATTCCCTCGTACCTGAACCTTGTTCCCTCAATATGAAAGGAGAAGAGTGAAGATTCATCCTGCTGCTCGCGAAGAAGCGGAGTTCATCCCGACTGATCACCTCTACATGAAACGGCTCTAATCCCTTCGTTCCCTCAACAAGTGCAAGGTCGAGCTCATTCGAATTCAAGGCTTCTACAATCGTCTCGTGATTATGGATCATCAATTGTAAACGGACTTGAGGATTGAGAACTTTTATTTTTTTAACAAAGTCCGGTAGCAGAACATCGCTGACCGTATGGGTCGAGCCAATCCGTAGTTGGATTTCTTCTTTCTTCTGATTGACCTGTTCCATCGATCTCCACAACTCCATCATTTCTTTCCCATACTCAAACACCTGCTCTCCAGCAGGTGTCAACTCGAATTGCTGATTGGTGGAGGAACGATGGATAAGAGCCGTTCCCAGGCTCTGTTCTAATTTTTTGATATGAACACTGACGGTTGGTTGCGATAAATTCAGGTATTCACTCGTCTTAGTGAAATGCTGAAGTTGCGCGAGTGTAACAAACGTCCGAATCCAGTCCAGTTGCATTATGCCCCCTCCATTATAAAACGTAATCGACTATATTATCATTATTCATTTCTATTATAACTAATCTCGAGGTATAATGTTACATGAAGGAAGTGACGTACGACATGGAATGGATATTATTTATGATAGGTGGGGCCGTCATTGGCATCATCTCCGGTTTTTTTGGCATAGGAGGCGGAATCGTCCTTACTCCTACTTTATTAGTTCTGGGGTATGAACCCAGTCAGGCCATCATACTTTCTTTAATGCTTACATTGGGGTCAACAGTGACAGGTACTGTCTCACATCTGCGATTAAAGAACGTCAATAAGAAATTGGCAGTCCTCTTAGGGGTGTCAGGAGTGATAGGCTCCGTCATGACTGTACCATTTGTAAAATGGCTTGATTCCATAAATGGAGCATCTACCTTTATATCAATAGTTTACATTGGCATCTTAAGTTGGTTTTCTTATCAGTTCTTCAGTAAACGTCAAGAAGATACCCAAGCAAAAGGATCATTTGCGGCACCGGTCATTGGACTATTCACAGGAATGATTTCCTCACTTATGGGAGTCAGCGGGGGATTTGTCATGACACCGTTACTTACAAAGTGGCTTAAACTGGATCTGAATAAAGCGATCGGGACCAGTATTTCGGCTGCTTCGATCATCGTATTATCTGGGATTGCCTCCTTTATGTATACAGGGGAGTCACTTGACTATAGACACGGGATCCTTCTTATCATAGGCGCGCTGATCGGCACACCAATCGGATCCATCCAGCTAAAACGGTTCTCAAGTGTCATCGTCAAACGAATGTTGGCGATCCTTTATATGGTGGTAGCTGTGAGTGTCGTTTTCAAGATGCTTTCCATAGCATCAGTCTCACTGGGTTTGATTTTGGGAGCGGTTCTCGTATTTTTCGGAATACTGATCTATTCAGTGCAACAGTCAAAAAGAACGGCAAATTATTAAGAGAGGTGAAAAACCTCTCTTTTTTTTGTCAATTGTGAAAACGTGAAGGATAAATCGCGACAGCTATCGAACCTAGTCATAACAGAGAACATTATCATACATAGCTTTAGAGCTTACTGCTCAACCTTCCTTGATTTATAGACAATGTGTCTAATGATTAGGAACGCAGTAGCTTATACAATGTCAATAAGTATTAAAATATGTTAACAAAGGGTGATTCTATGAAAATTAATCGGGGAAGATTAGAACGTCATCTGGAAGAGTTAGCTGAAATTGGGAAGATAGGAGAAACAGGGGTTTGCCGACTGGCACATTCAAAAGAAGATCGGCAGGGAGTGGATCTGGTAAAAGGCTGGATGGCAGATGCCGGATTAACGCCCAGAATTGATGGGTTTGGAAATCTCATTGGGAGGCTTGAGGGGCGGGATAAAAACAAACCAATCCTTATTCTTGGATCTCATATAGATTCCCAGCCATACGGCGGAAGATTCGATGGAACAGTCGGAGCGCTTGGAGCAATTGAAGTCGTTCACAGCATGAATGACAATGGTATCATCCCAGAACGCACCATTGAAGTGATATGTTTTTCCGATGAAGAAGGAAGCCGTTTTAACAAAGGAATCTTCGGTGTAAGAGCTTTAGCTGGGATGCTGGAAGAAGGGGAGCTCGAACGAAAAGACAAGAATGGAGTGACAAGGAGGGAGGCGTTGAAAGAGTTTGGTGTCGATACGGACTTGACGGAAAGTCCTGTGTACAAGAAAGGAGACATCGAAGCCTTTTTGGAGCTCCATATAGAACAGGGTCCGGTACTTGAAGGGAAAGACAAGCCGGTAGGTATTGTTTCTGGGATTTCTGGCCCGATATGGCTGACGGTAACACTTGAAGGATTTGCAGGGCATGCAGGATCCGTACCTATGTCGATGAGGCAGGATGCTCTTGTAGGTGCTTCACAAATCATCCGGAAGTTTGATGAACTGGTCAAAAAAGAAGGAACGAACACAACGGTAGGGACTGTCGGAAGCATGCAGGTATTTCCAAATTCCAGGAATATCATTGCCGAAAAGGTAGAGTTCACCATCGACCTGCGGGATATCGACGTTCAAGCACGTACAATACTTGAGCGTAAACTATATCAATTAATTGAAGAAACCACTAAAACGTACCATCTTAAATACGAAATTAAAGAAGATACACGGAGTGAACCAAGGTACTGTGCAGATTGGATCAAGGAAATCATGAGAGAAGAAGATGAAAAGCTTGGATTCTATTCTCCGACCTTAATGAGCGGACCATTCCATGATGCCTTGATCATGTCCTATATCAGTGATTATGGCATGATCTTCGTCCGCTGTGAAAAAGGCATCAGTCATAATCCATTAGAGTTTGCCGAGATGGATGATATTGTAAAAGGTGTTCAGCTTCTTTATGCCACCGCACTCCGCATTTGTCAGGAACGTGGAGACAGTCACCTTGTTCCTGATAAAGCCGGGTATTCTTCTAACAAGAAAGATTAAAGAGTTAAAAGCTATGTCGATATAATGGGGCTATCTCTAATCAACCACTAGAGATAGCTTATTTTCACATAATATTAGTCGTGTGAAGAGATTAAAAATGATCAGATGAAGAAGTAAGGCATCTTCAATGCAATCGTTTGCGCATTGGGGTAATATTTAAGTTAGTATTTAACTTAAGAAGCAAATAAAGAAGGAGGTCAACATGAAAACTGAAAAACAAAAAATGCTTGATGGTGAACTTTATGAACCATGGGATCCTCAATTAATGGAAGAGAGGAAAAAAGCCCGTTATTTAACGCGGATATTGAATTTTACAACTGAAGAAGAGGGAGATGAAAGAGTGGCTGCTATAAAACAGCTATTCGGTTCAACGGGGGAGACGGTTTATCTAGAGCCAAACTTTAGATGTGATTATGGATACAATATACACGTAGGAGATAAGTTCTTTGCTAATTTTGACTGTGTGATATTAGATGTTTGCGAAGTCCGCTTCGGAGAAAATTGCATGCTGGCACCTGGGGTACATATATACACAGCAACTCATCCCGTCCACCCCTTCGAGCGTAACAAGGGACCTGAATTTGGAAAGCCTGTCACTATCGGGGACAACTGCTGGATTGGCGGAGGTGCTATCATTAATCCTGGAGTGAATATAGGAGATAATGTAGTGATCGCTTCCGGTGCTGTTGTTACAAAAGACGTCCCATCCAATGTAGTGATCGGTGGTAATCCTGCCCGCGTCATCAAAAAAATTGATTTGGAAGAGAAATGATAATGGTAGGAATAAGATAGAAAAGAGGAGCTGGGAAGACCGACTTCCCAGCTCCTTTAGTTAAAACTTTTCAGGAAACTGCTTCAATATTCCATCAGATAAGGCATCAGACAAATGAAGGATATGCGCCTTCCCCTCATCAAAGCTTTTGATATTAGCTTTCCAATCTTTATTAATCCTTGCCACTGCTTCATCGGTAACGAACTGTAGATGCATGTATAGCAAATCTTTCAATTTCTTATCAGACCAATAGGGATTGGCACTTGATAAGAATCGGGCAATATCGTCGGCATTTTGATACCATTCTTTATTAAGTTGTTCTACTTGAGCCGATTTGCCACCTTTCGCAGCACCTACGATTTTTCCTGCCAGTATTATATGTTCGGTTAATAAGTCGGCTAATTTGTCACCTGCTTTTTCTCCATAGTAGGGTTTGATTGCATTCCCGATATCCTTTTGGTTCTGAAGCAACCTTGCCAGTACAACATCAGTATCCTCCAACCCATCGACTTCACTAATGATATAATTCCTTGTGTAGAAGACATGATCGGTCCATAGTGTCCTCATTTCTTCCCGTGCCATTATACTCGCTTCACTTAAACAAGAATCCTGCTTGGCTTCAGGCATTAATGGTAATGAAAAAAGGGAAATCAGGACAACGAACAAAAGAACCCCAAACTTTTTCAATTTCATTCCTCCAGTCATTAATGTTCTCCTTTTATCATCTGCTTCTTTATTCCAAACATTTATAGAAAAATATGTTAAAATTTATGAAATAGGGGAGGGACGGACCTTAGTTAACATACTTACGTTCACCAACCTCCATTAGTGATATTTTTAAAAGAGACAGGAGCATGAAGTGAATAATTGGAGGGGATTCCATGGAAACTGAAATTTATTTTGTTAGACACGCACACTCAGTATTCTCGTTAGAGGATGAAGAAACGAGGGGATTGTCGAAAAAAGGATGGGAAGATGCAAAGGAAGTCACCGAAATAATGATGGAAGAAAACATAGACTACATAATATCAAGTCCCTATACACGTGCCATACAAACCGTCGAAGGTCTTGCCAGGAAACTAAAGAAAGAAATTATCTTAGATGAACGTTTCAGGGAAAGAGACCTGGCTGCAAGAGATCATCATTTTGAAGATCCTTCAGAGGCTATTAAATATGTTTTTGATCATCCGCTATTTCACTACCCTGGGGGAGAATCAAATATAGAAGTGCAAGCAAGGGGGATTGAGGCTCTAAGGGAAATCATTTCAGCCCATAAAGGTAAAAAGATTGCGATAGGGGTTCACGGGCTCATCATGACCTGTACGATGAAATACTTTTCTGATCAGTATGGTCTTGATTTTTGGAAAGGAACATCTAAGCCTGATATTTATAAACTTCAATTCGATGAAAACTTTCATCTCCTCCATTGTAAACGGCTATGGGCTCAGAAAAAGGAATCTGATCTATTGAAGATTTTATAGGGTGAAAAAAGTTGTCCATTTTTTATGAAAATGAGTTGCTTGTCCTCACCATCCAGACACTTTCGACATAAAGTGTTCTATGGAGGTGATGCATTGGCAAGAAAAATACTACAATATCTTTTTCAGAGTCCATCCGTAACTCATGCCAATTTTGATCTGGGATCTCCTTCCCTCTCGAATCAGCATACTGCACAGTTTGGGGCGACCCTCAGACCCCATGTAGGAATTAAGAAACAATGGTTATAAGATCAACAATTCATACTGAAAAAATTGAAGCGATCACAGTATGAAACTCCGCCGGTCAAGTAATTCAATGATAATGAAAAAAGCGAATAAGAACGTGGATTTCGAAATACAATAGAGATAAAGATAAAAGAACCCTATAAGAAAGTCCCCTCCATAAAAATAGAAACGTACGTACAGAAAAGTGTTTCCTGCTCATTAGCGGGGAACCTTTTTTTATATGGGTAAGTGGTTCCGATAGGATAATGTCCAAGCATGCTTGTCCATATGTGAATATAGTACTATATGTCAAGCTCTTAGGAGGATGTTAATTGAAAACCATCATGATTGATCCAGGACATGGAGGGTCAGATCCAGGTGCCACTTATAAAGGAAATGAAGAAAAGAAATTCAATCTTTTGATGGCACTTGTTGTCAAAGATTTTTTGGTGTCGAAATACAATGTGAATGTACTGATGACTAGAACTGGTGACCAAACCTTATCCTTGTCCGATAGATCCAACCTTGCCAATCGTTCGAATCTGGATTTTTATTTATCCATTCACCACAATGCGGGAGGAGGGACTGGATTTGAAAGCTATGTTTACAATGGAAGCGTGCCGTCAGAAACTTTATCATATCAAGGCATTATCCACGATGAAGTGATGGCAGCCGTTAAACCATATAATGTAACAGATAGGGGAAAGAAGAGAGCAAATTTTCATGTGCTCCGTGAAACGACAATGCCGTCGGTGTTAGTTGAAGTTTTATTTGTTGATAATCAGAAGGACGTTGCACTTCTAAATGATGAAACTTTCAGACAATCAGTAGGGACTGCCCTTGCCAAAGGAGTAGCCAAAGCTCTAGCGCTACCAGCAAAAGAGTCAGGTAACAAACAGCTCTTCAAGGTCATCGCAGGCTCATTTGCTGAACGAAAGAATGCTGAAGACCGTGTCAAAGAATTGAAAGCTGGAGCATTCGAAGCTTTTATTGATACTGTGGTTGTGTCTGGTAAAACCTATTATAGAGTTCAAATAGGTGCTTTTTCCAAACGGGATAATGCAGAAGATCAAGTAAAAGCTCTAAGTCGTATCGGAATTGATGCCTTCATTTTAACAGAGGGGGCAGTTCCGAATCCGACAGAACCTCCACCAACAGAACCGCCAAAGCCTACTATGCCTCCGCAGCCACCAGGTATAGACTATTCCATTCTTGGACCATCTATTGTCCAATCCCAGCAATTAGATGATTTTGTTAAAACCGTGAATCCTTCTGCACCAATGCTGGGGAAATTCTACATCTATTACGGGGACCTATATGGTATTCGCGGAGATATAGCTTTTGCTCAAGCCATACACGAAACCAATTATTTCAGATTCACAGGACAAGTTAAACCTTCTCAAAACAATTATGCAGGGATTGGGACTACCGGACCTGGAAAAGATGGGGCGTCATTCGCCACACCTGAAGAAGGCGTGCTAGCACATATTCAGCATCTATACGCGTATGCTACCACAAAACCACTCCCGAATGGAGCGCCACTAGTCGATCCACGGTTTTCACTTGTCACCAGGGGGATTGCAAAAAACTGGACAGATTTAAATGGTAAGTGGGCTGTACCAGGAACAACGTATGGACAAAGCATTTTGTCTGTTTACAAAAGGAATCTTGAAAATGCTCTTAAAGCCATGGAAATTCAGAAAGCATTGCTTATGGATTCTCTCGAAAAATTGAAATGATTTTGGGATTAGAGTGCTGAAAGATTGGCACTCTTTTTAGCTGATTAACTATTATGGAAAGTGATTAAATGGACGAACCTCCTCAAAATAACCCGACCCATTTCGTGCAACATACATAGAGATCAATTTAAAGCGCACATAATAAATCTACGTCATAACGCAAATACTAAACATATGTTCGGGAGGTGAATTCAATGGAAGAAAAAAACTTCGAAAAAATTTATGCAGAATATAAGCAACAGGGAAAAGTTCAGGCTAAGGCGGAGATGGTTGAAGAACTTTCTTCCGGCGCTGAACAGATTATTGCCGTACGGAGAAATAACGATAATGATCTTATCGCTTTCAAAACCGAAAGCGGAAGGGAACTGGATTATTTGACTGCACTAGAAGAAGCAAAAGCCGGAAAAATCGCACATGTCGATGTGATTCATCGATATGGCAGGGATGTACTGCGAAGTGAACCGGACGGATTAAAAGAGAATAACCTTAGTGAACTTCCTTCATTTTAAGCATGAAAGAAAAACGAGCATAACTCTCCAGCGGTTATGCTCGTTTTTTGAGGGACGGACCTTTAAGACATTGTATCAATCTTCATCTTTTAATAAGTGATGCAACATTCGTTCACGGTCATCAAAAAATTGTTTCGTAATCTGATAATGACTAGTATCTTCAATGGATGTTTCATGTAACCCATTGTCGGTTAACTGTATAAGTTTAGATGATGGATAAGCCATTAGGATGGGGGAATGGGTAGCAATGATGAATTGAGAGTGATCATTAACTAGTTCGTGTATACGGGAAAGCATGGATAATTGCCTTAAAGGTGAAAGTGCAGCTTCCGGCTCATCTAGGATATAGATGCCTTTCCCCCGAAACCTATTCATAAAGGTGGAAAAAAACGCTTCTCCGTGAGATTGCTCATGCAGGGATTTACCTCCGAATGAGTCTATGATCTTTGGGACTGATAAGGGCTCACTATCCATTTCCTCGATATTTGTCGATACATTATAGAAACTTTCTGCTCTCAGGAAAAACCCATCCTGAGGTCTGTCCACCCCTCTTACTATCTTCAAATACTGATCCAGGACAGAGTATGAATCATACGTTGAAAATGAAAAGTTAAGTGTTCCCCCCTCGGCATTGAATCCAATTGCCAACGCAATCGCTTCTAGAAGTGTGGATTTGCCCATTCCATTTTCACCTACGATGAACGTCACATTCGGATGAAGGGAAAGATCCTTTAAGGAACGTATACTTGGGATATGAAAGGGATAGGAGTGAAATGAGGGGATAGTTTCCCTTTTCAGGGACACTGTTCGTATGTAAGGCTGACTGTAAAAAGACATTTTCTCGCTCCTTTTACTTTTAGCATATCATAATATATCAAAATCCAAATACTAAAAAAGCCATTACGAGAAAGAGTAATGGCTTTTCTTTATACATTATCATGAAGATTCCACAAGTAAAATACTTTCTATAGTAGTCGCCAATAGGCTGATGTCAGTAAATTCTTCCACTTTCATCGTATCCACATAAGTGATTTGAAAGCGCTCCAAGTCTAATTGATACGTTACGGTCATAATAGGTGAGTTGTCATGGTCAGATATCGTGTGAACAATCTCACTTTCCTTGAATTCCTTAAGAGTCTTGAGCATGGTTACGATATTTTCTAGCGACATTAAACATGTCTCCCTTCTACTTGCTCGAGGGATTGACTAAATACAGTCTCGTAGACCCAATGAACTTCAAGTATAACATAGATGAGTAATAATAGAAACATGCGTTCTGGAAATAACTGAAAATGTGCTTTATGTCATAGGAAACATACGTATAGATACTTAGAGGGATTCATATGATGAAAGAACAAAGGAGGCGGGTGTGAAATGGAAAATCGATTAAGCAGGGATGCCCCTTCTGAATTGAAATATCCTGATGATATGCTTTCTATTATTCGTCACGGGTTAAAGCCCACAACTTCCAAAAAGGTCATTGTCATCGGAGCAGGAATGAGTGGTCTGGTTTCAGCTTCCTTATTAAAAAAGGCCGGTCATCAAGTCACGATCCTGGAAGCCAATAAACGGATAGGAGGAAGGGTATATACAGTTCGAAAACCGTTTACCTCCGGAAATTATTTAGAAGCAGGTGCAATGAGGATCCCCGATAACCATCTTTTGGTTTTTGAGTATATCAGGAAGTTTAATCTACGATATCAACCCTTTCAGAATTCTTCACCTAGAGATCTTCTTTTAGTTAATAACATTTTGGTTACACGAAAACAGTATGAAGAAAATCCGGATATCCTGAACTATCCACTTCCTGAAGATGAGAAAGGAAAAACCGCATCTGAATTATTTTTGGAAGCGACCAAGCCCTTTATAGATTTGTACAAGAATAGTGAACATGAAGAGCAATTGAACTTGATAAAGAAATACTCGAATTATTCTATGGGACAATTTCTTTCTAATAATCCTTTTGGAAAATCTTTATCATTAAATGCAATACGAAAGATCAATGTGATTCTTGGTATAGAAGGATTTCCGGAATTTTCATTTGTCGATATATTAAAAGATATTATTTTTCCGATATTCAGAAAAGAAACAAAGTTCTATGAAATAACCGGAGGAAATGATCGTTTGCCTTATTCGTTTATGGAAGAAATACGGTCTCACATTTTCCTTAGGCAAAAAGTGACCCAAATTAAGCAATCCCCGTCGGGAGTTACTGTCCACACAATAAATCAAAAGGATGGCACTCGGGAGGAATTAAAAGGCGATTACGTGATCGTCACAGTCCCGTTCACCGTATTTCAGTTCATTGAAGTAGTACCCTATAACTCTATTTCATTCAAAAAATGGCAGGCTATCCGGGAAGTGACCAATGTGCCCTCAGTAAAGGTGGGCATCGAGTTCAGAACTCGCTTCTGGGAAGAATTGGACTATGGAAATATCGTTTCAGATCTCCCTACACGATTTACCTATATGCCAAGTCATGATATGGGAAGCAATAATCCGGGGGTAATGCTGGCGAGTTACAGTTGGGGGCAGAACGCTTTATTATGGAATAGTAAACCAAAAGAGGCTATCATCGATGAGGTTTTGCAGGATTTATCAAAGATATATGGGAACCGTGTATACTCAGAGTTCCTCAATTATTTTATATATAATTGGAGTAAAAATCCATTCTCGGCAGGTTGTTTCACACTTTACACCCCAGGTCAGGCAGCCGACATTGGAGAATATGTCCGCACACCTGAAGGGAGAATTCATTTTGCAGGTGAACACACATCATTTTTTCATGGATGGATTGAGGGTGCGGTTGAGTCAGGGGTAAGGGCAGCTTATGAAGTGAATGAAAGATAATCTTTAACGACCCTGAATGGCTGTCTTTTGCTGTGGGGAAAAAGGTCATCAGGTATTCTCGTTAGGTATTCAGACCGAAATGGACAAAATTTCTTCTACTCTTTCCGACCTCTGCATAAAGTTAACTATTAAATACTTTATATAGGGGTACTGATGATGTCGTATAAGTCTCGAAATAATAATAGCCTAGTCCCACTAGTGTTCGTTTCTATGAAAGCGGTCATCCGGATCATATTGATAGGGATCATCCTCATGTATTTAACGGTTTGGCTGATTTCTTCCACAGCCATTAAATTGAGGGTGGACAGCTTGTTTTATACTTCCGTATCCGAGCTTGTGCCTAAGGAAACATTCCTTATGCTGTTGTCACAGGAAATGACGGGATTACGCATCGAGAACAAGGATGCATTGGATCATGACTTTGATTGGTTGGAAAGCGTAACAAATGTATCACTCCTTGACCCAAGAAGTTTGTTTGGACGTGAGATACCGGGAATTGAGAACTACCATACCCACATCGCAGTTGCTGGTAAAGGAACGGATATTACCAATCTTCCGAACGAGTCGCCTGCGCCAACTGAAGACCAGCTAAAGGATCAGGAAATCGATCAGAATCAAATTGACCAGGCAAATCATAACTCAGGGGATGGAGTGGAAGAAATTGACGAGAAGTCTGTCTTTATCTATCACTCTCACAGTTGGGAAGCTTTCAGCCCTTTGATTAAAAACAATGATTCAAAAGACCCTGCGAGTACAAACGAAAAGGTGAACGTGATTGCAGTAGGATCAAAACTGAAACAAGAGCTTGAATCACGGGGAATCGGAGCTGTTCAGGACAAGACAGATGTAAATCAGGCATTGAAAAATAAATCATGGACCTATTTTGAATCCTATAAGTTAACAAGGGGACTGGTTCAGGAGGCCATCGCACAAGATCAGAACTTAACCTACTTAATTGATATCCATCGGGACTCCCAACCAAGAAATATAACAACCAAGACCATTAGTGGTAAAAACTATGCGCGTTTATTTTTTATCGTAGGCAAAGAAAATAAAAACTTTGAAAAAAATCTGAAAATCGCGAAAGAATTAAATGCTAAATTAGAAGAAAAATACCCAGGTATCAGTCGTGGAGTCTTCGTTAAAACAAAGGCGGAAGGGAATGGGGTTTATAATCAGGATCTAACAGAACGTGCTATGCTCTTGGAATTTGGTGGAGTCGAAAATAATTTGGTTGAATTATATAACTCTACCGAAGCTTTTGCGGAGATCTTTGCTGAATATTATAAGAAAGATGCTGTGGAAGTCAATGCGCAATGACTTTTGTGCATGTAAGGGTGAATAGGCAATAATATAAATAAAGATATGGGAAAGCACCAATCCATTTTCCTGGATTGGTGCTTTTCTGGCTGTTCTTTTAGATTCTTCCAATGGAATGAACCGGTATCACTGTGAGGATGACAATCTTAATGTATAGTAGGATACTCGTCCTCAAGTTCCTGTAAGCTCAGTACGAATAGTTGTTTATCTCCATTTTTAAAGAAGTTATGGACTATTAAATTGTTTACTAAATCATTTCTCAATGCAATGCTTGTGAAATTAGCACAGTGATCTACCGGATAGAATCTCTTGCTGAGTCTTCATCGGGACAGTTCCTCTGTTTTTCTGGATAAGTATTATAGGATGTAATGAAGAATCAGCCTACAAACCGGACCCGCACGAAGTCAGTATTATAAAATAAGAGAGTTCAATTGAACTCTTTTATTTTGTTCCGCTTTAGGATGAACCGATTGATAGAAGCTGCATGATTTTCTATTACATAGACCTACTATGGAATAAATAAAACTTTTTATTAATGTGATTTTTCGTATTTCTGTCAAAGATTTTTTTTGTATTCACTTTGAAACATGATAGTCTGTATACATAAACGCAATTAATGGAGTGAATGGAATGAAGAAAGTGGTCGTCGTAGGTGGGGGGATAACAGGTTTATCAGCCTTATATCACCTTAGTAAAATGTCAAGAGAACATAATTGTGAAATGGAGTTACTATTAATTGAACGGAATCACACGCTCGGTGGTAAGATCAGAACCGTAAAGGAAGGTGATTTCATCATGGAAGCAGGAGCAGATTCTATCGTTGCCCGTAACGAAGGAGTCCTTCCCCTGGTCAATGAACTCCATTTGCATGAAGAGCTTGTATACAACGAAACCGGAATATCTTACATATACACAAATGGAGAATTGCATAAGATTCCCATCGATACAATTTTCGGGATTCCTATGAGTGTGGCGGCAGTCAATGAGAGCACACTAATTTCTGAAGAAGGAAAAAAAGCAGCGCTTCTGGATCTGGAGACCATTAATACACATTTCACGAAAGAAAGTTCTATCGGTGAATTTTTGGAAGAGTTCCTTGGAAAAGAAATGGTAGAAAATCAGATTGCGCCGGTTTTATCCGGGGTTTATTCGGGTAACTTGTACAAATTGACTATGGCCTCTACTCTACCATATCTACTGGACTATAAAAATGACTATGGAAGTATCATCAAAGGGTTAGCTGCTAATAAACAGATATTCAAAGGTTCCTCCAATAAAAAATTCATATCATTTAAAAATGGCTTATCTACGATTATTAATCGCTTAGAAGAAAAATGCAGTGATGCTACTATTTTAAAAGGTGCAGAAACGCAGAATCTTCGAAGGGTGGGTAACAAGTACGAGCTCACAGTCAATGGTCATGAAAGCATTCTAGCCGACTACGTCATATTGGCTTTACCCCATGATGTTACTCAGCGCATTTTATCACATGAAAAATTAGAGCCTGAGTTCAATAAATTAAAAAATTCATCCCTTATATCGATCTATCTTGGTTTCGATGTTCCTGATAAGGAATTACCTGCCGATGGTACAGGGTATATCGTCTCTAAAGGCAGTGAAGTAAAATGTGATGCGTGTACATGGACCAGTCGTAAATGGAAGCACACATCCAGGAACGAGAATCTCCTTGTGAGACTTTTTTACAAGAGCTCGAACGGTCATTATGATGAGTTAAAAAAATTAAACGAAGAAGAATTGATGAAAGTGGCACTTGGGGATATTAAGAAGAGCGTAGGAGTCGATGCAAGTCCAATCTCGGTTGAAGTGACTGCTTGGGAAAATCTGATGCCCAATTATCACCTTGGACACAATCAATCCGTTCAGTCATTGAATGATGTCCTCTTAAGCGAAATGCCTAATGTGAAATTAGCAGGAGCGTCTTACTACGGAGTGGGGATTGGAGCCTGTATTCAAAACGGTAAAAAAACGGCGGAATCCATTCTTGAAGATATTATTATTAAATGAACTTATGAGATTCAGTTATATTAGTTGTACAATGGATTGAAGGATCACAATTAATCGTGATCCTTCTTTTTTGTAGGAATGTAGTGTTGTGAAAAATGGAATCAGGCATGACGATCACATTCCTGCCATTTCGTAATCCTATCCTACACTTTTTTAACGATTTCCATTCCTAATTGTTCAAGTGCATGGTTCACACCCTGTTGAAGAAGGGAAAAGCATGGAATGTGATTCATCCGATAACCACTTTGGGTCACTCTAATGCTTAGTTCAGAAGAGATTCCGACGAGTAAACAATTGGTCCCTAAAAGGGAGGCTGCCCCGACGAACTTCTGTATAAATGATAGGGTATAGTCATCGACACGGCTGAGACTTGTCAAGTCAATGATGAGGAACTCAGCCTTATAGCGGGGGAGATTGAGAAGTGTTTTATTCAACAATTCCTCAGCACGTATCTCGTCGTAGCGACCAACAAGTGGAACGACAAGAATGGACTCTAGTACTGGAATAATGGGAGAAGAAATCTCTTTAATGATCTCAGATAAAATCTCAGTCCGCTGCTTCGTAACACGCTCTAATTCTTCCTGTGCTGCAATTGTTTGTTCCTCAATAAGAGCGCTGACGTTCAAAGAAGGGGAGATATCCGATGCGAAAAATTCATAAACACTACAATCATCACCCTGTATCTGACTCTTGAGTACCCGATACCACATTTTGGAACCGAATATACCAGTTAATACACCAGCCCAATGGCCAGGCATAAAGGTTCCTTCTATCTCTTTTCCCTGGGCGATGTTTACTTTGTACTCCCAGCCGTTACAGAATTGGACAACGGCTTTTCTCTCATCAATTGAGTACGATAAAATTTCTGTGATTCCCCATCCGGCAGTTACGTAAGTGTTGGGTAATTTATCAAGAATCTCGTCAGGCTTTCCGATGGAATCAAGGTAAAAGTCACTTACGATAAGTCCTGTACGGTATCCGGCTGTTTCGAGCACCAGTCTCGCTTCCTTTTCGCCAGCGATTTCCTCAATGGAGTCAATTAACGTTTTAAAAGCAGTATTCACCCAAAATAAAACCACTTCGTCATTTTCAAATGTTATGGAACCTTTTTCTAAATCCCAATCAAATAGAGATCCATTCACATCAATATCAAATTTTTGCATGCCCTATACCCCCATTAACAACAGTATCGAATTTGTTTATATGTACAAATAACTCAAATATGTTTCTTATACCCTGATGTAATGATGAATAAACCCATTCAATAGAGAAATTGAACTTTTTTACGTTTGATTTTGGAATGCTGATAGAACACCTGTCATGATTTCTTTTGTATCTTGTACAATTTTTCTATTTCTTTCGAATTGGGGAGCACGACGAAAAAAGCTCAGGATATATCCTGAGCTTAGAAAATATATTTATCTGGCAGGGAGATGGTCGGTATTATTTTCGTGATCTTTTAGCATAAGGATATAATGGGTCCACCAGACTGAACTCGTAAGTTTCACCATTCACAATCCCTACCACTTTGTCACTGTCATAAAGGTCCAGCATGAATTGTGCCATTTCCTTGGCGGTATGATATTGTGGGACGGTACCATTATATTCGAACTCGTTTACATCAAAGGAGCGTTGAGCAAACTCGGTTTCAGTCGCTGCCGGAGCCAAGACCTTCGCTTTCATATGTGCACCTTTTGAAGAAAGTTCTTGAGCGAGTCCTTCCGTGAAAGCACTTACATAGAATTTTGTTCCGCAATAAGTGACTGCATCTGCGACAATGGTGTACCCTCCTCCTGAAGAAACATTGATGAGCTGTGTGCCGGCTACATTTTCATAGTCCCGTACAAATAGGGAGGATAACACAGTCAATGCTTCGATGTTAAGCCTAAGCATGCTTTGGATTTTAGAAAGGTTTTGATCCGCTACGGAATCGAAGTTACCAAATCCCGCATTATTGATAAACGTTTCAATTTCATAAGGTTTTAAGCTGTCATAAAATGAGTAAACGTTGTCGCTTATAGATAGATCTGCTGTCATTGTGACAACATCCACTTCTGGATAAATGGATGATATCGCTTTTTTCAGCTCGTTTAACTTGTCTTCCCGTCTTGCAACAGCAATAATATTTTTCCCACGGGCTGCAAATGCAAGTGCTGCTTCATATCCGATTCCCGAACTTGCCCCCGTAATGACTGTATAATTCATGTTTCATTCCTCCTAACTTGTTATGGTACAATTTAATCCTAAGGGTTAGAGTGGACTCTAAGTCAAGTGTTTATTCATTGGAGGAAACATATATGTATAGTATCAGCGAAGCATCAGAAGTTCTTGGGGTGAATCCACACACGTTGCGTTACTACGAAAAGGAAGGGATTATAACCCCTGACCGCTCCTCGGCAGGGATTAGAAGCTATACTGATTCGCACATAAAATGGTTGAATTTCGTGATGAAGTTAAGGGAAACACAAATGCCAATTTCCGATATTAAGAAGTATACACAATTGTTCCTGGAAGGACCCCAAACAACAAAAGATCGACTAATGTTATTAGAGGATCATCAGAAAAACATACAGGAACAGATTCAAGTCCTACTGTCTACAAATGAAATGTTGAGTAAGAAGATTGATGCATATAAAGGGCTTATTGGTGAGTGAAAACAAGGTTTAATCCCCTGATTTTGTACGGGTTGGAATAATGAAAAAGGAAATATGGCTAAATCATCGTTTACACATGAATCAGAAGGGGAAAATCTATCTGTAAAAGAATAAAGGTAGTGATGTCAAAAAAATGAACAAAGAAATAGACAAAATGACAACTGATTGGTATCAAGTTATTGAACAGTTCGACTGGTTGAACCTATTAATCTTTCTGGTATACGTTGCACTCATTTTCATTATCCGAATGATCATATTATCATTCACAAAAAGGATGAAGAATAGTGATAATAAATTTTTGTTCCAAATGGACTCCCTTGTACGTTATATCTTAAATTGGATCACGACATACGGGATACTGTTATTTATGTTATTTTACTTCTCAAATTCCTCTTGGATGTTTCGTGAAATAGTGTCCGTAGGCAATGTGAAAGTGACGTTCTTTTTACTGATTATTGCCATTCTCATTATTTCAATCGCCAATAGATCCTCTTATATCATGACAAAGTATTTACTTCCTACTATTTATCAACGCTACAACTTGGATAGGGGACTTCAATTCACTTTCGATAAGATCTTTCATTACAGCATTATGGTTTTAGCGATACTCATCAGTTTGACAACAGTGGGGATCGATTTAAGTGCTTTGACTGTATTTGCAGGGATAATTGGAGTTGGGATCGGCTTCGGTCTTCAGAATATCGCATCCAATTTCATATCAGGTATTATTTTATTATTTGAACGTCCCATTAAAGTGGGAGACCGTGTCATTGTTAACGATGTGATTGGGGATGTTGAAAAGATCAATATGAGAGCAACGATTATCAAAACTTTGGATAATGAACATATCATTGTGCCCAATTCATATTTTTTAGAAGAACAGGTAGTGAATCGCTCTTATTCTGATCCGAGACTTCGGTTGGTCATACCTGTCGGAGTGTCGTATGGTAGTGATGTTGAGCAGGTGAGAAATCTTTTATTAAAGGTTGCAGAAGAAGAAGAAATCGAATCCGACACCGTTCTGTTAGAGCCTAAACCTTTTGTGAACTTTGTTGGGTTTGGCAGTTCTTCTTTGGATTTTGAGCTCTTTGTGTGGATTACGAATCCAGATAAAGTCATTTTAATCAAGAGCAACTTACATTTTCGAATATACAAAACCCTTCAGGAACACGAAATTGAGATACCCTTTCCACAACAAGACCTTCATCTGCGGAGTATAGATGAGGAAGTGGTAAATGTATTAAAAAAACATTGAGCTTCCCCATTTTCGAATAAATGCTAATGGTGATGAATGATATGAGAAGATGCCTTATACCGAAGGCATCTTCTCTTTTTGACTTCCAGTATTTAATCATTGTGGTAGTGAGGAAATAGAAGATGGGCATACTAAGGGCCAGACTAAAAGTTCGGGACAAAGGTAGGATTTGAAATGAAAAACATCTGGCGTATTTTCTCAAGAGATATGATAAATGTATCAAGAAACGGAGTTGCAGCCTTTTTGATAGGTGGATTGATGCTATTACCTTCTTTATATGCATGGTTCAACATCGAAGCTTCCTGGGATCCTTACAGCAAGACGGATAAGCTTCCTGTTGGAATTGTAAATGAAGATAATGGTGCGAAAATTAGAGAACAAGAAATAAATATCGGAAAGGATCTCGTAAAGGAATTGAGGAAAAACGACGACATGAACTGGCAGTTTGTTGATAAGAAGAAGGCGATGGATCGTGTGGAATACGGGGATTATTTTGCAGTTATCATCATTCCAGAAGATTTTTCCAGTAAGTTAGCCACTGTCATCGAGGATCAACCTGAAAAAGCCGGACTGGAGTACTACGTAAATGAAAAAATTAATGCCATCGCTCCTAAAATTACGGAATCTGGAGCAGGTGGTATAGTTGACAAAATCACCAGTTCATTTATTTCAACCGTAAACGGAACTATTTTCGAGTTGTTTAATGAGCTGGGTATCGAGATTGAAAAGGACCTTCCCGATATCAAAAGATTTGAAGAGTACGTATTTAAGATCGATGAGAAGCTACCAGAGATTGGTGACGTCTTAAATGAATCTTTAGCAGATGCCAAAAGTGCCCAAGGAATTATCGATGAAGCACAAAGAGGGATACCGGATGCCAAGCGTTTGACGAATCAAGGACTCGACACGATTGACCAGACAACCGCTTTTCTAAAGAAAGCTGAGGACCGATTAAATAAGGTCGCTCCCGGCATTCAAAAAGATTTGGAAAACGTACAAGATATGGCTGCTAAGGTGAACGACTTCGTCCAGCAGATACAATCATCCGAAATCGACCTTAGTGGAGCAGAAACCATTAATAATCAAATAAAAGAGAGACTTTCAACTTCAATACAAACAATCGATACGATTGAATCTTCCTTAAAGTTTTTGCAAAATAATGAAGAAAATCAAAATCAGGAACAAATAAAACAAGCTCTCATCAAGCTCGATATGGTCAAGCAGGAAATACAGACGGTTCAACAAGAAGGGCAGAAACTAAATGCCTTTCTTACAACAAAGCAACACGACGTGGACAATGTAATAACCAGCATCAAAGAACGTGCTGTCAAAACGAAATCTGAAATAGATGCCTTTATAAACGAATATAAACAAACGATTGAACCGGCAGTCCTGGATGAGGTAGCATCAGCCAAGGGAACATTGAATGAAGCAAGAAGGATTCTTCAAGACATCCAGAGTACGATTCCAAAAGTACAGCGCATTCTTTCTAATACAGAAGGTAATATCGATAAAGGAACTGAGACCCTTCAGCGCGTGATGCAACAATATCCCTATGTAAAAGAAAAAATCAGCCAGTTGGCCGATCGTATCAGGGACATTCAAGGAAAAACGGATATTAATGAAATCATTAGTCTCTTACAAAATGATCCAACGCTTGAGAAAAGCTTTTTTGAAGAGCCAGTAGTTCTAAACAAGAACAGTTTATTCCCGATCGAAAATTACGGAGCGGCAATGACACCATTTTATACCGTTCTGGCCATTTGGGTAGGTGCGCTCCTTCTGATTTCCCTTTTAGCTACAGAGGTGTTAGGTGAGCATGAATTTTCAGAACCACAAATCTATTTTGGTAAGCTTTTAACATTTCTTAGTATAGGATTAATTCAAGCAATGGTCGTAACAGTTGGTGATATCTATGTTTTAGGAGTGCACATCGCTGAACCAATTTGGTTTATATTATTCGGATTATTCATCAGCTTCATTTTTATGATTGTCGTTTATACGTTGGTGTCTGTGTTTGGTAACGTCGGGAAAGCGATGGCGATCGTGCTGCTTGTTCTGCAAATTGCAGGGGCAGGCGGGACTTATCCAGTGGCTCTTTTACCAACATTTTTTCAAACGATTCATCCCTTTTTGCCATTCTCATATGCCATCGATCTCATGAGGGAAGCCGTAGGTGGTATCATTTGGGAGAGGGCGTATCGGGATATTTTGATACTTGGACTTTTTGGTGTGCTTGCTATACTCTTCGGAGCGTTCCTTAAGGGACCACTAAGTAAGCGTACTAAAGCATTTATGAGAAAATCGAAAGAGTCGGGCTTGTTTCATTAACCTAGAAATATATATGGGTAAACCTTTACTATTTAATAACTCTACTTTCGTTTCATTCCTTATGGAGAAGGATTGCTCTCTTTCCAAATAGGGTATACCTCAATTGAATACATACACAAAGGGAGGAACCATCGTGAAGCAAGCCATGCTCATTGTAAATCCATCTTCAGGGAAGGAACTTGGGAAACAGTATAGTGATCATGCTCTTAAGACCATGAACGAAATGGGATATGAAACAGAAGTACGGGAGACCAAAGGAGAAGGAGATGCTAAGGAATTTGCAAGGGAAGCGTGTGATGGCAAATTAGAATTTGTCGCAGTATTGGGAGGGGATGGAACAATCAGTGAAGTCATTAACGGAATGGCTGAACAGGAGAATCGTCCATTAATTGGCCTAATCCCACTCGGGACGGTCAATGATTTTGCACGTGCACTCAATATTCCAATGAATCCCGAAGAGGCAATTGATATCTTCAAACAGAATCATGTGCAGAGAACCGATATCGGAAAGATCAATGGGCGATTCTTCATCAATATTGTAGCCGTGGGTGCATTGGCTGAGGCTTCGTTCTCCACTCCCATCGAGCAGAAATCAAAGCTTGGTCCACTCGCATATATAATAGAAGGAATGAAGAAAATGAAAGAAAAACAGCCTTTCGAGCTAAGTGTTCAATCCGACCATGACTGGAAAGGAGATTCCCTATTGATGCTAGTGGCCCTCACTAATTCTGTGGGCGGGATGGAAACGATAGCACCAGATGCTGAAGTTAATGATGGAATGCTTCATGTATTTATCATTAAAGATATCGCATTGCCTCAATTCCTTATGCTCATTCCAAAGGTTTTGTCTGGTGAGTTAGCCGATAGTGAGCACGTCCACTATATTAAAACAACCAAACTGGAAGCATCATCCACCTATGAAATGATTGCAAATGTGGATGGTGACGAAGGGGATAAGCTTCCCGTAGAAATTGAGAATTTAAAGCAACATTTAGACATACTCATTCCATTAAAAGAGTAGGAGGAGATTCGAATGGATCTAGAAGTCACTCAGACAGCGAAAAAGAAATTAAACGAAATCCCCGAAGACAAAATCATTCAATTATCATTTGATAAAGGAAGCTGCGACATTGTCGATAATGTCTATGAAATGAAAGTAGTAGAACGAAGAGAACCAGCATCCTATGAAAAAATGATCAATTCCGAAAACCTTGAGTTTATCGTTGACGATCATTTCGAAGAAACATACGACCATGAACTGACGATTGACTTCAGAGATAATTTCTTTATATTTAAAAACAAGAATCAAACATTTAACAATCGTATCGGACTACGTTATTTATAAGGTGATTTTCGCTTTTTTTATCGTTAAGTGCAACGTTGTATAGTAATTCAAACCTTTATATGTTACCATTACCTCTTAGAGCAAACAAAGGACGTGAACATTCATGATTAAGATTCAAATCCCACAAGCGGATATATCCATAACGGAACGCAAACAGCCAAGAGGCTCAGAAGAACCAAAAATCAAAAGCATACAAGGCTTTATCGACCTTCATGAAATTCCAAGAGACAAGGGCGGAATCATCTTATTCTACAATATTAATGATGAGCTTTTATTCGTAGGTAAGGCCAGGAAGCTGAGACAAAGAGTCAAAAAGCATCTTGAAGATACAGTGTCTCCATTACGAAATCATAGAGGCGAAGTCTACCGTATCGATGTAGCCATAGTAGAGGACGCAATGGATCGCGACATATATGAGACATATATCATTAATAAATTACAAGCTAAATATAATGTAGATAAAGTTTTTTATAAGTGAAGAATAAAAAGGGACTCTGGTCTGAGCTAAGACCACGGTCCCTTTTTGAATGTATTCAGCAGGTGTTATTTCTTAATCATTCCACTCAGCATATTGCGGATTCCATTTCACAAGCAACTCTTCTTTCACCCCAAAGTACGTTGTATCCGTCCGATCTGTCACCCCATAATAAACCGTATAACCTTCATCGTCCCAAATGGTGTTGATGGATACGATAACAGAAGATCTCTGCACCCCTGCCACTTCGATATTGACCGACTGATTCAACCCAAATAGCGTTACATAGCTGATTTCAGATCTTCTAATCGAAGGAGGGGATGGGCAATCTTCAATATTCACGTATTTCTTTTTCCCATTAAGTATGTCATAGGTAATTAAAGATTTACCAGGTTTCATCCAATAAACTATCCGTACTATACGCCCAGCCTTCAGGGACGTTCTGTTATCCGTTCCAAGAAAGAGATCATCATACTTTATGACTTCATTCAGCCCAATGGGATTAATGAATCCCTCCACAAGGACACCTCCTAGGTATAACTATTGCATGTACTACAGTTATACTTACTGAAGGAAGGGCACAGATAGAACGAACAAATAAAAAAACAGCGGATAAAGGTTTAATGTTAAAATAAGGATATACCGGCGATTCAGATCAATATAATCTTCTATTAAAATGCTCTGCAGAGTATGATCAAAAAAACCCGTCTAATCGACGGGTCTTCAAGAGTAATTTATTATCTTTTATACGCCATCGAAAGGCTGAGGACATCGTCGGTCATTACAAACTGATGTACCTCTTCCAGTGCTAGTATCAAGGTATTCGACAGCCTGTTTTGGGAATAGGCGCAGACTGAAAGTAAGCCTTCCTGCAGAACATAATCATCAGCCGTTGATTCAAATTCTTTAAGGAGAGCTGTTTCAGGTTCTTTTGAAGTCCATTCGACGTGAGCCCATGTTCTAATAGAAGGATTGAAATTTTTTATAACGGTTAGATCCCTCTGGAAGTTCCTGAGAATATTTTGAGTGTTAAAATCACCATTTAAAAAGTAGTAGTCAAAGTTATCAACTAAGGAGATGGATGATACCTGTTCTGGTGTAAACAACATGTTCATTCTACTTTTAACTTTTGTGATATTCCTCATGCTTTCTATTATCAGCATATGTTGATTATTTTCCAAACCAGCGCGAATAAAAATCATAAGGTTCCGAATATAAGCATTATCTTCCTGAAATTGATAAAAGACATGACCTTTGTGCAACGTTTCCAATTTTTCATTTAACACTTCCATATATCCTCACCTCTCAATCGAATGGAAATCTTGGCCTCAGGGAATCATTTACCTTGTCCTTAAAAGGTTGGTTACATTTAGCATAACATAATCAATTGTCTAACTATACAGGTTTATTGCTGAGTAGTTGCACTATTAACATTCCATCCTTAAGAAAATAGGAGTTGTCAAAAAACCTCTGTTTCACGAACTGCCACTGATGGAAGCTATAGATAAATCAAAAGGAGGTAAAGTGAATGAAAGTTCATTTCAAAAAATTAGTTAATCCTGACACGGAAATCGTCAAGACATTGAATAAGTGGGATAATCATCCGGATTTAATTCACCTCATCCGCCCAAATCGAAACGGGGAGGAACTTGAAAAGCGGTCACATATGACATTGGATGAATTAAGAAGTCGACTGAATTCTCACCATATTTATCTTATATACTTGGGTGATAAGCTTGTGGGAGAAATGAATTACATGATCGATCCAGGTCACCTTCATAAAAAAGTGAAGGGAACTGCTTGGCTGGGCATTACAATCGGTGAACCCGAGGGAAGAGGTAAGGGTATAGGGTTTGAAGCTATCCAATATCTGGAGAATGAGATTAGAAAGGAGGGACTACTCCGGATTGAACTTGGAGTCTTTGAGTTTAATCGTAATGCACACAGGCTGTACGAAAAGCTTGGATACGAGGAGATAGCGAGAATACCTGGCTTTACTTATTGGAATGAAAAAATGTGGGCTGATGTACGCATGGAGAAAGACTTATTAAGATAGCTGAAAATCATGTATAAACAGACCAGGGAACAAGCGTCATTCTTTTATCTTATATAATGTTACGTTTGTGTAACAAATATGACAAAGTAAGAGTCCGATAGATTTTATCTGTCTCATTCAGAATGTCCAGATTGACTCTCAACGAATTAAAGGAAATTTGAATATATTCCCTTCAGCAGTATCTCCTTACTCCATATTGGGTCTTCTGGCTGTTTTAAAGCATAGACATACCTCATCTTTAATCTTGGGATTCTGCCAAATATAACTTTATTGTAAAAACGTCGTAACCTTCCTATTCTTGTCATAAAGTACAATGGAATTAGATTGAAAAGGAGGGAAATACATGCAAGAAACCATTCACCATTATGATGATTTATTGAGAATGCTGGATTCATTTTTACGGGAGCCGGCTCCATTTTGGGATGAGTTTTTTTCTGATCGTGAGAAATCCGTCCCTATATTTGTTAACGCACCAGACGAAAACCTGGCCTCTTATTTAAAGAGCGGAATCATCACCTGTGGCAGGGTACTTGAACTCGGTTGTGGACCAGGAAGGAATGCCATTTATCTGGCAGAAAACGGCTTTGAAGTAGATGCAGTTGACGTGTCAAAGACATCTCTTGATTGGGCTAAGGAACGAGCGGATGAAAGAAATCTTTCCATAAACTTTTTTCACCGAAATATTTTTGATTTTGAAATTGAGAATGGAAAGTACGATTTTATTTACGATTCAGGGTGTTTTCATCATATTGCTCCTCATAGAAGGATAAGTTACATAAACCTTATAGAAAGAGCATTAAGGCCAGAAGGATACTTTGGTATCACGTGTTTTCATCAGGGTGGGAGTTTAGGAGGTTCTGCTATATCAGATTGGGAAGTATATCGAAAAGGTTCTCTTATGGGTGGACTGGGATATACAGAGGGCAGGCTGACAGATGTCTTTCATTCGTTGAAACCCATAGAAATTAGAAAAATGATCGATCAAAACGAGTCAGAAAACCTTTTCGGTGCATCGGACTTACTGACTGGACTTTTTCAAAAAGGAATTAAATAAAGTGTAAAGTATACATTTAAAGAGAAGATATGCTCAGCCCGTTCTGATCATATCTTCTCTTTCTTTTATAACCTGAAACGAGACAGAAAACGTAATAATTCCTTTTGCACTCCATGTTGATATTTTAAGATGGCGTAAGTTTTAGCCACCGGCATGGGAAAAGACTTTGTTTCAACTTCCAAGAGTCTTCCTTCCAGCAGCTCTCTCCTTACTGTAGATGCAGGAAGATAGGAAATACCCAGTCCTTCTGTTATAAATCGTTTTGTGATATGTGTTTGCGACACCTTCATCATCCTGGTTTTTGGATAAAATTGTTTGATCGTATAACAAAGATCATCCCAATAAGCAGGATGATTATGGGTCAACAGGTAATTCGATGCCAATAACTCCTCTTCTTCCAACGGAGGTGCTGATTCAAAATCCCTTCCATCATGGGGAGCCACCATAATGACTTTATCAGTAAACAACAGAGTTTGTTCAAGCTCAGGACTAAAGCAGGGAAGACAGGAAAGACCGATATCGACCCTTTCTTCCAAAACAGCCTTCTCTATTTCATCCGACTCAATGATTTCAACCGATATTTCTACCTGGGGATGATTTTCTAAAAACTGTTTTAAGACAAAAGGTAAAACATTATCAGCAATCAGGGGGGATATAGCCATTTTAAGCGTTTTAGTATATCCCTGACTTATAGATTGCAGAGCAGTAATTCCTTCTTCATAGATTTCAATCAATCTTTTGGCATGTTTAAGATAGCTCCTCCCGGCTTCCGTCAACTTAATCTTCTTTCCTTCTCTTTCAAACAGCTTGACCCCAAGTTTCTTCTCAAGTTGTTTTATATGAACGGTAACCGTCGGCTGAGAGATGTATAATCGCTCAGCCGCTTTTCTGAAATGACTGAATTCAGCAGCGGAAATAAACGTTTTCACTACATTTAAGTCCATGTTTACACCCCCTTGATTCATTAATAACCGTAATCAAATAATTTAAATATATTTAATTTTCATAATTATATATCCATTATACAATAAATGTAACAAAGCAAAAAGGGGATGAAATGGATGTATAGCAAAGGATTAAAAGGTATTATCGCAGCACAAACATCGATCAGTCATATCAATGGCCAGGAAGGTGTCCTCCTATATAGGGGATATGATATAGGAGAAGTCAGTCACTTGTCATTTGAAGAAGCAGCCTTCTTATTATGGCACAGCCATCTTCCGAATGAGGAGGATGCAATGAAGATCCAAAAGGAACTGAGCACATACAGATATTTGACACCTGAGATGAAATCCATACTTCATGCTTTGCCAGAAGATATGGATATAATGAGTGTGTTAAGAACTGTCGTTTCTTCCGAGGGGTCAGCAGAATACAAATGGAAGCCCACGATTGAGCAGGCAATGAGATTGACGGCAGTCACTCCAGCCATTATTGCCTACCGATTTAATATGATAATGGATAGACCGCTAATCGATCCCGATCCACAGCTAAACCATGTAGAGAACTATCTATATATGCTGACAGGGAACAATCCGTCCAAAGCAGTTACAGAGGCATTGGAAGCATACATGGTGTTGACTCTGGAGCATGGAATGAATGCCTCTGCCTTCTCGGCAAGGGTAACAGCTTCAACGGAATCTGATCTAGTTTCAGCCATCACTTCTGCCATCGGAACGATGAAAGGGCCACTACACGGGGGAGCACCATCCGGGGTCATTGACTTACTAAACGAAATTGGTACGGTAGAGAAGGCAGAAAATATTATTAGAAGAAAATTACTGAAAGGAGAAAAACTGATGGGATTTGGTCACCGTGTATATAAAACACATGATCCAAGAGCCATTGCCCTAAAAAAGCGACTTGTAGAAAATTCTGGGGATGATCAGTCACTGGATCTTTCACTCCATGTGGAGAAAAAGGCAGTCGAACTTTTAGCTGAACTCAAGCCGGGTAGATCTCTATATACAAATGTTGAGTTTTACGCAGCCGCCATCATGAAGTCGATCCATCTCCCTTCGGATCTCTTCACACCGACATTCACCGCCAGCCGCATCGTCGGATGGACAGCTCATGTAATGGAGCAGGCAGAAAACAATTCAATCTACCGACCGCAATCAGAGTATATAGGTAGACGACTAGGTTGAAAAAACGCTAGTAAAGAAACTGACAGGTAAACGCCTATCAGATAAGAGTGCTACGGTGGGACAAGAGTAAAATTCCTTCTGCAAGAGTATTCGACTTAGGGGAAGATGCTTGTCGTTTTAAAGATAAATAAAATAGCATAAAAAATATAGACAGCCCCAGACGTCATTTGATCTGGGGCTGTCTATATTTTCATTATACCAAATAACCCATTAAAATATGAGCCTTTTATTTGGATTATTTATCCAATAAACTGAGTGAAGAGGGGGAATCATGTTATGATAAGCGGCTATGCAACACTGAATGAAACGAGTAGGCATTGTCACAAATTCAATTTACCGTATCGTCGATCTTCCAGATTTCTTGTATCTCCAATTGCTATAGGTACCCACCTTGGTGAGATGAATGAAGAAGATTCTAGGCTGTACAAGGAAGGAATACAATACGCGTTGAAAAACGGAATCAATTTTATTGATACTGCCATTAACTACCGCGGGATGCGATCGGAACGGGATATCGGATGCGTGTTAAATGATTTGATTCTTTCTAAGAAAATACTAAACCGTGAGGCTGTTATCGTTTCATCAAAAGCAGGTATCATACCCGGGGATGTCATGGAGAATCTTGTACCGAAGGATTATCTTCAGAAGAAATTGCTGGAGCCTGGTATCATTCAGGAAAGTGACCTTAATGAGTTTCAGCATCAGAGACATGTTCTGAATCCAAGCTACTATAAGTTTGCAATCGCCAAAAGTAAACAACATCTTAACCTCGATACAATCGACATTTACTATGTTCACAATCCGGAAATCTCCATGATGACCCTTGAGCCTGAAACCTTTTATAACCATTTGGAAAATCTTTTTTTAACTTTAGAATCTCAAGTTCAACTTGGGAATATTCGATATTATGGTATAGCCACGTGGAATGGATTTTTAAAATCACCGGATGAAAAAGGGTTTATATCCCTTGAAGAAGTGATGAATAAAGCCAAGGCAGTTGCAGGAGATGATCATCATTTTCAATTTATCCAATATCCTTTAAATAAGAAGATCTCTCAATCGTTAACCTTCAAAAATCAACGAATCCAAAATAAAATGTACAGCTTATTACATGCTGCAGAAGAATTGGGACTATTATCCACTACCAGTGCTCCCTTTCAGCTGGGAAAAGTATTCGGTAAAGATGTAAATCCTAAGAGATTGTTAATTGATATCATACGAACGAAAGGGATTTTTTCGACGATGGTAGGGATGAAACAAATAAAGCATATTCGAGAAAATATCGAATCAATTTCAATGCTTGAATGAAATCGATTTTTTTGATGCCCTATGTGGATGACAGTTTCCATGTTGAAGGATCATGCTGGAATGAAATAATCGCCCATGCAATTGGAGGATATTGGGATACCTTGTCGAATTGAAGGTATATGGGTTAATTTTTGAAACTAAATATAAAATAAAGGAGAATAGCCTTGTTAAAACTTCAACATATTCATAAATCAATGGATTACAAGAAAGCGTTGATCACTCACCTGGTTGATCAAAAGCAACAATTAGACGAAGGATTGATTCCTGAAAAGTCGATTGTACTCACACAGTGCAGTCTTCAAGTCTTAACTCAAACTGCCTTGATTGAGGGTGAAGTCAATCTATTTGACGGGGACGAAGAGAAGCAGACATTTCTTGAATATGGGCTCGATCGATTCGGGGAAGAACTCCTTGAACTTCCACCTGAGATGAGGGCTGCTAATGTTACGGCTCCTATTCATATTAAAAATGTTCGATTTCGATCTCTTGCTGCCCCCGAATCTATTATGGAGATGCATGAAATGATTGTCTTTTCCGACCAGGTTGTTGGATTAACCATCATTTAATACATGTAAAGGAGAGTTACTATTGTTTGAAACCGAATTAGGAAAACCGAAAAGCGAGACATCCCCATATAAAATGAAGTACAGGACTGCCGTTAAAGCAGTCATCTTTCAAGATCATAACATTCTTCTAATGCATTCGAATCGCGGTGATTATAAATTTCCTGGAGGCGGTGTTGAAGAAGGTGAAACTTTATCAGCTGCCCTTAGGAGGGAGGTGGCTGAAGAAACCGGGTTCATACACTGTTTAGTGAAAGAGCCTGTTGGAGTCGTGACACAAAGACATATGGACCTATTTGAAGAGGATACGGTATTTGAAATGACGTCACACTATTTTCATTGTGAACTATCAGATGATGATAGAATCCCTCAACAGTTAGAAGGATACGAGAAAGAACTTCAGATGATTCCCAAATGGGTCACCTTGAAAGAAGCCATTGATAGCAATGAGAGGTTGATGGACCGGTTTGAGAACAATCGATGGATTGTAAGGGAGAACTTTGTTTTGGAAGAATTGAAGAAATTATATAAATGATTTCGGGAAGAAACACTTATCTGAATCAGGATAGGTGTTTTTTTAATAAGGCTGTTTTCGCAAAGATTGTTGCTATTCGCAAATAAACTAAGATGATGCTCTGTCATTTAAGTTGTGGTGCAGGAGGGTGAAGGGAACAGTCCCGCTTTCCACGGACGTTCGGCCGAGCCTCCTCAGCAAAAACCGCTTCCGGGGTTTCTCGGTACGCCCGTTTTCCGTAGGAGTCTACGCAGTTCCCTTCACCCTCTAAAGTAGTATGTAGTTGACAGAGCAAAATAGTTTGTGACCATAAGTTTAAAAAGAGTAAGGGACTATGAGATAAAATGAGTAACTACAACGAATGAAAAAGCAGTGGCATATGTAATCTCCACATTTCCTTTGTGATAGTCAAACTTTTCGTCAGTTGATTGGAGCGGAAGGTGCTCGACTCCTGCGGGAAACGCTGGACAGGTGAGACCCCGCAG
>NZ_JAXBLY010000006.1:0-223667 GCF_033963925.1 Rossellomorea sp. YZS02 | reverse complement strand
TTTCGTCAGTTGATTCTCGCTGCAGGTGCTCGACTCCTGCGGGAAACGCTGGACAGCACGAAAAGCGGAGGCGGCTCGTTCAGCCCCGACAAGCATAAGATGAATGGGCTAAGAAGGCGTTCTTTTGCCTTCTTGGACCATTTAGCTTATGACCTCGAGGGGCTAGCCGCCGTAGCTGGACAGGTGAGACCCCGCAGGGCGCCGAGGAGGCTCACCGCCAGCCCCGCGGAAAGCGAGCACCTGGAGAGGAAATCAACAGCCACTCGCTACGTCCAAAAGCAACAATGTGTACGAAAACAGCCTAAAATAAAAAAAGTTGGCCCTCATACGGAGCCAACTTTTTTTTTACGTTATGCAAATGGATGAAGACCTAACGGTAAACGTAGTCCCAAATATAAAACAACGACTAAAGCGATGACCATCACGATCCAGAGTACATTTGTGTTCTTACCTTTATTCATGCGGACCAGAATCATTTCAAACATTCCGATCAATAAGATTCCCACCAAACCTTTGATACCGTAAAGGGCAGGATCGATGCCTTGATGCTTCCAGAATAATAGTGCGCCCGTTAAAATGATGAGCAGATAGAATAATCGTAAGATCATATGTACAACTTTCATGCCTTTTTTCTTCCCTGCATTATGTAAGCCGACCGCTACAAAGAAAAGAATGATGGCAATGACCCACGTTGTAATATGGGCATGTGTATTATCAAACATATTGAACCTCCTACAGGTAGATAGTTTACGCTCATAATATTACCACAGTCTGTACAACAACAGAAATTTTAACTAGGCCTGTAACGGATTTGTCAAAATTCCAAGGGATGCGATTTCAATTTCCACTAGATCTCCCTTATTTAAAAAACGTGGAGGCATAAAGCCTTTCCCGACGCCTGATGGTGTACCTGTCGCAATTATGTCCCCAGGTTCCAGTGTCATCCCTTTGGATAAGGTAGAAATAATGGTTGGAATGGAGAAAATCATTTCTCCAGTATTGGAAGACTGTCGGATTTCACCATTGACCTTTGTCTCTATGGATAAGTTATGAGGATCTCCCACTTCATCCTTAGTCACAAGGTAAGGTCCCATCGGGCATGTCGTATCGAGACTTTTCCCGATGAAGAACTGGCCATGTTTTTTCTGAAGATCACGGGCAGTAATATCATTAAGGATGGAATAACCAAACACATACTTCATTGCATCTTCAGGAGAGATTCCCCTCCCCTTCTTCCCTATAATTACGGCCAGTTCTCCTTCATAATCCAGCTCTTCTGTTATATCATCGTGATGAAGTACCGTTTCCCCGTGACCGATGACCGTATTGGTTGCTTTCGTGAACATCATGATGTCCTTTGGGATATCTTGTTCACCACCCATTTCGATGGCATGATCACGATAGTTTTTTCCGACACACATAATATTCCTCTTCGCTTTCGGAATCGGGGAAAGCCATTTCACTTCATCATGCGCAAAAGAGCGAAGAGTTCCTGCATGCTCCTTAAGGACAGCTGTCACATCCTTGAGAAAATCTTCCCCGTCTTCTATACCCTTCAGTAAATCCCTTGGTAAATCATGGACCCCGGCCAAATCAAGGAGCCTGCCATCCATCTCCACCCCAAATGTTTCTTTATCCTCCACTTTAAAACTTACGAATTTCATATTTCATATCCCCTCTCTACCGTTTTACATCTTTCCTTTTTCCCCCACATTGCGTCTACCATAACTTAATACACGCCACAGCTTCTCAACAGGACCGTATTGGAACTTGGACAACCAAATTTCTGACAGTATCACCTGTATGACATATATGCCTACTGCGAGCATCGTCCCCGTCGTTAACGTCACTTCCCCATATAGACCAAATCCATAAGAATAGAAGATCAATGTACCGATGATCGATTGCATCAAATAATTTGTGAGGGACATCTTCCCAACTGAAGAGAGCGGCTTGCTCCATTTCATGATTTTTTGATTCAACAATAATAATGAAAGGATTATTGCATAAGATACTGATAAGAACGGACCTCCCAAAAAGTCTTGTATGTATGAATAAGCAAAGTTGGACTCTATGAGAAGCGGCAGTGACTTAATGGCGACTCCCAAGAGTAATGTACTTCCACCCGTTACCATCCACATCTTCTTATAGGTCGATACCTTTTCCAATAGTCGCAGTTTACTTGCACCTGCCCCGATCATCATCATGGGGAGGATTGATAATAATAAGAATAAAAGGTTATCAGGCGAATTCACTATATACCAGTCTTCGAAACGTTGTCCCATGATACTGCTGAAGCTGCCTGAAGCATAGGCGGCAACTGAATCCTGGAGAGCGGAGATGTTTGTATATTGCGTCACCCCAGTCGGATCGGCAAAGGTCATCAATACTAGTAATATACTGAAAAAAGTTTGTGGCAACAGAAATAAGATACCTCCCAGCCACATCAATCCTTTACCGGATAGCCTCATGAATACAAGTAGCACGAGACCAAACATAGCGTAATTAATCAGGATATCCCCAGACCATATCAGGAAGGCATGGATACATCCGATTCCCAATAATACAAGAAGTCTTCTGATTCCAAAGCTGTAGAAGGACGTTCCTTTATCCATAGCCCTTTGTTGCTGGATCCCTAATCCATATCCGAACATCATGGCGAATAACGGATAAAAGCTTGCTTGAACCAAGACATCAATCCATGGATATAATGTGACATCTTCAGGTGTCTTCCACCACGTATACGGATCCAGATACAGAAATGGGGAATGAAAGGAAATCATGTTAATGATAAAGATGCCAAGCAATGAGAATCCCCTAATCACATCAAGGCTTACGATACGTTCTGTTTGTTCAATTGGTGACATGGTGTTCATTCATTTTCCTCCGATAAATTAATCTTGATCTCATTTTAACCCGAAAAAGGAAATTAGGCGATTATCACCTATTCATGTTCTTAACATAGAATAACAATAATTAACTTTGTCTTAAAGGTGTGAGTCACAATGCCCGCAATCGTAGGAATTGCTCAAGTCGTCAATGTTGGTTCCAGCGCCGTTTTCCATATTGGGGATGTATTTAACATCAGTCCGATTTCAACAGCTAAAACCTTTGCTGGGGCAGGTTCATTCATAACGGGTAAAGGAATTTCCGTATACAATGAAAGCTCACTGACCTATACCATTGATGATGATGGCATGGATCAGGGAATAAACTTTAATCTATGAGTGTGATGCAGAATGACCAATTATTACGTGCAACAATCCATCCAGATTCAATTTATCAAGATTGGCGGCATGTCAAACTCCTCCATCCTTCAAATTGGAACATGCGGTCAAATTTCAACAAATGACTTTCTATATAATACCGGGGGGTATACAGAGCCTGCTCCTGAAGCGGAGAAAAATGGTGGAACCAAACCACCTTCCGTTACTCCTCTGGTCCCCCTTCAATCACCAGGCTAAAATAAATGATCGCGACAAAAGAAAGAGGTGGCAGAATGAATAATTACTATATGACCCCACAACAACTCTATCAGTATATCGAAATGTTGAACTCGAAAATTGTCGCGTTGGAAAACAAAGTGAATGACCTGTCACAGGAATTAACCAGCCTCAGGGATACACCGACTATCAACGTAGAAAAGATCGAATATAAATTTGATCAGCTGAAAGTGGAATCCCTGGACGGGACGCTGAATATCGGGCTAAATCCAAACAGTTTGAAGGAAACGATCGAAGACCTCGCCGTTCAGCCCAATGTAGATGTTAAATCCATTAAAGATTTGGAACCATATAAAGAACGAATTTCCTCAGCGATAAGAGCCTATATCGATTCAGAACTACCGGGCCTCATCCAGGATAACGAAATTCAGTTCCAGAGATCCCTCGACCCATCTTATTATGAAATGATTCAACAGGATTTGTTGAATCAAATGCCACAAAGAATCGAATTTTATTTACAAAACATACCCTTTATTGAATCGAAACAACAGGAAGGGGAGTGGGAGAAAAAGATCATCAACAAAATCAAGAAAGACATTGAAACCGCCCTTTTCTCCTTTATGTCGCAAATCCCAGATCATATGGAAGGAATGAATAATAATGAACCTCCAGGTCATCAATCGTGAATTAACCGTCGGAAATATTGATATCGCAGGAGTGGCCAGCTCCTCTCTCGTTTTGGTCGGGGATGCCGATATCATCCAGCTTGCCTCTGCATTCGATACGCCGCCTGAATCCCTGATCATCGGTCCATTCGTCCCGCTGACCCCTAAAGGATGAACCATGCTTAAACGATATTCGATTGTTAATGAACTTGAGGGGATCACACTGGCCTTCTCCTCTGTTTACCAAATTGGAGATTCACAAAATATTTATGCACAATCCAAGGCATTTGCCGTACAAAGAGAAAAGGAACTCTTTTACACAAGTGAAGGTAGTTTTGATTCGGATGTATTCCTAAACCCAATTGAACTCCCCCCTATCAATCCTGAGATTGGGGTGTCAAGACTCAATCTTTGCCCGATTAAAGTCAATACGATGTATATTCGTGCAACCTCCGCTGCTTCCATCATACACATAGGGAATACATCAAATGTATATATGGAAGCAAGGGTGAAAAACATTCGCCAGCTAGAAAATAAAGAAGGAGAGGAACCGTCTGAAACGATTGAAACGATTGAATCACCTGATTGATCTCTTTCTTTGATGTATGAACGTTACTACAACACTCACATAGCCTATAATATAGACATATAGAAAAGAGGATGTTGAATATGCCCGCATTAGTAGGTCCAGTCGCGATTCTTAACGTCGGGGGCGGAAATGTCCAGTTTGGGGATACGGCCATCATTTCTCCTAAATCTGCTTCCAAGACTTTCGGTGGTGCCGGCGGCTTCAATACCGGTCCATTTCAATTAAGTTACAATGTATTCAGTGTAAGTACCACTTTTGATTGTAATGTTATTGACCAACCGATAACAGGAAATAACTAAAAAACAAAAAGCCTTAGAATAGGCTTTTTGTTTTTTTCATTATCGCTTTTTTCTGCGCTCATGGCTTTTCTTTGTTTTGATCAATTTGGTGGGCGGCTGCTTACGTATCCATTTGATGAATGCATAAATTTTTATATCGTTCCTTAAATCTTCAATTGTGTTTAACCTTGCACCCAGCTCATCATTTGTGTACAGGGAGTGTATCTGCTTATGACAAGGAATGCAAAGCTGCGCCGTGGGAAGGAATGTGCCCCCCACCTCCTTGGGTGTGAGGTGATGAACCGTGGTTTCCACATTCCCGCGAGCACATAATTCACATGTTCCGATCGTTTTTTTACCCATCTTCCACCCTCCCTCAGGTAAGTAATTAGTTTAGCTATTCCCTGCCTGGTCTTAAAAAAACACCTCGAAGAAAAGCTTCGAGGTGTTTTTTATTTATAATTCCAACACATGTCCTCCATCGAAGAAGTATAGGTACTTTTGTGATACCGGTTCTTTCCAGATGGATTCTAACGCACGGGTATATAATTCAATCTGTACTTTGTACCTCTCGAGCAGGACAGGCTTCGCTTCAGGAAAACCTCCTTCATAGCGATCATGAATGCCGTCTGTTTTGTAATCCAACAGGACGATTCCTGATTCATCCCGGAATACACAGTCGATGACCCCTTGAACGAGGATTGTTTCTTCAGGGGCTTCATCACCTGTTTCTGAGATTTCACTTAGAGGGACGCTCATGCTGAACGGAATTTCCCGTTGGATGTTCCGTGCGCCTGCCAGCCGCTTTCCGAGTTCACTTTTGAAGAACCCTACAATATTATCGACTGAGATTGCCAGTTTCTGCTCTTCCGTCAGAATTTCTTTACGGACAAGGTTTAATAATAGATCTTCAACCTTTTCCTGTGTCGGCACCCCATCTTCAAATGAAATATGTTGCATGACAGTATGCATGGCCGTCCCCTTTTCAGCAGGAGACAATTCTTTCGACTGCATGAATTGTGGACGGTTATATACAGGCTTGTGGTGGCGTCTCAGGATATCGATGCTTGACGCTTCGTCTCTTATTTCAACCATCCTCTTGAGTTCTGATACGGATTGCTTCGAACGGAGATTTGTAGCACGAAGATGTGGATATTTCCACGATAAGCGCTTCAATACCTCATCTTTGTGGAGAGACTCTATTCCCACTTTCCTTCCTTCCTTCACCTGCTCTTTCCAATTGTCCTCTTCACTCGGTGACTCCCCGGCCTCTTCGACCAATTCAGACTTATGAACAGCCGTGACCTGGAAGCAGGAAGGATGTTTAAGAATCTCCTCATTGATGCCGCTTCCCTCCGGCACTACTCCCCCAAGCTCTTTGCAATGAGGATGACGCATGAGGGACGGACCTATCCAGTCAAGATAGGAATTTGCACCCGCCCTGTCATAATCAGACAGCAACCACTCATTCTGGTTTAAAGCCCCACGCCATTTCTTGAGTGATTTCTCCAGGCTTTTCACCGTACCCACCAGGAACAATTTCTCCTTGGCACGGGTCAATGCCACATAAAGCACCCTCATTTCCTCGGAGATCGCCTCCATCCGCTTCTTACGCTTGAATGCCAATTGCGGGAGGGAAGGGTAACTGATTCGTTTGTCTGGATCGGTGTACTTCACAGCTAATCCAAGATCTTTATCTAATAGGTATGCTGCATTCAAGTCCATGAGGTTAAATTGCTTAGACGTACCTGCAACAAACACAACCGGAAACTCAAGACCCTTACTTGAGTGGATGGTCATTAAACGAACCACATCTTCTTGTTCGCTCAGCGCTCTCGCCACCCCCAGGTCATCCCCGCGTTCCCTCATCCTGTCGATGAATCGCAGGAATCGGAATAATCCCCTGAAGGATGTTTCTTCATATTGGCGGGCACGATCGTACAATGCCCTGAGATTAGCCTGTCTTTGCTTCCCTCCGGCCATCCCACCTACATAATCATAGAAACGGGTATCTCGGTACAATTGCCATATCAATTCTGTCACAGATCCCTGACGCGCTTTCGTCCGCCAATTCTCAAGATGATACAGAAACACTTTCACCTTCTCAAATGTTTCTTCATCCCTGGGATTATCCGGCTTCTTACCAGCAAATTTTTTCATGGCCTCGTAATACGTCCCTGCACGTGAATGAACCCGGACACTTGCCAGACCCTGCTCATCCAGTCCCACAATCGGAGACCTTAGAACCGAAGCAAGGGGAATATCCTGATACGGATTATCGATCACTTTCAACAATGATAGCATGATGGCAATTTCAGTCGCTTCAAAATATCCAGTGGATAAATTTGCATAAATCGGTATGCCCTGCCGTTTGAATTCCTCCATGATTTCCGCAGCCCAAGGCATGGAGCGAAGGAGAATGACAACATCACGGTACTGGATCGGACGTTCTGTTTTCGTCTTGGCATCATAGATCGGTGTCCGTCCCTCGATCATTTGTTTCACCTTATTTGCCATATAACGGGCTTCAAGGACAGACTTTTCTATTTCCCCTTCATCAAAGATGGACAGTTCCTCTTCTCCGGCATCTTGAGCAGGCTCTTCGGTTTCCTGATCGATGATCGCCACTTCAATGGGAAATTCCTTTTCTTCAGGATAGGGAGCACCCTTAACAAGCTCCGCTTCCCGGTTATATTCCATCTCGCCGACAGATGTGCCCATGATTTGTTTGAATAAGAAGTTCGTCCCTTCCAATACTTCTTTCCGGCTCCTGAAGTTTTGGGATAGGTCGATTTTCAATCCTGCTTCCCCGCTGACCGGAAGGAATCGGGTGTACTTTCCTAGGAACAGATTGGGTTCAGCCAGTCGGAAGCGGTAGATGGATTGCTTCACATCCCCTACCATAAATCGGTTCCCGACCGCTTCACGTTCTTCTGTAATGAGTAGAAGGATGGATTCCTGAACCATGTTCGTATCCTGATATTCGTCCACCAGTACTTCCTTGAACTTATTTTTATATTCCAAGGCAGCTTCTGAAGGTACTAAAGCATGATAGGAATGGTCTCTCAATATGTCGAGACAGAAATGCTCCAGATCGGCAAAGTCAACAAGTCCCTTTTCTTCTTTCACTTGTCTGAACCGTTTCCCGAATTCGATCACCACTACTGCGAGGGTGTGGATCACATCCTTCATCTTCTTCATATCCTCAAGGAATGACCCGGGTCTTCTCGAGAAGAAGTCCTCCTGAAGCTTTTCCAATGTTTTCTTACCCTGATCACGGAGTTTCTTGGCTTCATCCACTATTTCTTTCATGTACTCATCCCCCCGACAAGCTTTTAGCTTTGTGAAGGGTAAGGTTTGAATCGCTTCATATAAAGCATTCCAGGAAATAGACAAACGTTCCTCCAGGCTCTCGACGATTTCGATATCACTTAAGAAATTCTCAGCTCTCGGGGCTGGCCCCCCTGGTACACGGGTGAGGTCCAATGCGCGCTGAAACAGGCTTTTCGCCCCATGAAGCTGTAATTGGATATCTGTCAGCAAAGGTTGAATGAAGGGGAGCTCGTCTATCTCCCCGCCTTCTTCCAGCTCATACATCCCCTCCAACCCCAATAGCCATTCATCGGGATTCGGATGGGATCTGGAAAAATCGTACAGTTTCCTGATCATATCTTGCAATGCCCCGTCACTTCGATCATTTGTAAACGTATCAACGAGCTTAAAGAAGTCATGGTTATCTTCTTTTCCATACTCCTCCTCAAATAGATCGTCAAGGACCTCGTCCCGAAGCAGGTCTCCTTCTGTTTCGTCCGCAATCCTGAACCCTGGATCGATATCAATGAGGTAGTAATATTTACGGATCACCTCAAGGCAGAATGAATGCAACGTAGAAATGGATGCCCGGTTCAATAGGCTCAGCTGCTTTCTTAAATGATGCGAATGGGGATCCTCATCGATCGCCTTTTCCAACGCCTGTCCGATCCGGTGTCTCATTTCCGCGGCAGAAGCATTGGTAAAGGTAACAACCAATAATTCATCCACGTCCATCCGGTCTTCTTCTGAAAGAATCTTCTGTATGATCCTCTCGACCAATACAGCGGTCTTCCCCGATCCCGCGGCTGCAGCGACCAGGATATCCTGCCCCTTCGCCCAAATGGCCTTCCACTGGTCGTCGGTCCATGTTACATCAATTGGCTTGGCTGGAATACCATTACTCATTGGACTCTACCTCCTCTCTCACTTTCCGTAATAAATCTTCCGGTTTCGCTGTAGGCAGCACTCTGTATTCGTTTTCCTCCAACGATTGATCAAATTGACAGACGGAACGGAATGAACAGAACTGACACGGAGTCCGGTCCTTCAGTTTATAAGGAGAAATGTCCGTCTCCCCTGATATGATCCGGTTTCCTGAAGCTTCATAAAGCCTTCTGACATGCTTTCGCATATAGTGAAAGTCTTCCTGGCTGGCCGCTTTTGACCGGGATGACAATGATCCATCTTTTTTGATACCGGCTGAGATCATATCCGAATTCCCCGTTTCCAGCGACTGATCCATCAACCTGACGATATCTGTATCCCCGAGGACCAGACCCTTCATTTTGAAACTCTTGAAAATTTCCTTTTCGATTTGGTCCATCGTCAGGATCTTCTTACTATTGATCATCGGATTGTGAACATGGAAGTAAAGGACGCCCGCAGGCTTTGCTTCACCCCCTACGAATTGTTTCGAATTCGTTATCACAATATCCAAATACGTGAGCATTTGAAGGGCCAAACCGTAATACACTTCCGTCATATCGAGGTCCCTTGCACTCGATTTGTAATCGACGATCCGGAGATATACCCCATTGGCATCCTCCGCTTTGTCCACCCGGTCGATCCTTCCCTGAAGTTCCATCTTCGTCCCGTTTCTGAGCTGAAACTCGAACGGGGGTAGCGTCGCGTGAGGTCCGAATCCAAGCTCCACCCCGACTGGGACAAATCCGCTCGCCTTCGCATGCTCACTAAGGATGAGGCTTGCCCGACCAATGATTTGCTCAAGTTTCTGAGCGATATAATAATGCCTGTTCGAGCTCAGTAGAATCTGGTGCTGAAGCTTCGGTGCCAGCATCAGGACGGCTTCTTTCGCGAGCTTTAAACACTGGGATTTCGAAAGGGATGCCCAAGTCAGACCATGACGCTCCACTTCTTCCGAGATCCATTTTAAAGCTGAATGGAACATTTCACCGATGTCAGGCGCCTCTAACTTGAAGAAATCCCTCTCTCTCAGCTTTAACCCGTGGCTTGCAAAATGAGAAAATGGGCAGCTATGAAATAACTCCATCCGGGAAACACTGGCCAGGATATGGTCACCGTACAAATCTTTGCTTGTATCCTCAGACAGCTGTTGCCCAATATTCTCGTAAAAGAGGCTCGATAATATATGCCCGGAATGCCATTTCCAATCATTGGACGTTGTATAGAAGTTATACACATCCCACCAGAAATCATAAATAGGGTATTCCCGTTTCTTTAATTGCAGCTGGGACGTGAGATGGGATATCGTCACATTCGGATGACAGACGTAATGAAGCTGATCCTCTTCAGGTAATTCCGATGGTTCATTGATGAGAAGCTTAGTTGGTGCACCCGGGAACATTTCATTTATCCTTTTGATAAACGCAGAAGGCAGTAGTGCCTTTCCTTCTTCATTGGCGATCGGATAGCTGATGAAGAGACGTTCACTTGGAGTCGTAAAGGCTTTATATGCCACAAACTCCTCATCCAGGAGCTTCGTCCGGTTACTTGGGGCGATCTTATACCCCCTCCTGATCAATGACTCACGATCCTCATCTGACAGGACTCCGTCTTCATTCATTTTCGCCGGCAGCACCCCGTCATTCACGCCAATGATGAAGGCGGCTTTAATATCACCGAGCCTTGATTTCTCCAGGTCGGCAATAATGACCTGATCAATGGCCGGTGGTACCAAGGAGAATTCCATTGTCTCTATACCTGCATCCAGGATTGATGAAAATTTCTTCATGGTCGTTTCTTCATCACCGAGCATCTCTACATATTGGTCAAGCAGATCCATCACCGCTGACCACGCCTGATCATGTTCTCGTGCTGCAACCAGGTTCCCTTTTTCCTCTGCTTCCATGCGCATCCGTTCGAGCTTTTCAGGTATATCCAACTCTTCCAGATACACATAAAGGGCCTCACAGTATTCCCGACCCGTTGACCGCTTCTTTAAACGTTTTCCTAGACGGATGATCGGTGCGGATATAAATAACCGCAGCTCATTAATCTCGTGTTCGATTTCTCTTTCAGCATCGGTCTGTGGTGCATCCACATGCTCCAGCCCCCGGAAACGACGATATTTCCATCGGTCTTTCTTCGTCCACCGGTCGCCCTTTATCCCGTAAGCCAACACATAGTTTTCGAGCCGATCCATTTTTTCACGCAAATCGGTTGGATTCTTCTGATAAGGAAACAGAAGATCTGTTTTCACTGCCCGGAATACGGGTTCATACCTCCAATTCGTGTTCATGATCTCAAGTGTCGAACGGATAAGTTCAATTAAAGGATGATTCAGCATCGTCCGCTTCTGATCAAGGAAAAAGGGTATCGAATAATCTTGAAATATCGTTTCGACTTTATCACGATAATCCTGGCTGTTTCGTACCAATACAGCGATATCCTTGTAGCGGTATCCTTCTTCCCTGGCAAGCTTCCTGATTTCCCTGGCGACGCCTTCAATTTCAGCCCGGCGGTTGGAAGCTTCCAGGAATTCAATGGTTCCATTTCCTTCTTCAAAAGATTTGGTCGGCCTTTCATCAAAATGACGCTCTAAGTGAAGCAGGGATTTACTTTGGTAGCGAATGGGTTTGGTCATCACCTCTTCTACTATCGATTCTCCTGCCATCCTGCATATATCCTGCAGTGTCTGATACGTTTCATTCGTCATTCGATACAGGCTTAACTCGTTCATCGCCCCCATAGGCTCTTCCGGATCGGTTGTAAGGGCAACCGTCACTTTTTTTGTATGCTGAATGAGCTGATCGATGATGAGATACTCCTGAGGCGTGAAACTGTGGAATCCGTCAATATAGATTTCTGCCTTCTTCAGCAGCTCGGAATTTCTCACATTATCGGAAAGCAATTGAAAATAATCTTCTGAGTCGATGTATTTACCGAAAAGCTTTTCCTCAAATTTCTCATAAATCAGTTCGAGGTCATGAAGTTTGTCCTTCAATACCTTGGATCGTTCACCGTCCCCATCAAATTCTTGCAAGTCTGAAGGAGAAATACAATAACGTTTGAATTCCTTGACAATCGCTTCAACATGATGAATAAACCCCGGCTTTTCAGAAGCCTTGTTGAAAATGTTGAGATGTTCCTTGTTTTCATCTATGATTTTACGGATCATCATATTTAAGCCTACATCCGACAAATGATAACGGCTCATTCCTCCCGTTTCCTGAAGGATCTTCCACGCAAGGCGTGTGAAGCTGAATACTTGTCCACGGATCATACCGTTCAACCCCGGTGTGTTCACAAGCTCGTATTCCGATATAAAGGACATTTGATCCGGTACGATATAGATGATAGGATCCCCATTCGGCGCTTCCAGCAAGCTCCGTTTCATCTCACCCAATACATGATGTGTTTTCCCCGTGCCGGAGCGTCCGAGAATAAAGCGTACAGACATCCTCTCACTCCTTTTCTTATGCTCTATCTATTCTAACCCAGAAGGTTTATGATTTTTTGTATAGGTTCATTATAGTACACTACCAGGAATCTTTCCCGTCTCAATCATGACTGAAAATATTTGGATCACCTGCATACAGTAAAGATAGGTAGGTGATTTTCATCATGAATCATGATTTTAACAGAATTTCTGCTGTTCTAGTTGCCATGGCCGTTATGGTGGCATGTAATATTTACACATTCATCCCCATTTACAGGGAGATCGGCGCCTCCCTTTCCATCACCCAAAGTGAAGTGGTCATGGCCGGCACTTCGTTCATCTTTTTTTACGCATGCGGATTATTGACCTTTGCCAACGCGGCTGATCACTTTGGGAAAAAGCGGATCCTAGTCTGGGGAATGCTTGCTTCTGCCTTCGCATCGGGACTCGTTGGTCTTTCTACAGATTTTTGGAGTTTGTTTTTCACGAGGGGATTTCAAGGCTTATGCCTGGGGAGCTTTGCCCCTGTCGCATTTGCCTATACGTATGATTTGTTTTCTGGAAAGCAAAGGACCCTGCTTCTTGCCTTTATCAACACCGGCTTCCTCTTTGCAGGCATCTTAGGACAATTACTCAGCGGGGGTATTACGCAATTATCTGAATGGTCAAGGGTATTCTATTTTTTCGCAGTGGTGTATGCTTTCCTTTTTGTCATAGGAAAGCACATGCTGCCCCTTACAAACGTCCAATCCGTGTCCCCATCCTATCAACTGGCAACGATCATGAAACTACTGAGGAGGAAAGAACTCCTATACTCCTACGGCATCGTATTCACTCTTCTTGCTTCTTTCATTGCCTATTATGACAGCTTGACCCGACACTTGTCAGGCGAGGAGGATCTCCTTTTTCTTACAAGGTCGGTGGGACTGATCGGAGCGGGTTTATCACTCTATACCGGGCGCTTTATGGAAGTTATCGGAATTTATAAAACGCTATTTATCGGTCTGGCATTATCTATCGTAAGCCTGGTCGCTGCTTTGATTTATGCAATTTGGCACATACCCTTCATCATTATTTCTTCCATTCTATTTGTCTCAGCCATCTCATTATTGATACCTACCGTCATCACCTTGATCGGAAATATGAGCGGAAAGGGACGAAGCCAGGCACTTAGCCTGTACTCCTTTATCTTATTGTGTGGAACGAGTCTGGCACCTCTGATCGTCATGAATCTTTCATACGTCCAATCTTTATACTTGCTTCTAGGCTTCTGTTTCTTCCAATCTTTGATGGGTGGCTTATTGTTTAGGGGACGGAGGAAAGGGGAGGTGGGTAATTAATCCCACACTTCCATTCTTTCCTTTAGATTCGAGGTGTGTAATTCGAATTGGACACTATCCGGGGCCAGAAAATTGATACTCCAACCTTTCCCCCTCTTTAAGGGTTCCCTTACAATCGGCACTTTCTTCTCCTTTAGAAGTTGAACAGCCTCTTGGAATCCTTTTTCGTCGATGGTGAATGCAATGTGATGGATTCCACTGCCGCTTCGGGTATCGGAGCAGTTCCTTTCCTGAAGGCAAATCCAAATCGGCCCCCATTCCAAATAAGCATCTTTTCGTCCCTTATGTACCAGCGTGGCTCGCAAGATTTCCATATAAAATGACAGTGATTCTTCCAGGTTACTAGTGTTGATTGTAAGATGATTAAAGCCGGATATGTTCACTTTATTGTCACCCTCTCATGCATGATTAATGTTTCTATTTCAAAATATGGAAGGAGGGAGAAGACTGCTGAGAATGAAGGGCTGTTGACTCGTTCAAGGGGAATCTTCAGCATCGTTTTCGTCAGGGATTGCGTCATTTTCCATTATGATTGCGTCATTTTTTCCGTATTTGCGTCATTATTAATTTTATTGCGTCATTTTTTAATTAATTGCGTCATTATGCGGGGGAATTGCGTCTATTAACAAATTAAGGGAATCGACTGAGCGCTCGATCCAACGATCCATCAATTCAACGTCATACCAACAGCCCATCCCCCTCTCCACACCAAAAAAAGAAGGACATCACAATCCTTCTTCCCATTCATCTGCTAATAATCCATATAAAAACATATCATACCGCTTTCCGTCCCTTTGCAGGAATTGACGATAGCTTCCTTCTTTTCTGAATCCGAGCGATTCATACAATCGGATCGCTCTCTCATTATACGAAAATACCGTTAATTGAAGTCGGTGAAGGTTCAATTCGTGAAAGCCGTATGCCAAAAGGCAATCCATTGCTTCCCTGCCATATCCATTCCCCCAGGATGTTTCGTCACCGATTGAAATGGATATCCATCCCACGCGATGGGTCCAGAGAATGCCGTCAAGCTCCGCAAATCCGATGATTCTCCCGTCGTCCTTCAGGCGTATAGCAAATCGAAAGGAATTTTCTTCCGGGACCATCCATTTCTTAATCTCTTCTTCTGATTTCGGCTTAAGGGGAAGGGCGTCCAATAGTCTCTGCACTTCTTCATTTTGGTTCCATTTCTTTATGGACGAAATATCTTCTTCCTGAAATCCTGTTAGGTCAATTCGCTTACCGGTCAATAGTCTCTTCATACTTTTCACCTCGACATATGTATTTCGAGGCATTTCATACGATTCCCTCTATTGTCTCTGAAAAAGTTTGGTCAGCGCCTGTTTATTGACTTTCCCAACATCTGTTTTCGGAAGTTCGTCCATAACATGATAGTCCTTAGGGATTTTATATTTGCCGAATTTCTTCAAGCAATAAGCCTTCACCTCTTCTATCGTCAGAGTTGCTCCACTCTTCATAGATATAAAGGCCGTTACGACCTCACCCCATTTTTCATGGGGCAGTCCGATGACCGCACTCTCAGAGATTTCCGGGTGCTCACTTAACCAGTGCTCAAGCTCCAAGGGGAAGATATTCTCCCCGCCGGAGATGATCATGTCTTTTTTCCTTCCGACAATATAGTAATCTTCATCTCCATCGTATTTCGCCAGATCACCTGTATGAAGCCAACCGTCTTTTAACACCCTTTGTGTCTGCTCGGGATTTTGCCAGTATTCTTTGAATAAATGATCTCCTCCTAATAATAGCTCCCCCACTTCACCCTGACCGACAGGATTCCCCCTCTCATCAACCACCTTCACCCGGTTGAACATCATCGCTTTTCCAACTGAGCCCTTTTTCATCCGTATTGGATCGATGTAAAAGTTGTTAGGGCCTGCTTCTGTCAATCCATACCCCTCTTTAAATGAGATTTTCTTTTCTTTGAAAAAGTCATACACCTTACCTGGACATGGGGCCCCTCCTGATAGGAATACCTTCATTTTCGGAAAAGGGGTACATTTAAATTCCTCCCTTTCCATTAATAAGTGATACATCGTCGGTACTAATAGAACAATACTGCAGCCGTATCGGTTCAGATCCTTCACCGCCTCTTCCGGATCAAAGCGTTCAGCAATCACAACCTTTCCTCCCACCATCAGCAGGGGGACCGATAGTGCATTTAACCCTCCTGTATGAAAGGTTGGCAAATACGTTAACGTGCAATCCTCATGGGTCAAATTCCAGCTTACCACTGTGTTCAGGGCATTGGCCGTCACCGATTGATGAGACAGTACTACTCCCTTTGGACTCCCTGTCGTCCCACCCGTATAAATCATAATCCAAGGATCTGCAAGTGTGAGAAAGGGTATGGGATAGCCCCCTCTCTCCCGGGAGTATACTTCTTGAGTCACATCATCAATACATAGCTTACTAAAGCTTTGAGGAAGGTCCGTGACAAGAGCTTGAAATTCTTTTTTATATAAAAGAAGTTTCGGTGTACAGTTCTCTGTAATCGAGCCAATTTCGGTAGCTGATAATCGCCAATTGATTGGGACAAACACCGCTCCGATCTTCCCACAGGCAAACAATAGCTCAAAACAAACCGTATGATTCCTGGATATGAATACGACACGGTCCCCTTTAATTATTCCGTTTTCATGCATATATCGAGCCCACTTAGACGCCCGTTCATCTAAAGTGCGGTAATTGATCATTTCGTCCGTAGCAGCATTCATTAAAGCAACGTGTTCAGGAGAGATCATTGATCGCTTCTGCAACCAATCGGTGATCCTTTCCATATTCATCTCCTCCTTTGGATGGTTGCTTTCATGATAGATGCCAGAGGTTACAAATGAGTTACAGCTTAGGTAAGGATGTGGTCCATTGCCATTTTTGTTTAACAGGTTACCTAGGAAATTTCGTCTGACAAGTCCATGCACTCTGAATTTCCGCACAATAAAATAGAGCCTGGAAAAATTCCAGGCTCATTACTCATTACCAAATCATTTCTGCCCATTCAGGATGATCTATGAATGGATTTCGGTTACCTTGATATTGTTCAAAGATAATATTATTCCTGCGGATTTCCCTTGCATCCACCGGATCTTGTTCATTCCACTCCAGAAGCACAGACATTTTACCCATATAAGGAGCGCTTCCGTTGTTGACGTTATTATTCAGCTCTAAATCCACTTCCCCATTATCTCCTTCATAACGGACATCCATGTAAAAGATCATTCGTGCAACATCGCCTTTCACTTCATCACGTGGCTCCCACGAATCGCTGTCATAGTAGTTGCCTGGTGCTTCTGTCTGCTCGTTACCACCATTGTCAAAGTCAAGATTTCCTCTCGTGGAGTTGACCGTAACATCCGTCGGTCTCAAATGATGGAGGTCCGTCCCTGGACCCTGTGCCGTCCCGAAGTCTCCGTGGGATTTGGCCCAGACGTGCTCCCGATTCCAGTCGTTCACCCCGCCACCGTTAGTCGTTTTGGATTGGGAACGGCCTGAGTAAAGGAGAATGACATTATTGGGATTGTTCGGATCTTCGTCCGTGTTTCGCAATGCTCCCCATACAGCATCATAGGATAGGGTCTGATGATCGTCAATGATGTTATGTAGTGCCGTTTTCAAGGCATCACCAGTTTTGCCTTCCGCTGCGTTGTAATACTCTTCATAAGCCGGGGGATCCGTAGGTTCTGTTGGAGGATCTGTCGGATCGGTGTCACCATCTTCCACTGATTCAAAAGCTGATGTCGATTTCACTCCCGGGTGGGAGAAGTAGGCTGACAAGCTTCCCGTCACTTTGATCTTTTTACCCATTAAACCCGGGTTACTTTGCAGGCCAAAGCTTGAACGATAAGAAGAAGGAATTTGAACATAAACCATCTGATTCGTATTGGCTTCTGATGGTGATGCCGCTAATGCCAGTGCATAATCGTTCGGAAAGTTATTTGTGACAACAGAGGACGTTGAGGTTGGCTGTCCGACCACATATCCTTCAACAGACTGAGTTGAACCATTCTGATTTGAAATCGCCTGATCTACTGTATAAGGGGAGCTCCAAGTTCCGCTTCCCGCCGCACTCATTTGAGTTGGTGATACCTGGCTGCACGCGATCGTAAAAAGAAATACAATAGCAAAAATACCAATGACTTTCTTGTGTACAAATTTCAAACTGCTTCGCCTCCTTTAAATACATTACACATTTAGCGTACATTAACCGTTGTCATAATAGGGTAAATTTTTTGTAAATAAGGGAAAATGAGTCTAATTTCACATATTTTGTGCCATGGAAGCGGAGAGTATTTCACTTATTTCCCTAACTTAAAAAAGCACCCGCCCATATAAGGACCGGTACTTTCCATACTACATTCCCTCTATTAAAACGGATGCCCCCATGCCTCCGCCCACACATAATGACGCAATTCCCTTCTTCAATTCCCGGCGTTTCATTTCATGCAGTAATGACACAACAAGGCGGGCACCTGTACAGCCGACGGGATGTCCAATGCTGATGCCGCTTCCATTCACATTGACCTTCTCACGGTCCAGACCAAGCTCTTTTTCCACCGCTAAATATTGGGCTGCGAACGCTTCGTTGATCTCAAATAAATCGATGTCATCCAGAGACCAGTTTTCCGTCATATGTAAGCCTTTTTGAATGGCCGGAACCGGACCGATTCCCATCACTTTGGGATCGACGCCTGCTACTGAGTATCCTACGATTCTTCCGAGGGGCTCGAGTCCTCTTTTTTTTGCTTCTTCTTCACTCATTAAGATGAGTGCCGCTCCACCGTCATTCAAGCTGGATGAATTTCCCGCAGTGACGGACCCGTCTTCACGAAACGCAGGTTTTAGTTTTTGCAACTTGCCAATCTCCAGTCCTGCCCGGGGACTTTCATCCCGATCAATGACTTTCTCGCCTTTGCGCTCTTTAACCGTTAGGGGAACTATCTGCGAATCAAAGTACCCGTGTTCCAATGCGTTCACTGCACGCTGGTGGCTTAATACCGCATACTCATCCTGTTCTTCACGGGAGATCGAATGGATTTCCGCCAGATTTTCAGCGGTTTCCCCCATCATGATGCCATGGATGGGATCTTCGAGCACCTCCCAAACGGAATCCCGGATTTCCCCGTGTTGAAGCCTTTGACCGAAGCGGTGCTGTTTAAGAATATAAGGACTGGAACTCATCGCTTCCACACCGCCGGCAAGAACGATATCGGATAAGCCCGTCTGAATTTGCATGGCTGCAGAAATGATGGCCTGCATGCCGCTTGCACATTGGCGCTGGATCGTAAATCCTGTCGTCGTGTCGTCAAAGTCTGCGAGTAGTGCAGCGGTTCTTGCCGTATTCGGCTGATCGGTCCTTTGGATGCAATGCCCAAGGATCACTTCATCGATATCACCGGCTGATAACCCGCTTTCTTTCGCCGCCTCTTTCATGACAGGTACGATCAAGTCTGTCGGAAGAAGCTCTTTGAATGCTCCTCCAAATGCTCCAACCGGCGTACGAAAAGCCGATGTAATGACTACGTTTCTCATCTTATCACTTCCCTTTCTCATCGAATTACATCATGATCCCACCGTCAACATGGAGGACGGTGCCATTCACATAGTCACTGTCGTCTGATGCGAGATACAAGTAAGCCTTTGCGATATCATCCGGTCTTCCCAATCTCCCCAGAGGGATCATCGCTTTCATTTGATCAATGACTTTTTCAGGAACAGCTGCCACCATGCCTGTCTCGGTAAAACCGGGTGCGACTGCGTTGACATTGATTCCTTTGCGACCCAATTCTTTTGCCCAGGTTTTCGTCATCCCAACAACTGCCGCTTTTGTTGCAGCATAGTTTGTTTGTCCGACGTTTCCATATACCCCGCTGACTGAAGAGGTGTTGATGATCTTACCTTTCCCCTGATCGATCAGGTGGGGCAGGACCGCCTGGGTACAGTTGAATACACCCGTCAAATTGACATCCAGTACTTTCTGAAAATCTTCGGGCGAAAGCTTATGGAGCATACCGTCCCTTGTAATGCCGGCATTATTGATTAATATATCGATCTTGCCAAATTGATCTTTTACTGCTTCAACAAAAGAATTGACAGAAGCACGGTCAGCTACATCGCCTTGAAAGAAAGCAGCTTTGCCCTTTCCGAGTTCATTCAGTTGACGCGCTTTTTCTTCTCCGGCCTCCTGATTGAAGTCCACAAGGGCAACATTACACCCTTCATTTACAAACGTACCTGCTGCTGCGTAACCGATTCCATTCGCTGCGCCTGTGATCAAGGCGACTTTCCCCTCAAGCCTCATGTTAGTTCCTCCTTCATTTGCAAAAACGATTGGATTTGATGAAGTAATTGATCCAGATCGTCTATGAGCGGTGAATGCCCACTATTCTTTAATTCTACAAATAAAGCATTTTCTCCTATATCCTCGACAATTTCCTCTGTCATTTCTTTGGTGATGACATAATCCCGGTCTCCCCTTAACACCAGGACAGGGATGGAAATGGAGCTTGCTTTACCCGTCCCTTCAACGAGGCCGTTGTGAGTATTGCTTATATTGAACGTATTGAGTGCTTGATAGATATGAGCCAGATTCCGTTGTGTCCTCATGTCATTGATGTATTCTTCATACCGTCCTTCTTCGGGCTCGGCATGGGTGTAAATCAATGCTTTCCAGAGACCCCTAAGAAATGACCTGTCATTTTGGTCATACGCCGCTTGTACAGGAATGGTCTTCCCTTTATCCATCATCACTTCATCCACTGTTCGAAGACGATTTCCAATATCAGGGGTGCCATCTTCTTTCGTTCCGAAGAATGGATACCCCCTTGTCGAAGCAGAAGCTAATAAAATAAGATTCTTACAGTAATCGGGGTAGTCAATGACAAATTGCATGGCGACCGCTCCCCCGGTAGACCATCCCATCATTGAGAATCTTTCAAGCCCCATTCCGTCTACCCAGTCCTTCAGGTCATCGGACAAATCTCTGATGCCCTCAATCTCCCGATGATAACTTGATTCCCCAAACCCTCTCATATCAACGGCATAAACCTTATACGTTTCATCCAATCTTTCAAGTACAACATCCCAATGTTTGGAGGAGGTCATATTTCCATGAACCAGAACGAGAGGGATATGCCCCCCGCTCCTTTCACGATAAGCGAACGTCTCTCCATTCCCTAGCAATACTTTTTTCAATTGAACCGTTGCCATACCAAATCCCCCTTAATTATGAATTTCCCCATACGATGGCAGTCGCTCCCCATGCGTACCCGATCCCCGCACTGACAAGGACCACCAGGTCACCATTCTTCAGCTTCCCTCTTTTTTCTGCCACTTCCAATGATAAAATTTGATCGAATTGACCTATATGACCATATTCCTCCAGATAAATGGATTGCTCTTCTGAAAGCCCCAATTCCTTTAATACATAGGCATGGGCGGACCTTTTCATATGCAGCATGGCGACGTAGGAGATGTCTTTCTCTTCGTATCCACTTTTATATACCGATTCCCGTACTACCTTTAAGAAATGATCCATGGATTTCTGTTCCAGCCTCTTTTTCATTCCTTCAGGATCGGTCACGTCCAGCTTATATCGATGGAGGGACTTTTCTGTTAAAGGCTCCTTCGTTCCTCCCACAGGGACGATAACGTCTTCTGAAAATGAGCCGTCGGTGATGATGGCCGTTTCCAATACCGTATTTTTCTTCAGATTTTTTTGTAGGATCATCGCTCCTCCACCTGCTGCCAGGTTGAACATAAAACGGGTCCTCTCATTCTTGTAATCAATGAAATCAGAGTTACGGTAGCCTCCTGCCAGAAGGACCGTTTTGATGGCAGGATCCATTTCGAGTAAGCTTTTTGCCAGTTTCATTGCCATGATGGTGGTCCCGCATCGAAGGGAAACATCGAATGCCCATGCATGGTACGCGCCAATTTCCTCCTGTAGCTTGATACCTGCTGTCCAGAGAGGATATTCTTTATGCTCTTCCCCTACGTATATAATCACATCAATCTCCTTGGGATCGATACCTGCCTTTTCCATGGCTTTTCTTGCAGCCCGAATTCCCATGGCACACGTATGATCTTCCGGACCTGGAACCGTTTTCTTTTTGATCCCCATTTTGCTTTCTACAATTTCTAATGGAAGTCCTGCTTTTTCCGCAATTTCATTACCAGTCATAATGGATGATGGTAAATATACCCCCGTGCTGAGTATTCCGATTGTCATGAAGATCCTCCCTTTAGCTTGCGATGTTTTGCTGTTTGCTCTCTTCCTTTGCTCGTTTGCTTTTCTTGATTTTTTTGAATGACCCTACAATTCCTGCTGGGAAGAACATAACGGCGAGGATATAAAGGATCCCGAAGAAAATGATCCATCGTTCAAAAATCGGATATGTTTTGGCGAGTTCGGTCAGAAAGTGGTGGGCAAACTCAATCAACCCTGCCCCGACAATCGGTCCGATGAGTGTCCCCACACCACCGATAATGGTCATCAATAATGCATCAAGGGTCACATCCATGGTGAATACACTGGTGTTAACGAATCGCAAGGACAGTCCATACAAAGAACCGGCGAGGCTTGCCGTCACGCCCGCTATCACACTTGCTAATATTTTGTAATGTAGAACCTGGTATCCAATCGATTCCACTCTCTGCTCGTTCTCCCTTATCGCCTGGAGGACGGAGCCTGCCGGAGAATGGGTGAATCTCTTTAATAATAGAAAGATCATGACCATGACACCAAGACAGATGAAGTAAAAGACTAGACGGTCCTTCATCAAATCCGGTGTCCGAAAAGTGAATCCATCATTACCAAACGTCAGACTCCTCCACTTTTCCGCACCGACGAGGAACAATCCTGCAAATGCAAGGGTCAGCATGGCATAGAAGTGACTTTTGAGGCGCAGCGTCAGGAGTCCGACGATATAGCTGACGGCTCCCGCTATGACCGATGCGACCAAGATGGAAACGGCGAGCCAAAACATGGTAGGCTCCATTCGATCGAGAAAGATGCCGGTGGAATAAGCTCCGATTCCGAAAAACATGGCATGCCCAAAGGAAACGATCCCTGTATAACCTAGAAGGAGGTCATAGCTCATGGCGAAGATGCCAAAGATGAATATCTGGGTCAGGAGAATCAGCATGCTCCTCGAATCGTTAAATAAAGGGTAGACAATTAAAATGGCTAATGTCATTCCTAAAACTGCGTGTGACCTAACTTTGAGAATCTTCATATCCTCACCCCTTTACTGTGAATAATCCTTGTGGTCTGAATATGAGTACGAGTGCCATTAAGATCATATTCACGGCCAGGGATAGCTCCGGGACATAATACGTCATGAATGATCCTGACAATCCCACAAGGATTGCCGCGAATAATGAACCCGGAAAGCTTCCCATCCCCCCAATCACCACGACAATGAAGGCGAGGATCGCGAACTCCATGCCCATTTCGGCATAAATCACACCTGAATACGGCGCAAGTAAGATCCCACCAAGGGCAGCCAGTGCTGACCCGACCATGAATACGTACAAGAATACTTTTTTGATATTGATTCCAAAGGATTCGACCATTTCTTTATTCATGACCCCTGCCCTGACAATCAATCCAATCCTTGTTTTATTCAAAATCAGCTGAACAATCGTAAAAACCAAAAATCCTATAATGATGATGAAGATACGATATTTAATGACGATGATGTCCCCAATTGAAAAGCTTCCCGCTAGATAGTCAGGTGCTGTGGCCGATAACTGATTCGGTCCCCACACCACTTTCAGTAATTCAGACAGAACAAGCATAAATCCAAGGGTAATCAGGATTTGCTGTACATGGTTTCCGTACACAGGCTGTATGATGAATTTCTCCGTCACAAAACCTAATACCAATCCTGTCGCGACGGCCCCGATGATGCCGATGACAAAACTCCCAGTCACGGTATAAACCCAAACACCACTGTATGCCCCCCATGCGAATAATCCTCCATGGGCAAAATTCAAAACATCCATCAATCCGAAAATGAGCGTCAATCCTGCTGCCAGCAAAAAGATCAGCATCCCTGTCGCCAATCCATTCAGTGCCAGATTAATGATGAGGTCCATCCCATTCACTCCTCACGCAATTCCTAAATATTTCTTTTTCAACTCTTCATCTTTCACCAATGACTTCATCTGTCCATCGTGAACGGTTGTTCCATCATCGATAATATAGAAACGGTCCCCGACCCCGCTCGCCATCAAAAAATTCTGCTCTACAAGAAGGATTGTCGTTCTTTCCTTCATTTCTTCAATGGAACGCATGACTTTCTCGACGACGATCGGAGCGAGACCCTTACTCGGTTCATCAATCAAAATAAGATCGTTATGATTTAAATACGCCCGTGCGATGGAAAGCATCTGCTTCTGTCCTCCGCTTAAGTTCCCCCCTGCTTTCTTCCAGAACTTCTTTAAATCAGGAAACAGATCAATGATCCAATTCATTCGATCCTCCGTCTCTTGATCCCGGCTTCTCATGGCCACCTTCATATTTTCCTCCACCGTGAGGTCCCCGAATATCCCTTGATCTTCAGGAACATAACCAATTCCTTTACCAGCTACTTTAAAGGTAGGAAGCCCATTGATCTCCTCACCTTTATAGATGACTCTACCTGACGATGGGGGAGTCAGGCCCATGATGCTCCGGAGACTGGTGGTTTTGCCCGCTCCGTTCCTCCCGAGAAGTACGGTTACTTCCCCCTTTTTCACTTCAAAGGAAACACCTTGAAGTATGTGATACTGTCCGATATACGTTTCAATCCCCTCTACTTTAAGCAGTGTGCTCATCATAAAGTCCCCCCAGATAAGCCGATTGGACCTGCTCATTTTTCATGATTTCCTTCGGATGATCGTCAGCGAGCAGTCTCCCATTGAATAACACCATGATACTGTCTGACAAATCCATGATCATATCCATTTTGTGTTCAATGAGGACGATGGTCTTCGTTCCTTGGGATTTGATGGTCCGGATCACTTCCAAGATCTGCGGCACTTCCTCAAGAGACATGCCGGCAGTCGGCTCATCCAAAAGTAAGATTTCCGTATCCAGTGCAAGCAGCATGGCGATTTCAAGCTTTCTTTTTTCTCCGTGGGCTAGATTGGCTGCAAGGGAGTCTGCTTTATTCGAAAGCAATACCAGTTTCAACAAGTCATGCGATTCGCTGATCATATCCCTGAATGCTTTGATATTCCGATGCATTACGTAGCGGATTCCCCGTTTGGACTGAACCGCCAACCTCACATTCTCTAAAACTGTTAAATTCGGAAACACATTCGTCATTTGAAAGGAACGGCCGACACCCAGGCGGGCGCGCTTTGTCGGTGATAACCCCGTAATTTTCTTTCCTTTGAGAAAAACATCGCCAACCGTAGGCTTTAACTGACCGCTCAATAGATTAAAAAGCGTCGTTTTTCCAGCGCCATTGGGTCCGATGATAGATTTGAATTCCTTTTCAGGTACAGAGAACGTCACATCATCAACGGCAGTATGACCACCAAACGTAATACTCAGATTCTTGGTTTCTAATATACTCAAGTTCTTCACCCCGTTCTGATTTCATGAAAGGGGCTGACTGTGAACATAGTGCCGAAACACCATGTCAGTCACCCCCTTCTTTCTTTATATACTAATTAGTTACGTATAGGAGGAGCGGTTTCTTCCGGAGAAAGCTCTCTGATCAATACCGGAACAGGATATGGTACTCCCTCTTTCTTCTCAAGCTTGATGGCGTACAACGTTTGGAGGGCCTGATGATCCTCTTCACGGAACGTCATCTTCCCTTTCGGAGTTTCAAAGCTCATACCTTCCATCGTTTCGATCAGTTTATCTGCATCAAGATCACCTTCTGTTTTCTTAATCGCCTCTACAATGGAGATTGCTGAGCTCATTCCACCAGGGGTAAAGAGATCCGGTACTTCTCCATATTTCTTCTGATGCTCATCAACCAGCCAATCATTGATTTCATTGTCAGGGAGCTCATGATAATACACGCTGAACCCTTCCATCCCAACAAGTGGCTCCATCGCGGAAAGTGCTGCAATGTCAGGGGCACCCGTTGATATCTTGATTCCTTTTTCCTGAAGTTTCATATCGGCTATCTGATTCCAGGGAGAGTTTGCACCTGCCCAGATGACAAATAGATAGTCCGGTTTACTATCCATGACCTTCTGGATATTGGATGTAAAATCCGTTGCTGCGGGGTCCGCATATTCCTCCAGGACAATTTCTGCCCCAAGCTTTTCCGCCGCTTCTTTAAATGCTGCCACCCCATCGCGCCCAAATGAGTAATCCGGTGCCAAGGTGGCAATCTTCACACCATCCTTAGCAATCGCTGCTGCCCCTGCAACAGCATCCTGTGAAGAGTTACGGGCCGTCCGGAAAATATATGGATTAAACTCTGAACCCGTAATACTATCCGCAACAGCCGGCTCGACAATCATGACCTTTTCGTATTCTTCTGCAAGAGGCAGGACCGCAAGCGTGTCGCCCGAGCTTGATGATCCCACAAGGAAATCGACCTCATCTTCCTCTAATAGTTTCGTCGCTTTCTGAACCGCTACCTCAGGCTTCGTTTCTGTATCTTCATATACTACTTCTATCTTCTTTCCTGCCACTTCCATCGTTCCATCCGTCGCATATTGGAGTCCCAATTCAAACCCTTGCTTCGTTTGCTTCCCATATGACTCCAATGCACCGGTCAGCGAGGCAAGCACCCCAATTTTCACCGTCTCCTGTTCGTTTCCTCCTCCACTTCCTGAGCCTCCGCTGCTTTCCGAGCTGCAGGCACTTGCAGAAACCAGCAGGCATGACAATATCAGGATCAGAGCAGTCAAACTAAATGATCGTTTCATATTTTCTCCCCCTAAAGATATGAACTAAAGCGATAATAGCTTTGATTTCATCTTAGGGGAGAGGAGTTACAAATGAGTTACAGGTGTCTTTGGGATTGGCTCGTGGTCCGTGGTACGTGCTTGCGATGAGATAGGATTTGGATAAAAAAGGTAAACAGCTGAATTTTTTGGGATTTCAGCTGGATTATCCTCGAAAACGGCTGGATTCCGGATCGTTTCAGCTGAATTATCCCGAAAAACGGCTTGATCCCACCCCATTTCGGCTGGATTTTCCCGAAGGACATCTGGATGCTGAACGATACCCTGCTGCTTGCTCTTGAAGATAGGCTGGTTCCTGCACCTTTCAGACTGGCTTACCGTCAAAACGCCTGGACTTTTCCGAAAACTTGAACAAAGACGTTCACTCTTCCCACAAATCTATCAATCACCTATGTTCCCCGCTCCCATTTTCCTTTATAATGAATCTACTAAATGTTAGTGAATTTGGAGGATTCATCCTTGAATATATTTCAGCAATTTCAGCGTACAATCATTAAGAATTATCTTTTGGGCAGTATCATCGCTGTGTTTGGTGTCGGTTCTGTGTTTATCTTTCAAACCCTTTCCCTTAAGGAAAGCGAGTTCTTTGCAATGGGAAGCATCATTTCCCTCTCGATTGTTACGATGTTCGGCTTTGAATTCCTTGTGTACCAGAGGCATATTCGTCCTATTAAGCTTGTCTATCAAAAGCAGGATGGGACGATCGAATTGGATCTCCTGATAACTGCTTATCAACAAGCAGAAAGATTCCCGCTTTTAACAGTTAAACGAATTATGCTCCCTCATTTCCTTGGGCTCGCTCTACCTTCGACTTTATTGACCGTCTTCTTCATTCATACAGATTCACTTTCGCTTCCATACTCTTATATATTGTATGCCTGGTGTGGTGCTTTTTTAGTGGCGATCCTTCATGCATTAATCGAATTTTTCTTAACCTTTAAAGCATGTCACGGACTTCAAGAAGACCTTATTCAAAAAACGATGAAAGCATATGGAACGGATCCGGCTAATCAGTCAACAATATTTATCAGTTTGAAACGAAAGATTTTGGCAGCTTCATTGTTTCTTGCGTTGTTTCCGATACTGCTGTTTTCACTCGCTTCTCAGATCCGCTTATCGATTGAGGATTCCACCCTTTTAGTCGACTACTGGAAATGGGCAGGGACCTTGATCTTCATCATTACGCTCCTTGCCTTTTACGGGGCGGTCCTTATCTTTAAGAGCATTGAAGAACCCGTGAAGGAGCTTGTCTCCCATTTCAAAAAAGTGGAGGGTGGGCATGTTGCTACCGTTACGAATACGTATACGGATGAGTTTTCTCATCTTTTCTCCGGATTTAATCATATGGTGGATGCCATCAACCTCAGGGACCGGAAGAATCAGCAGCTCCTCGACCAATTTTTCGCAGTGGTGGCCGGCACATTGGATGCTCGCGACCCCTACACTGCAGGTCATAGCAAGCGGGTAGCGGAATATTCCATTTTAATTGCCAAGCAGTGCAAATGGTCGGTGAAGGATATCGATTTACTTAATAAATCTGCCCTTCTTCACGACATCGGTAAAATCGGGATTCGTGATGATGTGCTATTAAAAGAAGGGAAATTAACAGATGAAGAGTTTGACCAGATTAAGCGTCATCCTGTAATCGGTGAAGAAATCGTCAAAGGGGTTCAACTTACTGAAGAGCTCCTTCCAATCTTACCCGGCATCAAGCACCATCATGAGCGGATGGATGGTTTAGGGTATCCGGATCAATTAAAAGGAATGGAAATTCCCATATTCGGACGATTGATTGCTGTCGCCGATGCCTTTGACGCCATGACCTCTGATCGCCCTTACCGAAAGGGTATGCCTTATGAAAAGGCGTTCTCAATTCTAAATGATGGGAGAGGAACTCAGTGGGACGAGCAATTCGTCGATGCCTTCCTAAAAGGAATGAGGGTTGAATCGGGCGCTATAAAGCAGACAGGCTGATAAAGCACTTATTATCAAACTAAAAGGATCAGACCGTTAACCGATCTGATCCTTTTTCATTATCGTCCTTTCTCACTACGCTCTGTTCCAATGACCATATCATACATTTGCCGGGTGGCCATCATCGGATCGACTCCGAGTTCTGACTCAAGCCGATCTTTACAGCGTTGAAACCATCTTACTGCTTGGGGTCGATTATTCTTTTGGTAATAACAGTACATGAGAATCCTGTAAGCTTCTTCCCAAAGGGAGTCATGTTCAATGATGTTGAGGCAGTAATCGATGGCTTCATCCATATCTTCCATTCTCACTGCAATCTGGGCCCTTTTCTCTAATCCCCTCAAATAGAATAGATGTATTCTTTCCCTTTCTTTCTCGGTCCACCACGTTCCTTTTCGATCAGGCAGGAACATGCCTTTATAATAGTGAAATCCTCTTTCAAGATATTGCAGGGACTTCTCCATATCATTTTCTTTTATTCCTTCCATAATCCAGCTGATGAATTGTTCTGCATCGTATTCGATATTCGCTGCCGGGTTCAGCCCATACCCCTCCTGTTGTCTAGAGATGAAGAATGCTTTCTCCCTTGCTTGTCGATTCGGCTCCAATACGTTGTTCAGGGCGTTGAGTGCCACCTTGAAATCACGATCTGAACCGGTCCCTTCCGGCCACAACTCTTCAATGATCTCTTCCTTCCTCTTTAATTTGTGCCCCTGGATCAGGAAGTATTGAAATAATTCCTTCGCCTTTTCCCTTTGCCATTGCTTCTCTTTCACCTTATGATCCCCTAACCATATTTCAAAACGTCCAAGGGTCTGAACCTTAATCGTGTAACCCGGATGAGAGGATATAGAATCATGCCCCCATCTGGTTAATAGATGGTGGCAGTAAGGGATATGAATCCCCTCCTGATAAGCTTTTACTACGAGTGGAATCAGGGTCTGAAGATCTTTCGGTCCGAATGTGGTCGGTTTGAAGAATATAAACTCATATTCTCCGATTTGGACTTCACTCAAACAGGAGGTCATGCTTTCTTTGAATAAGCACATGTCATCTATTTTACTAGCCGTCGCACTTATCCACAGCTCTGTCATCATTTTGCCGTACCTGTCACCACATGAAGTGAATTGCCCTCGTGCCCGCTCAAAGTTCATTCTTGCTTCTTTGAACGCTTCCTTGTAGTAGTCCGTTATTCCGACACTAAGGAGGATGAGGGAATTCAACCACATATCCTCTACCTTCTCTGTTTCATGTAACGCCTCTTCTGCCAGTTCCCTCGCTTTTTGAAAATTTCCTACTCTTGCATAAAGAATGGAGAGGCCCATATACGGCTCTGCTTTTCCCCTTGAAACATTGATCTGATTCATTAATTCCAGCGACGTTTCATAGCAGCTTTTCGAGAGGGAAGTATCATAATCACTGATCAACTGAACAGCATGACCCATCCTCATCCATCCACACGCTTCAACAAACGGGGATTTCCCTTTGATCCCTTGGGTGATCCCATGCTGAGCCAGCGTTTTGGCTTCGACGCCATTTCCCATGAACGATTGAATGAGGGACAATAGCAGCTCCTTCTCACGATGAGATTGAGGAAGCTGCGCCTCTTTTTCCTTGTAAAGAAGGACCTGCCTCGCTTCGTGAAGCTTTCCTGTACGGAGGAGCATCCTTGCCTCAAGGTTTCCTTCTTCCTTCATGAACCCGTTTAACTTCCCTTTGTCATACCATAGCTTGGCCTCTATCGCCTTCCCTGAATTGACCAGATTCTCAGATATTAATGCATACAGTCGATTCTTTTCTATAAGATACTCTTCTTCCCCGCTCTCCAAGCATTCAATGGCCTTTAATAAATACCGCTGTGCTTTCCCGGGTTGTATAGTATCTAAATAGATCCTTCCAATCCCTTCATACGACTTACTCAGCATAACCGGATCGTTTTTTGCACATCGTATCCCACTGTCATATGCTTTTTCCGCTTTTTCGTAAAATGACCGGTATCGGAAGAACTCACCTTGATAAAACCACAAAGAATAATAGGCATCTTTCAAGGAATCCGGTATTTCCCCCAAATAGTCACCCAGTGTTTCGAGCTGTCCGCCTTTCATCATTTCTTCAGCTTCCCGGACCAGGATGGAACATACCGCTTCGATGTTTTCCATTTTCATATAATGGAAGATTGCTTTCTTCCACTTACCCTGTCCTTCAAAGAATCGTGCGCACTTCTGCTGAAGTTCTTTGTAAAGTTCAAGGCTCTCTTCTTTTAATTTACGTTCCAGAAACGTTTGAAACAAAGCGTGGAGGCGATAGTGGTGAGAACCTTTCATTTCCTGAAGGAGTGCATTTTTATCGGACAACTGCTTCAGCATCTGTCCCGATCCCGGCAGTTCAAAAATGGTTTCGCACATACTGCCGTTGATTTCATCCAGGATTGAAATTTGTTTCAGGAACTGCTGAACAATTGGTGTTTGTTTGGAAAATACTTCGTGGGCCAAATAATGAAAGAGCTCTTCCAGGGAAGAGTGTTGTTTGTCCACCAAGAGAATCTCCGGATTTTCCTGAAGTTGCGAATGGATCATACTGACAGCAATGACCCATCCTTCGGTTAAGTCATAGATCATATCAAGCTGGGAGTCTGGAATGATTACCTCATGAAAGTCCGTAAGCAGGACTTCTGCTTCTTCTTTCGTCAGACACAAATCACTTTCCGTTATCTCCAGCAATTGACGGGAGATTTTCAATTGTATAAATGAGGCCCATGAAGGTTTGGTGCGTGTAGATAGAAAGATGTGTATATGACCGGGTAAGTGCTCAATGACCTTCTCCATCCATTGATTGATGAGAAATGAATGGTCCACAAGATGATAGTCATCCACGATAATGATGAATGAATGAGGAATGTTCATGCACTCGTTAATAAACAATGCACTCAACCGATAGATATCATCCTCTTTCATATATTGCCCCATCGACCTGACCGTTTCCCAAAGCTCCAGTCCAAACTGCGGAATCTGCTTCTGGATGCTGTAGACAATATTTGTCACAAAAGGAATCAGTCCATCATCTGTCTGTGTGATTGAGTACCAGCAATAATTCGGTTTCATATCCTGCAAAAACTGGCTGATGGCTGTACTTTTCCCATAGCCTGCTCCGGAATGAACGATCACTAATTTATAGTCTGTAACCGTTCTCATTTTTTTCAATAAACTTGGACGCCTAACATAAGAATCCTTGACAACAGGCGGCACAAATTTAGTTTCAATAATCGGAAGTTCCGTCGTCACAATACCACCCTCAAAACGAACGAATTTTCTTACTATTCTACCATATCTATATGGAGCCTTGGAGGACAACAAGTACAGAATTCACAAAAAAAGAAGACGACTATCATTTAAGTCGTCTTCCCTTGATGTCATTTTCTAAATTGTACATCCCATTCATTGATGGGCCAATAGCGAAGGTCCACTTTTCCGACAATCTGTTCCCGGTCTACAAAACCGAAATAACGGCTATCCATGCTGCCCCTGCGATTATCCCCGAGAACGAATATTTTTCCTTTTGGAACTATTTTTTCACCAGTGATTTCCTGCAGGGTAAAGTCACCTGTCAGCTTGCTGCCAATATACTCCTGCTTGAACTTCTCCAAGTAAGATTCAGGATAATATTCTCCATTCACATATAACTTGTCATCTTTATAAACGACTTTATCACCCGGGAGCCCGATGATTCGTTTTACATAATCCTCTTCTTCATTTGCATGAAATACCACTACATCAAAGCGGTCCAATTCCCCGATATGGTAGCCTATTTTATTTACAACCAGTTTATTTCCATCCTGCAGTGTCGGCATCATGGATTCGCCTTCCACCACATAGTTGGAGAAGAGAAAGGTCCGAATGATGATAAAGATGATTAATCCAATTCCCAGGGCTTTGATCCATTCCAGTCCTTCTCTTTTTACCTCTTCTCTCAATTTGATTCCTCCTGCTTTTTCCGTTCAATTCGTTGGTCTAATTCCATCTTCTTATTCAGATGTATCTCAATTCGTTTTCCTACAAACCACAAAACGAAAATAATGGCTACAACGATGACTGTACGAATAGGTTGTTTAACTAATGATATAATATCATATCCGATAAAGCTTATGGTGAATATCATCACCATTTTCCCTGTCACGACCGCTAGCATATACTGAGCGATGCTGATGGAAGATAAACCTGCCACCACATTGACTACAGCAGACGGCGTGAAGGGGAAGCATAGGAGAATGAATAATGGGCCAAATCCATGCTTATCTACCCACTTCGTTAATCGATTCACCTGGCGGCTCTTCCTTAAGAAGCGAAAGATCCTGGCCTCCCCGTATCTTCTGACCAACAGGAATACAATCAGGGCACCAAGGGTCGCACCGATCCATGAAAACAAAAAGCCCCACCATAATCCGAACGCATTCGCATTGGCCGTCACAAACACGACCAGTGGAAGAAACGGGAGAAACGCCTCCAACAATGGCAGAAGGATTCCCGGAATCGGTCCAAATGAACGATATTGCTGAATCAAGTCCATCATATTTTCAAGCGTAAACCAATCTTTTATCGTATTGATATTCATATTATATGTTTCCCCTTAAACGACCATGAACAGATCTACTCATCTCGTCTTCACTTCTTACTGATTTCATCATATCACACCAGAACAGGATTTCCATATCGTAATCTCCCGCGTCGTTTTTATTAATACAAGGTTGCCTAAAGTTGTGGGTTGTAAACCTTTTGGTTTAGGATAATTTCTGGCAATGAGCGGCTGACATGTGAAATCTAAAGGAATGGAAGAGAAATCTTTATCCTGCTTGGGGATTACCCTGTCTGTCCATCCATTTTGATCGACTTATTCCAATTATCGACCCTCCTCTCCGCCTTCCTTCAGCCAAAAAGAACTGCCATCCCGAGACGGATGGCAGTTCTCCCTTTGTCTATAAATATTTATCAAACCAATCGACAATCTCCTGTAACCGGGCTTCCCGCAAGGATGGCTTTCCAGTCCGGGACAGATGATGGTTGGATTCCGGGAAACGAACGAATCTAGCCTCTTTTTTCTCCCGCTTTAATGCTATGAAAAGCTGTTCAGCCTGCTCGATCGGGCAGCGGTAGTCATTTTCGCTGTGAAGAATCAATAGAGGTGTGTTCATATTCTTCACGTAAGCGAGTGGTGAGTGCTTCCAGAGGGTTTCAATATCGCCAAGATCACTTTGGATCTGCCACTCAGAGAAATAGTAACCGATATCACTGACTCCGTAAAAGCTGATCCAGTTACTGATGGAACGCTGGGTCACTGCCGCTTTAAATCTGTCGCTGTGACCGATGATCCAGTTGGTCATGAAGCCACCATAGCTTCCACCGGTTACGCCCAGGCGATTTTCATCAATGAAAGGATATTCCTCCAGGGCATAATCCACTGCTCGCATGATATCTTCGTAATCTCCTCCTCCGTAGTCACCCCTCACAGCATCGACGAACTCCTGGCCATAGCCATGACTGCCACGTGGATTAACATATAAGACAACATACCCGCTGTTCGAGAGCACCTGAAATTCATGAAAGAACGTATTCCCGTACATCGTATGCGGGCCGCCATGTATTTCAACGATCAGCGGATATTTCTTTCCTTCCTCAAATCCTGCCGGTTTCATGATCCAGCCTTGTACCGGCCAATCATTCGCCCCTCTGAACATGAAAGATTCCGGAGATGACACGTCACGGTCTGCCAGCCAAACTCCGTTCACATCGGTGACTTTGGTCAGCTCTCCTGTCGGTACGTGGAGCGTATACAATTCACCGGGCTCTGCCGGTTTGCTCATTGAAAGCAGGATGGTTTGGCGATCTGAATCCAAGTCGAACCCATAGACGTGCTGCTCTTCCTGTAAGAGTGCAGGATAGATTGCTCCTTCTTTATGTGCATAATAAAGGATCGTATTTCCCGCATCGGATGCCAGGAAATAAAAGCTTTCATTGTCATTTGACCACTTGATTCCCGTTTGGGCCGTGCCCTGGATGCTATCGCTATTAAGATAATCCCCTACAGGAACGTCCATCCCTTCTGTCAGGCAAACGGAGTGCCCCGTTGAAATCTCATGAATCCATATCTTATTGTGCGTAGCGTTCTCATATTCACGATTATGGCCTATATAGGCCAGATGCCTGCAGTCCGGGGACCAGCTTGCTTCTCCGTAGTATCCCGGCTCCCCATTGATCTGCTTATACTCTTTTGTTTCAAGGTGAAAAATATATAAATCGGACTGAAAGGAGAAATCCCTGTCCTCATTCTTGTCTGTTGAAAAGGCAAGATAGTTTCCATCCGGGGACCATGAGTGAAGGGTATAATCATTTTCATCATCGGTGACTCTTCTCACTTCCTTCGTCCCCAGGTCCACAACTGCTATTTGAGCATAACGGTCATCATCAAAACCGCGATCATCACTTTTGTATTTCATACTGGTTGTAGCGAATGGTTTTAGCTTTTCCTCTTTGACTCTCTTTAGATCGGATGCCTCCCCTTTCTCTAATCGAATGGAAAGGGCAATTCTCCCCCCGCAAGGAGACCAGACGGGACTTGAAACCCCATTCGGACAGTTTGTGACCGCCTCTGCCTCCCCGCCATTCCGACTAAGCAGATAAAGCTGATTGACTCCGGACCGATTGGAGATGAAAGCGATACTCCTTCCATCAGGTGACCATCTCGGTGATGAAATTTTCTGTTCGCCAAATGTCCATTGACGGGTGGACTGATCTTTCAAAATGATGCTATGTAAGGAGGAAAAATATTCATTTTCTTCTTCATCCAGGATGGTTTGGACAAAGACAGCCTCTTCCCCACTTGGAGAAAGCCTTGGATCGGATACGGCCTTTAATTCATAAAGATCTTTTATTGTAACCCCTGTCTTCATGATTTTGCACCTTCCTTTCTATCTGTATTTTTTATTAATTCGACACTGACAACCTTTTCCCTTCACGGATAAAAACCTGCATTCCCCTTCATAATAGAAACAAATTCAAATTCTACAACTTTCCCTATTGAAAGTAAATTGAAATCAACGTAAAATAAAATCACGAACGTATGTTCTGTATAAAAATGAAAAGGAGTCTTTTCATATGACAAGAATCCCGGAGAACGATCGGAATATTTTGGAACAGGCGATCTATCTGCCCATGGTACTGACGATTTTGAATCGTGACCTGCAAATCGTCGACAGCAGTCCCTTTAAATTAAAACGTCCGTATTTAGAGATGATCGAGGAGACGATGAAGGTCATTCAAGGAGAACTCGCCCACGTTAAGAAATATATGAGGACAAATAAGATGAAGGTTGAACGTATGCAATCGGATGATGCATTCACGATGTATATGTTTCTGTATAAGGGATATGAAGAACACCATAATTATTTCAATCCACGCCTTCGTAACCGGGTCGAGGACTTGATGAGACACTATTTGTACCGCCGATTCACAGAATCAAAGACTGATACAACAAAAGAAGCGTGATGCTCTGCTCACGCGTCGGTTTTGTGGATATGTCGATTCAAATAAAATGTCTTTACATGATTCGTTTCGGTCTGGACCTTAGTGTTATATTTACTCTCCATTTCTGCGATTCGCTGTGTGTAGGCAATTCGTAAATCCGAGGTGCGGAGCATTTGATTTTCAAAGGAACTGTATGAAATGGGAACCGTGCAGGATTCATTGTTTTGAAGGAAGATTCGTGTTGATCCATTTGTCAATCGCTCATATCCCCGGACATGGGAGTGGGAGATCCAGGCACATTCCTGCTTCACTGGAGATGATGTTGGGAATAGATAAATGAACATATCAGGATTAACCATGATGGGGGCTTTGTAGATGATACCCGTAAGTTTTTTCGTTCCTTCTTTCCTGCCTTCATAAGAGCAGCCAAAGAATTCGCAGCTTTTCTTCAGGATATCAAAAGGCTTGAACGGAGAGATCAATACGTCATCTACCTCTATTATTTTCGTAAATGTCCTGGCACCGTACTCCATAGGCTGAAGGATCATCGTATGGGGATTTACTTCATATTCTTCTATAATTCGAGATTTTTCTCTCATAACATCGCCTCCATTTACATTTTTCTCCAAAATGATACCACAAATTTCGAGGGTTGTCTTCTATATTTTTAAAAATTCTGAAATTAGTTAACCGCCATCATTATATGAATAAAAAATTATCTGAATATTTAATTTTTTAGTTGAATTTTTAATACTTACACCATATACTAATAAAAAGAATTCAGGGGTGAGGTATATGGAAAGCAAAAAGTCCTATACAGAAATGATGAAAGCCGCCGCCGCCATTAACCGGAAGAAATCCGCTGAAAGAAGCGTAATGGAAATTTATATCGATATGGTGCTGCATGAAAGCATCCTTATGACACAAAAAACCAAACTCCTAACCGACATTGATGCCGCCCTGGATACTAAAGATAAAGTACTGTTCATGAAATTGTCTAAAGAATTAAATGAATTGAACATAAGCTGCGGATAATCATAAATGGCTGACTCCACTATCGAGTCAGCCATTCCCATTTTAATGGACGGGCCATTTATACCTCTCTATGCATGACTTCTTCCCGATTGGTGAAACCTAATGGTTAACTTGAATACGATGGAGCGAATCACCTTGATCCTACTAATAAAAGTTTTGGTCCTTTATTTGATCACCATTGCGGCAATGAGGCTGATGGGAAAATCAACAATCGTACAAATGACACCTTATGATCTCGTGGCCATCATCATTGTGGGGACGATTGCCTCTGAGCCATTGATCTCTACAAAGTTCTGGCCAACCATTGCAGCCCTCGTCTTTCTTGTAGGGCTTCACGTACTTTTCTCGTTTATGACGTTAAGTCAATGGGGGAACCGCTTCTTCCTTGGAGAACCGACTTTACTGATTAAAAACGGGGAAATATTAGAAGATAACCTGGAGAAATCCAAGATCTCACTCATTCAATTAACATCCATCCTCAGATCCCAAGGGTACCCTAAAATATCAGACGTGGATTATGCGATGCTCGAACCCATCGGAGAAGTGAGCATCATTCCTAAAGTAGAGAATACCCCGGTTACCGTAGAGCATCTTAACTTAACGATCGACGACGAAGGGTTGCCGATTTCCGTCATTGTGGATGGTAAGATCCAAATAAGGAACCTGAGACTACTGGGAAAATCGAAAGAATGGTTGGAAACTCAACTAACCAACTCAAATCTCCACCATAAAGATGTCATTTTCGCCTATATGACGGAAAAAGCAAAAAAACTGGTCATCAGCAAAAGAGAAAAGGCCTAGACAAGGCCTTTTCTCTTCATGCTCGCTTCAAGGTTCAATAAAAAAAATTCCCGTAAGCTTTTACCGTTAAATAGAGTGCAACCAAGGTATAGATAAAGGCTGTCCAGAATGAAATTGAATGATAAAATTTCTTCTTTTTCTCTTTGATCATGTGTTGGAACCTTTGAAACCTATAACCATCTCCGTTTATATAGATGATAATCAACGTGACCATGATTCCAATCAGTAATGACCATTCCATAATCGGGCGACCCGTTTCAAGGTAACCAAAAAGTGGTAAACCCATTAACACAAGCATAGTGAAAACAATCTTGCTAAACACCAACAACAGTTTTTGGTTTATGATTACTTCCATCCCAAACCGCCTCTCCATCCGATTTTTTTAAAGAACCCAACTCCAAATAGTATTACTTATTTTACCATAATAGTAATAATTTAGCGATAAATAATTTATTTAGTCTTTCTATTCTCACGGTAGATATGGTCGAGGTAGCCTTTCCCTATTCATTCAAATAGATAAAAAAACCAAGTCAATTTAGACTTGGTTTTTTTATTTACTCTTCTTTCTTTTCCGCTTCATATTCCTCAAGCATGGAAAGGCGCTCAAGCATGGTCGGATGTCCGTATCGGAAGATCTTCACCAGAAGAGGCGGATTCACTTGGGATAATCCGACCTTTGATAACTTCTGGAAGGACGAAATGGCTGCTTCCTTTTCAGCGGTCATTTCGATGGCATATCGATCTGCCCTCGTTTCCTGGTAACGTGAAATCCAGTTGCTGAGAGGACTGATCGTGAACAACAGCATAGATGTAATCATTAAGAATAATGGTAAAGAGCTTAGGTTCGAGACCTTTGATACTTTGAGATTATCTTTATGGTTTGCCACAATTCCCCTCATCAGCTTGGACGTCAGGAACAGACCGAAAAAGGATAAAACGAGATAAATCCCGATGCCTATATAGATATGCTTCTCTACGTAATGAGCCATTTCATGGGCCATGACAAAGAGGATTTCTTCATCTGTCAATTTATCCAGGGTCGTATCCCAAAGGACGATCCTTGAATTCGATCCAACACCGGTAACGTAGGCGTTCAGTGAGTTGGTCTTTGCCGACATATCGACTTCAAACACATGGTCTGCAGGAATATCCGCCCTGTCTGCAAGAGTCAGGATCTGTTCTTCCAACGCTTTATCCTTCAAAGGATAAAAGTCATTGTACAGAGGATCGATCAGGACAGGCTGAACGAACATCATGAAAATCGTGAACGGGACGGATAAAGCCCAGGCAGCGAGCCACCAGCGCTCTTTAAACCGTTTCATCAGGGCATACAGGACCGATACAATGATGAACATGAGAAGATAATTCACCCAGAAGTCCGTTATTTCATCTTTCATCCACATTGAAAACGTCTGAGTGGAAATGTTGTAGCTCTTTGAAATCTTATACGAAATATACTGCAATGGAAAAATCGTAACAAAAGAAGCGATCGATAGCCAGAACAAGTAAATGGCCGTTTGAAGGAACCCATTCTTCACGGTCCCCCTCGCCCATTTCTCAAACAGCCGTGATACCCCGAGTATCAGTATCAAGAAATAAAATAGCCATTCATATGGAGTGGAAAGAAAGAACAAAAGATTCTTGATCTTTGAAAAATCCTCACTCAACATGATTTCTTTATTATTCATGAAAGTGGCTGGATCCGCACTACTTCCCTTATACATTTCGGGTAAAGTGGAATCTGCCAGGAAAAATAAGTATACATATAAAAATAAGCCTAATAGCATATATGCCAGTATCGACCTCAGCGCCCATTTTCTAGCCAACATACTTCCTCCCTTCTAGTCTTCATTACTATATGTAATACCCTGTCCAAAGTTTTAGAACCTAAACACGGACGGTGAGTGAAATGGTGCTGTTCGTGCGTGGAAAATCGTTTGACTGCCGTTCTGGTGGGTACGTGCCACATATTCAACTTCTTTGCCATATCTTCATTATATCTACCGAATTAACATTTTATCGGCCATTTTTATTATTTATCTGCAGCTCTACAAAATAGGACGACCATGCTCAAGAAAAAAAGCCACGATTCAAATCGTGACCAATAATCTTTTACATTAAGAGAACTGAATACAAAGACAAAACAGAAATCGCCCCGATCACCACAAGGATGACGTTTGCTCCCAAAAAAGCGATCCCAAAGGCAGCCACCGTTCCTACCACTCCAAATAGGAGATTTCCTTCCTGAATCAACAAAATGCTCGGAAAGATCAGCGCACCCAATACGGCGAATGGGACATTTCGCAAAACCCCTTGAAGAAATGGAGGAAGTTCTTTCCCTTTAAACACGATGAAAGGAAGCATTCTCGGGATGTAGGTGACAATGGCCATCCCCAGGATCATCCATACAATCGCACTATTCATCCGCTCTTCCTCCTCTCTTCATCATGTCCACTACCTCCACGATAACGGCTGAAACAATCGTAGCTGTCACGATCGACCATCCGTTTGAAAGATTAGTGGTAAACAGGAGGATGCTATTCAGAGCACCCGCCACCACGGCCAAAAACGTGACCTTGACACTTTTTTTCATGGAAGGAACGAGGAGCCCGACAAACATGGCGTACAGAGCGATCGTCATACTGGCCTGAAGGAATTCCGGCAGAATTTCCCCGATGAAATATCCTACCCCCGAGTTCACGACCCAGCTCCCGTAAGAAATGAGCATGACTCCAACGGCAAACCCCGTCCGTACCTTCCCCTCTTTGACACTGATCACCGTAAACGTTTCATCCGTGATACCAAACGCATAGAAAAGCTTTTTAAACAAACGGTCTTCCTCAAGCTTCTCACTTAACGATGCAGACATGAGAAAGTGACGAATATTGACGATGAACGTGGTCAGAATGATCTCGATGATTCCGGTGCCGACCGCAATCAAACTCAATGATATGTACTGAGCGGCACCAGCAAACACGAGCATACTCATCATGACCGTTTCCGTAACGGTCAGTCCGGTTGTACGTGCCAATAAACCAAACGTAAGGGCCACCGGCATGTATCCAATGGCTATACTAAGACCGCCCTGCAGGCCAAGGCGAAAATCACTCACTTTTTTTGTAGAAAGAAGTGCCTCCATCCTCTCACATCCTTTATAATAGAAGTCATTACTGTTTTAATTTTTCGATAATTTATTATATTATACATATAGACGTTATAGTATACAAGAGGAGTTTTTGAGTATGGAACATTTCCCGATTCAAATTGGCGACAACATTAGGAAAATACGAAGAGAGCGGGGATTCAGCCTTGAACAGATGGCTGAACGAACCGGAGTAAGTAAGGCTATGATCGGTCAAATTGAACGAGGCGACTCAAACCCAACGGTTGCGATACTCTGGAAAATTGCCAATGGCTTGAAGGTTTCCTTCTCTTCCCTGATTGAAAAGCCGAGCAATCAAGTCTCCATTATTCACTATGAAGACGTACAACCTGTACTTGAAGATGACGGCAATTATATCGTATATCCCATCTTCCCATTCGATCCATTAAAAAAATGGGAAAGCTACCGGGTGGAGATGAAGCCTGGATGCGCCTATCGGAATGAAGGACATTCGAAAGGTGTAGAAGAATACATCACTGTCCTATCGGGAAGCATCATCCTGAAGTTAGCTGAAGAAAAGTATGTATTACCGGCAGGTAGCTCGATACGCTTTGCAGCCGACTCGGGTCATGAATATACCAATGAGTCGGATCAAGAGGCAATATGCCAGATGGTCATTTATTATGGGGAGGGATAATGGACGGTCATAAAAGCTGTCACGGTGTGGGGTTCCACACCGTGACAGCTTTTTCTCTGTTCATTTCGTGGCAAATTGTGCAACAGGCCAATATACTATTACATCATTAATAAAATGGAGAGGAGAAAATGGCCATGACTCCTTCCTTACCTTCGTTTGACCTCCAATTCCTACGTTCAGATCTAATGGAATTGGAACGCGATGCAAGGAGTAACTCACCTGTCCCGGCACGGCTGGTAATAGAAGACACTACGTATGACATCGATATCCGATACCGGGGTTCCTATACACGGCAATTGAAAAAAAAATCCTTTCATATAGAATTCAGAAGACCAGGGGAATGGGCCGGATCTTCAGAAGTCCATCTGAATGCTGAATTATTCGATCCCTCCCACTTCAGAAATAAACTCTCCCTGGATTTCATAAGGGATTTGGGGATTCACACTCCAAATAGTCAGCACACACTCCTAACCCAGAATGGGGAACCCCTTGGTTTATACCTTCAGCTCGAGTCGGTGGATGATAGGTATTTAAATAAGAGGAATCTCCCACCCGGGACGATTTATTATGCTGTCAGTGACAAGGCGAATTTTTCCACCAAGAGAAAAAGGGGGCTTACATCAGGGTATCAGCGGAAACTTGGGAAAATGCAGGATGATCATCATCTCATCCATTTCATCAGGAGCATCAACTCAACTCCTTATGAGATACCGAGACTCTTAAACATTGAAAACTATTTAAGGTGGCTTGCTGGGGCGGTTTGCACAATGAATAATGATGGATTCACCCATAATTACGCGTTGTATCTCAACAGCGAGGATCACCTCTTTTCCATCATTCCGTGGGATTATGATGCCACATTCGGACGAAGAGTGAATGGGGACGTTATGGAATGGGATTACGTGCCCATCACGGGGAAAACGAAAAACAAACTAACTGCGCAGCTGATGAAACGATCCCGATACAGGAAACTTTATAAGGATATATTGGAAGAGATTCTCGAGACGAAATTTAATATGGACTACTTTGAAAACAAGGTGATGGATTTCCATTCTTCCCTGCGGCCATATATTCTGATGGATCCTCACCTTCATAACGATATAGATTCATATGACAGAGAGCCTGCCTTCATCTTTCAGTTCATCGAAGATCGTGGGAATTTCCTGAAAAGTGAATTAAAGAAACTCTAACAAAAAATACTGCGTGGGTTACCCCCACGCAGTGAATTAACAGAATGTATCTTTTGGTTTAGGGACAGACAAGCCGAACAAAGGACGTAGATATAGGGCAAGGAACGTACCAAGAAGGGCAAGGATTCCCCAAATGTAACCGTGCAGGCTGAAGGAAGCAATTCCCCCGAAGTAAGCACCAATATTACATCCGAATGCCAATCGGGCACCGTAACCCATCAACAGGCCTCCAATGACGGATGCTGCAGCATTCTTTCCAGTGATCTTATTGAAACGAAACAATCCGCCTGCAGCCGAAGCAAGAAAGGCTCCAAGAATGACACCAAAATTCAACACGGTGGTGGAATCAGAAAAGATGGAAGCTTGTAAAGCCTCTGCATTGGCACCGGACCAATAGCCCCAGCTGGCAACATCCATTCCGAACATGCCGGCAATCTTTGATCCCCAAAGAGCAAAGGCAGAAGTGATTCCCCACGGATTCCCCCTCGTCATGAGCGTGAGGGCATTTAATACTGCGAGAACAATCGCAGCGGCGATAAGTGGCCAGGAACCGCGAAAGATCCGCTTCCACCCTTTAGATGAAGGAAGCTTTGCCATTCGCGGGGGATTCTTCTTCTTTTCGATCCGAAGGGTAACCCAGGCAACCAGGCCAAAGAACAGCATGGAAACGGCCCAGGCCCCGAAATACCCAAGTCCCGTGGAAGTCGCTAATGAGACCGGCTTAAAGGAAGGGAGCTCCTCTGTCCAAAATGGGAGATGAGCCGCCCCCACCGTTGCACCCACGATAAAAAATAAGAGTGTGATGAACATGACGGAACGTCCCCCGCCAATCGCGTAAAGGGTTCCTGAAGCACACCCTCCCCCGAGTTGCATGCCGACCCCGAATAAAAAGGCACCTACAATCAAGCTGACACCGACTGGTGAAACATAGCCGGTCGCTTCTCCACCAAAAAACGTATACCCAGTTGCGAGGATTGGTGCAAACAAGGTAACGGCAACGGCCAACATCAGCATATGGGACCGCATAGCCTGTCCGTTACCTACAGACATCACCCTCCGGAAGGCGGAGGTGAACCCGAATCTCGCATGAAATAATGTATATCCTAACATAAGGCCAAGAACGAGTAGCACGGTTTGAGCCAAGTCTTGTGTAAAGAGCAGATATAGACCAAGAATCGCTGTAACGAAGATCCCCCCTGCCACCAGTCTGGTCTGTGGCGGGTTCAATTCAGTGCTCGCTTTCTCAGGACCTTTTTGTTCATTAATAGGTTGAACGTAGCCAGTCATAACTAATCCTCCTTAATCATATTGATTTTGTTGGAATTTATTTTACAATACTAATAGATTCTCTGCTTACTGTCAAAACATGAGCTTCCATAAGAAAAACCGCTTGAGACAGCGGTTTTTCTTTTATGACACAAGTGCCAGCATGATAGGAATCGTCACGATACTCAGAATGGTCGTGACTAATGTACTTGCTGAGACCAGATCAGGCTCTGTATTAAACTGGAGGGAAAACATCGTCGTATTAGCAGCAGTCGGCATGCTGGCCAGGATGATGAGGATCGAACCCAGTGTAGGTGAGATCGGCATCAAGGAAACAATAAACCAGGCAATAATGGGTGAAGCCACCATTCTCATGATTACTACGAATGATAACGCGCTTCTCTCCACTTTTTTACCTCCAAGTGTGGCCAGTTGCATCCCAAGAACCACCATGATGGTAGGAATAGTGGCTTGTGCAATGAGATCAATCGTTTGATTCAGAAATAGCGGAACGTGGATGTGCAAAACCTGGAGGGCAAGCCCGATAATCGCACCATGAAGAATCGGCATTTTAATAATCTTCATCCAGATTTCCTTTGAATCCCTCGCTTTGTCACTTCCGCTGACCGCATAGTACAGGCCAATCGTATTCATGAGGAACGACTGAATCACCATCATGATGACCGCATAGCGAAAGCCGAGCTCCCCAAACCCGAACAGGATGATTGGTACGCCATAATTACCGGAATTCATGAAAACCCCAGATAGGATCATGGCAGAAGCTTTTGATTTGGGATACTTCCGGGTCACGGCCGCTATTTTAATAGAAAGAATCAATACTACACAAAGACCGATACAAAAAAGAAAGATATATACATAATCCATATTCAACTCATTTTCGTAAAAAGTCTTAAATGCTAAAAATGGATTCATTAGATAAATCGCCATTTTGGATATCGAGTTGATCTCGAATCCCAGCATCTTTTGGCCGATAAATCCTACGAGAAAGACTAGTAAAGCAGGTAAAACGATTAATATTACGTCCATATATGTCACCACAATCTATTAAAATGAAAGAAGGCTTGACTGGTAAAGTCAAACCTAAGTGTATCATATGTACAGTAATCAAGTTCTTAGTCAATATCAGTCTATGTATAATTCACCAGAACTTTAATGGGGTGAATCCTGCCTGTACTCAGTTCCTCAAAACACTCCGGCAAACCTTTAAAAGATACCGTATGCTCAAACAGCCTGCTCAAACCCGAATCCTTATTCTTAATCTGATTAAAATACCATTTTGCATGCTTGTGGTAATCCCAGCCATCACTGGAACCTACAATCTTAAGCTCTTTCCGGTAGAAGTCCGATAGCAATTGAAACGTTTCCTTATTGCCATCTGACAATATACACATTTCTCCTTCATGCTTCAGTGCCTTTTGCAGCGTATTGAATGCCTTATTGAAACCCGAGCACTCAAATCCATAATCATAGAAATCACCCGGGCAGTCACTTTGATTTTTATAGACGGTTTTCGCACCCAATTTTCTTGCTAACTCACCTCTGGAGCTGTAGGGTTCTACCATATCAATGTGACGAACATTCATATACTCTTTCAGAAAGAAGACCGTCAACAGCCCCATCGTTCCGGAACCTGCCAGCAGCACTCGATCGTTCTCTTTCGGATTCAATTTAAGGACACCTTTTGCTGCATCACATGAAAGGATTACAATCAACGCTTCTCGATGGGGAATATCTTTGGGAACGAAAATTGCCTTATTCTCTTTCACGATTCCGTAATCCTTATGTCCATAAAATGCTACTGCCCGGTCACCGATTTTGAATCCCTCGACTGCCTTCCCCGTTGCTATCACTTCCCCATAGCTTTCATAACCAGTTTCTTTTGGATACGTAGGGGAAGGATCTTCAGGGTCGTTTTCATTGTATTGGGGAAGTTCTGCCCCGATACTGATTGCTCCTGCCAAGGTTTTTATAAGGATCTCGTTTTCTTTTAATGGCGGTATAGTATTTGTTACCCATTGAAGTGTCTTTTTTTCTTTTAACTGTAGGGATTTTTGTATCATGTCGTATTTCCTTTCGTATTCATAGCAGCACCATAACTCTGTTCATTTCTTTTAAGTAGTGCCCCCAGCAAACAAAACGAACCGTGCAAAATCATCATTCCAACCACAACTTTTATGAAGAAGCCTATATCGGGTGCGTATAAATTAATTGAACGCCAAGGAGTGTTAAAGAAGTAAGATATCGAAGGAATTAATCCACAGGCGAAGAGTAAGGAGAACGTTCCGATAAATATCCATACCCTCTTCTTAATGGAGGTTTTTGTACTCAATACATATAAATTCCCACAACATAACATAAAAAGCAAAACTGTAATAAACAATACGCTCAATTGCAAGTGGTGATCCATCGTCTTCACTACGGGTAACTTACCCTTCTCGATAATGGTCCTAACCCCGTCTCTCATCCAAACGGTTGAAAGGACTTCTGCAAAGTTATTTTTGTTTGTGAGTAAAATAAACCCGTAGTTTTCTTTGGGGTTGATGAATAATTCTGATCGGTAGTCCGGTGTTTCTCCACCATGAAAGTAATAAGGTTCATCAGGATTTGCTGAAATTCTCCAGCCGTAGCCATAATACATATCTTCTTTTCTATGGATTTGTGGCGAAGTATACTGTGAAAAGGTACTATGAGAAAGCCATTCATCTCCTCCAGCCAGCATGAATCTTATATACTTGGACATATCAACTGAAGTAGAGGCCAGATACCCGTAGGGCATACCGCTGTCATCCATATAACCTTTACTTTTCACAGGCTTGCCAAGCCATGATTGAAATCCGGGCTGATACCCTAATTCTTGAGCCTTTAGAACATTCGATGCAGTCCTCTTCATGCCGATCCTATTAAAAATCTCATTATCCATAAATCCGGAAAATGTCTGGTTTGTTACAATTTCAATTATTCTTCCTAGAAGCAGGTAATTCGCAGGGCTATATACATGGACTTTACCTGGTTCATGGATCAAACTTTCATCACTAAGTTCTTGAACGGCTGTATTAATTGCATCTTTCCCACGTAGATTACGATCAGCAAGGACCATCCCAGCATAAGAGCTTAAACCGCTTGTATGTGTTAACAAGTGCTTTATGGTGATTTCTTTGTTAGATTCAGTTTGTTTGTATTGAAAATCAGGTAAATACCGGGATATCTCATGGTCAAGATCAATCTTGCCATCATCCAAAAGCTTCATGATACCTAGGCTCGTTAGGGGCTTACTGACGGAGCCAATTGCAAACAAGGTTTCGTCTGTTACCGGGTCCCCATTACTCTGCTTTCCATAGCTCTGCTGAAATAAAATTTCCCCATTCTTAACGATAGCCAGAGAAGCACCAGGAATTTCATACTCTTTCATAGAATCTTTCATAAATTGATTGATGAGTTCTTTTTGATTAGTCACTTCTGCACGAACGTGGGAATGAGAAGGAATAGCCATACAACAAATCACTACTATAGTCATCAATGCTTTTTTCAAAGACTTTAGTCCCCTTTCTCGAAGGAATGCCGGTAGTATAATGCATTTACATAAAATTACCAATAAATACATCACCTTACTAACGGCTTGGGGACTATCTTATATTAAGACTAGAGAAGTAGGGAATGATTACAATGTATAGGTTTCTTATAATAAGAATTTCTAAGTGTGATCTGTGAATGAGAGTTTTTTTCAAAATAGAATGATATTTTCAAATATGATTCCCAAAAAAGACCCGCCACCAGAGCCAAACAGCTCCACCAGCAGATCTTTAACTTGCAAAAAACATTAATACCTCATTGCAATAGCTGCAAAGCAATATTCCTTATTATTTCCCTTTGAACTCCGGTTTCCTCTTCTCACTGAATGCCAATAACGCTTCCACCCGATCTTCGGTTGGGATTGTGATTTCGTATGCTTTTCGTTCAATCTGCAACCCTGTCTGCAGGTCCACATTCATCCCATTCTTCACGGCAAACTTCGCCTGTTGCAGGGCAATCGGCCCGTTCGAAAGCATCGGTTCCACGAATGTATGAACCTCTCCCAAGAAATTCTCTTTTTCTACTACCTTTGTAACAAGTCCGATGTCCAATGCTTCTTCTGAAGTTAAGCGTTTAGCCGTCAGGATCAGCTCCAGTGCTTTGGATTCACCGACTAATCGCGGAAGTCGTTGAGTTCCTCCTGCTCCCGGGATGATGGCAAGGCTTGTTTCTGTAAGTCCCATTGTGGTACCTGCTACAGCGATTCTGAAGTCGCATGCCAGGGCAAGTTCCATCCCTCCACCGAATGCATAACCGTTCATGGCAGCGATGGTAGGTTGTGGAAGGGTAGCGACAGATTGAAAGACTTCACCGATCTTGTAAACGTTGCGGATGACCTGCTGTTCCGTCAAGGTTTTTCGTTCCTTAAGATCCGCCCCTACTGAAAAAGCTTTTTCCCCACTCCCTGTAAAGATGACGACCCGGACGTCCGGATTGATGCGGAGCGCTTCGACTACCTGCTGTAGCTCATTCAGTGTATCGTAATTAAAGGCGTTCATTGCATCCGGTCGATTGATGGTAACCGTTGCCACGTTGCCCTTTTGTTCTAGTAAGATGGATTCCATATGTGTTCTCCCCTTTGTATAAGTGTTTCCTCATTATGTATGATTCGACACAAACCGAGAAAACCCTTTCATTTTTTAAAAGGTCTGAACACTTCTACCGTGAATGCATAGACTATTCGTGACATCCACCCAAAAAGGAGTTGTAAGATAGTATGTATCATCCTTATAATCAATACCCTTACTTTCAACATCAACAGATGAGCCAAAACCAAATCGTTCATCCTTACTACCGAGAAACGAAAAGCCTTCCCGACCAATGGGTTGACTATATCCAGCCACTCGTGACCCGTGCCTTATCGGAAGTGGAAGAAGGCATCAACCTGACCCACCTTTTCCAGGAATTCATCTTGTCTGGTGTATTGGTCGGTCAGGGATTCACTCCTGAACAGGCGATCGAGCAGGTCGAGACGTGGGAAAAAGGTGAATCCAAGCTGTTGCAGGCCAGTAAAGCCATGAAATGAAATAAGAAGATGCTCAAGTCCAGGACTTGAGCATCTTCTTGTATTATGATTGAAGCACCTGGTCTTTCAGAGCTCTTCTTAAGATTTTACCAGTTGTATTCTTCGGAAGTTCATCCAGGAACTCGATCGATGCCGGAAGTTTATACTTCGCAAGATGTTCTTTACAATATTCCAGCACATCTTGTTCTGTTAAAGATGGATCGCTTTTCACGACATAGCTGCTGACGGCTTCACCCAGTTCGGGATGTGGGACGCCGATCACCGCGGCTTCCACGATGCCGGGATGGTTGTACAGGACTTCTTCGACTTCACGCGGGTATACGTTGTAACCTCCCACAATAATAAGTTCTTTTTTACGGTCCACTATATAGAAGTAACCCTCTTCATCCATCCGGGCAAGGTCACCCGTGTATAACCATCCGTCACGAATCGTTGCGGCTGTCTCCTCTTCCATTTTATAATATCCCTTCATGACATTAGGACCTTTGACGATTAATTCACCGACCTGTCCAACGGGGACTTCCTCTCCCATTTCATCCACGACCTTGTTTTCCAGGTTCATGATCGATGTGCCGATAGAGCCAGGTTTTCTCGGGCGATCAAGCGGGTTGAAACAGGTAACCGGAGATGCTTCGGATAAACCGTATCCTTCAGAAACCATGACGTTGAATTTCTTTTCAAAGTTTTTAAGTAAGGCAACCGGCAAGGAAGCACCTCCTGAAATACAGAGACGGAGTGATGATAAATCTTCCGGATTTCCTTCAGGATACTGAAACAGGAAATTGTACATGGTCGGTACACCTGCGAATACGGTTGGCTGATGCTTCTTCGATAATTCAAATATGGCTTTCGGGCTGAAACGGGGAACAATGAGCAAGGTGGCTCCCCTCAACAGCGGTGCATTCAATACCACTGTCAAACAGAAGACATGGAACATCGGAAGGGCAGTAATGACGGTGTCGTCTTCATTCATTTTCAAATAGCTTCCAACATCAGTTGCATTGGAATAAATATTTTTGTGCGTCAACATGGCGCCTTTCGGTTTCCCCGTCGTTCCTGAAGTGTACAGGATGATGGCTACTTCATTTTCATCGACTGACTCACCCTTAAAACCAGGGTTCCCTTTCCCGAGCACATCTGTAAACGATTTCATTTTTGGATACGCAAGAGAAATTTGATCTAAATCAATCCCCTTCGCTCTTTCATCCCCTGATTCACAAAGAATGAAGTGCTCGACTTCAGTCAATAGATGCTGCATCTTTTCAATCAATGGTACCAGTAAATCAAGTGTGACGATGGCCTTCACATCCCCGTTTTTCAGAATGTAGCCAATCTCATCCGGTGTATAGATCGGATTGATCGGAATGACCTTCAACCCGAGGCGCAAGGCACCATATAGTCCGATGACAAAATGCGGTGAATTCCCTAATACAAGTGCGATATGATCCCCTTTTTTCAAACCCAATTGCTCCAGGCCACTTGCAAATTTTGAAACAGCACCATTCAATTCCCCGTATGTACTTGAGGTATTTAAAAAATGATAAGCCGTTTTATCTGCTTTCTCCTGAGCGATTTGATCTAACCGAGTCGCAATATTCAATTGTATCCCTCCCCTTTTCGCTAAACTGAATGAATGGTCATTCATCTAACTATTAAAAGTATTCAAAATATATTCTATATAAAGAAAAGTATTAATACAAGTAGTATGGATAAAAAAAGCCGCCCAAATTGGACGACTTTTCCATCAATATTAGTATACCAAATCCACAAATTCTTCCTTTGTCACATTCCCAAAATAGTGTTGAATATCAACACCCTCCAATGCCCCGGCAATGTCTTTTCGTTCATAGCGGGTGCCTATCAGCTTTTCTTCGATGTCATCAACATTGCCGACACCGAAGAAATCACCGTAGATTTTACAGTTTTCGATTTTACCCTTGTTCACTTCAAGACGGACATCAATGGACCCGACGGGGAATCTGTGAGAGTGCTGAAGATTAAATTTCGGGGATTTACCATAGTTCCAATCCCAGTTTTGATAGCGCTCTTTTGAAAGTGCATGGATGTTCTTCCAATCTTCTTCCGTCAGGACATATTCTTCTACGTCGCTACCGTCAAAGATAAAATCGAGAAGGGTAGAGCGGAACTCTTCTATCGTCATTTTTTCTGAAAGGAATTCCGAGATATTGGCCACGCGGCTGCGGATCGATTTAATCCCTTTTGATTCAATCTTGTCCTTTTTCACCCGCAAAGCTGACACGACGTTTTCCATTTCAGAATCAAATAGGAGCGTTCCGTGACTGAACATGCGACCTTTCGTGGAGAACTGGGCGTTACCGGAAATCTTCCTGCCTTCAGCGATAATATCGTTACGACCGCTAAGCTCTGCCTTTACTCCGAGCTTATGAAGAGCTGTTACAACAGGCTCAGTGAATTTTTTAAAGTTGTGGAAGCTCTCTCCATCATCCTTCGTGATGAAGCTGAAGTTCAGATTCCCTAAGTCATGGTAAACAGCTCCCCCACCGGAAAGGCGGCGAACGACATGGAGTCCTTGTTTCTCCACATAATCCGTGTTGATTTCCTCAACTGTATTTTGATTTTTCCCGATGATGATGGACGGTTCATTGATATAAAATAATAAATAACTCTCATTAATATCTAAGTTCTTCAGTGCATATTCTTCAATAGCAAGGTTGATCCTTGGATCCGTGATTCCTTTATTATCGATAAATAACATCTTTCTTCCTCCTATATCTCTACTACCATATCTTTTTTCGCTAACAGTACCTCACCCTTATAAAGGGTACTCGCTTCCGTTACCAGCTGATCCAGCTCTCCGAAATGGGGTAAATGGGTCAGTATCAGCTTTCGTGCATTGGACTCTTGAGCTAGGTGACCTGCGTCAAGACTCGTCATATGACCAGCGTTTGAAGCATCCATTTCCCCATAAAAATTACACTCACACAGAAGTACGTCTGCATCTTGACCGAATGAAACAAACTCCTCACTAAAGGCAGAATCTGCAGTGTAGAACAAGACTTTTCCGTCTGCTTCGATCCTCATTCCGTAGCATGGAACGGGATGCCTGGTCTTCACAAATGTTACTGTGAAGGGGCCAACCGATAATGAAGAATCTTCCTTATATTCATGGGCTTTCATTAAATCTTTATATGTAATCGTTTCAAAGCCCCGTTGATCTTCTCTGTGGGCATATACCGGTAGTGTACCTTTATTCTTCCCAAGGAAGTATTGAATCAACAAAGCGTGTTGTAGTACACCGATATCTGCCACGTGATCCGGATGATAGTGGGATACGAGGATCGCATCCAGGTCTGTTGCCTCTACGTGATGCTGCAGGTGGGACAGTACACCACTGCCACAGTCAATAAGCAGGTTATAGCCATTATGCTGGAGTAAGTACCCGGTGCTTGCTTCTCCTGCCTTCGGATAGCCGCCCCATTGCCCAATTACGGTTAGCTTCATGTTTGAACCTCGCCTTTCACATTAGTATGTACCCCTACTATACTTCATTGTGCCTATTTTTTCATTTTTTTCGCCCATTTTAGAATTAATTGTTGACGAAACTCATACTGTTATAATACAATAAAATAAATTAACACATCAGTTATATAACACGAACAATTGATGGGTGAATACAAATTTACGGAGGGTGATGAACATGGTAAAAAATATTGTTGAGTTCTTTCGAAATTTGCCGCCTAAGTCTTGTGCACAGTGTGGAGATACAATTGAGGAGCAGCATGAGTGCTACGGCATTTATTGCGAAAAATGTACGACTGACTACGAATATTAAGAAGCTGGTTATCAAGGGGTAATAAAAAGGATGCTCTTCATAAAGAGCATCCTTTTTATGTTTATTGTACTTCTACTGTTTCCATTGTGTGTTCGTGAATTTCTTCTCCCTTGGTGACATGCACCTGTACATTATATGAACCTTTTTCCGGGAAAGTATAGGAGCCACTGTATTTGCCGGCCTCACCTGGAGTCAGATCCACCCACTCATGTTTCTCCTGGTCTTCTTGATAAATTTCAAATCGAACTTTGGCATCTTCCAATGGTGCTTCTTCATTTTCAACATGCACCATCATTTTTGCTTCTTCACCTGCTGTAATACTGTCAGGCTTCATCAGGTGAATGGACACTTTACTTTCATGGTCGCCATGGTGGTGATCGTCCCCGGCTTCCTCATGTTCCCCTGCTTCTACTTCGCCGATCGCAATTTCTGTTTTAGGCATCGTATGCATGTCTCGTGCGGTCACATGAACCTGTACGGTATACATGCCGTCTTCTTCAAACGTCTTCTCAGCCTTGTATACACCACCTTTATCGTGCTTCGCTTCGATCATTTCACTTTCTTCTTTGTGATCATTTTTCCAAATTTCATATTTCACTTCACCGGCATCCTCGACGTTCTCATCACCTTGTGTGACCTTCGTGGAAAGAGAAACGGTTTGACCCTTCTCCCCCTTTTCAGGTACGTCTAATTTTGCCTGTATTGGTTCTAATTTCTCCTCGTCCTTCGCTCCGTTATCCTCATTTGAATTACCGCATGCAGCGATAAATAATGCAAGAAGCCCTATAAGCATAAACAAACTTATTTTTTTCATGATTGATCCTCCTCATATCTTTCAGTGTATAACCATTATGTACCTCTCCCCAATTAGTATACACGTTCATGTTTAAGAAGGGTTTGTCCATTTTATGAAGAAAAAACGGTAGATGTGTGTGACATCTACCGTTTTTTTCCTTATGCTTCTACTGTTTTTGTATATTGTTTCTTGAACAGCCCTACAAAGAACACTGCCGTCAATGCGACGAATACAATGAAGTATCCCAGCAGGATGAAGAGGTTTTGCCACATGAAGGCAAAGTCTCCGCTTGAAATGACCGCTTTGAACGCTGATACCGAATATGTCATCGGTAACAGTGCACTGATTGGTTGCAGTGCAGTCGGAATTAATTCGAGTGGGAATGTACCCGCACTCGTTGTCAATTGCAGAATCAAAATGATGATGGCTACGAATCGTCCCGGATCACCTAGTATTGTAACCAGCATCTGAATTAACGCCAGGAATGTGAGACTCGTAATAATAGTAGAAAGTAAGAATAATGGTACACTTTCCACTTCTAGACCCAATCCAAAGAGTAAGATCGCCGCTGCAATGAGTGATTGGATGATCCCTACTGTCGTAAGGACAGTAAATTTACCCATGAACCAGCTTACTCCGCTTGATGGGCGGTCGGATGGTTCTCGGAGCGGATACACAATTGAGATCAATAGTGCTCCTACAAATAGTCCAAGAGACAAGAAATAAGGAGCAAATCCTGTTCCGTAGTTTGGAACATGATTGATTTTCTCGTTTTTCACATCAACCGGTCCAGCCATCATGTCGTACGTATCATCATCGGCTTTGACACTGTTGGCTTCTTTGGCTGCGTCCTTTAATTTCGATTCGTATTCCGTTGTACCGTCAGATAGTTTCGTTGTTCCATCCGCAAGCTCTGTTGAACCATCCGCAAGCTTTCTGGAACCGTCGGCAAGCTTAGTGGAGCCGTCATATACCTGGTTAAGACCTGAGCTTAGTTCATTCGCCCCTGAAGCGAGACCTACCGTTCCCTGGTATACGTCTCCAAGTTTCTGATTTAATAAACCGTAGTTTTCCACCACTTTATTTTGACCGGCTACAAGCTGATTAGAACCTTCATCCAGCTGAGCTGATCCTGTTACAAGCTGATCGACCCCACCTTGTAGTTTCTTTTGACCTTCGTTTAATGCACCAATTCCCCCGGCAAGAGAATTCGCTCCTTTTTGAAGCTCAGTGGCACCATTGCTTAAAGCTCCAGTACCTGTTTGAAGTCCCGATGCACCCTGCTTGATTTGATTGATGGCAGCCTTTAGTTCGGCCTGCTTTTCTTCAGGCAGGCTTCCCATATATGGAGCCAATTCATTCTCAAGCTTAGTGGCTCCTGCTCCGATTGCCTGAGCCCCGGCTTGTGCACTGTCCGCTCCGCCTTTCAGGTCACCAATCTTTTCAGCCAAGGTTTGAGACCCTGCCTGCAGTTTGGCTGTATTGTCTACTGCACTATCAAGTCCTGCATCCACCTGTTCCAAACCGGCCTTGCTTTTATCGATTCCGGCAGCAAGGGAATTCAACCCGGTTTGAACATCCTGCGTTCCTTTATATAATTGCTGTGATTTATCCTTCATGACCCCAACACCGTCAGATAGTTCCTGAGAACCTTTTGCGAGTTTCTCTGCACCGGCACGGGTCTTTGCCACACCGTCTGTCATCTCGACGTTCTTTTCAGCAAGGACTGCTAAATTGTCTTTTAGCTTTTTGGCACCTTGAGAAAGATCAATGGCACCATTGTTGATTTCGCCCGCTTTATCGCTGGCGGTCTGGAAACCATCTCCCATTTCCTGAATCTTCTCAAACATCGTTTCAGCATATGTTTCTGAAACGGATTTAGAGAGACTGGCTTTGATTTCTTTCATTGCCGTATCCCCTATTTGAGCAGATAAGAAATTAAAGCTTTCATTTGGCACATATTTCAGAGAAAGCTTCTTAGGACTTTCTTCTAACAATGTTGTACCATTTTCAGAGAAATCCTCTGGAATCTCCACAAGCATGTAATAGTCCTGCTTCTCCAGATTCTTATAACCTTCCTCTTTATCTACGAAGTGAAAATCGAATTGATCGCTATCCTTCAACTTATCTACAAGATCCGATCCGATATGCAATTCCTTTCCGTCAAACTCCGCGCCCTGATCGCTGTTGACAACGGCCACGGGAAGGTCGGAAAGCTGCTCGTATGGATCCCAGAATGCCCATAGGAACATGCCGCTGTATAGTACAGGAATAAAAAGAACGGCTAGTATTGGAATGAGCAGCTTCTTGTTGCGAAAAATCGCTTTGAATTCTGAACCAATAAATGATTTCTTCATGTTTACCTCCTACTAATTTTTAAAATGGAACTATTGACCAATAAGTTCAAACGGTCATAAAGGAGTAAAAATAAATGACTATATTATTCAAATGGTCATTTATTACCAAAAATGAAGGATTATCTAATTCGATAACCCCTTTATGATGTAAAGTTCAAACAAGTTGGCAATTTCATCTTTATCCAGTGGACCATGGGTACGTTCCCAATCAAATATCAAGGAAACATATAGCTTTAGTAGTACAAATGCAGTCATTTCCGGATTGCATGGCTTGATCGCTTCTGAGGCAATGGCCTTTTCTATCCGGTGACTAAGGAATTTGATCACTACTTTCTCCATGCGATCGATCACTTCGGATACTGCAGGCGTCCCCATTTCGCGGGCTTCCTGGTATAATTTAATGGTGAGCTTATGCTCTTTTCTAAATTCGAGCAAACGAAATAGTGCAGCATGAACATTTTCTGAGAATGTTGCATCTGGATCGATGACTTCTTCTGCTTCATGGGTCATTTCCTTAATGAGCGATGAGACAATCTCATCGAATAATTCTTCCTTGTTTTTGAAGAACGTATAAATGGTGCCCTTTCCGACGTTTGCCAGTTTAGCTACTTGATCCATCGTCGTGGCTTTATAACCAAACAAAGAAAAAGAATTGGTAGCAGCCTCGAGAATTTGTTTCTTGCGATCAATCGCCATGACTTCACTCCTTCATATGACCGTTTGACCAAATTTGTTATTTAGTCATTTTGTTAACATTGATAAATTTATCACATCTTTAATCATTACACAAGAGATATTTTTCAGTTTCTAAAGCCAAGGATCCTTCATATCGAATGAGCCCTCTTGAATAGGCTATAGGTATAAGGTTTGTAAGGAGGTGCAACATGAATATTTACGTAGTGAAAAGCGGCGATTCACTCTGGTCGATATCGTCAAAGTATGGTGTGGATGTAAACCAGATCGCTTATGGAAATCAGTTGAAGAACCCGAATCTACTTATTATCGGACAAAGTCTTCTCATCCCTGAACCATTAAAGGAGTATATTGTGCAGCCTGGGGACACGTTATATAAAATCAGCCAAAAATATCAAATCAACATGGACGAATTAGAAGCATTCAATCAAATCTCTGACCCGGCGGCACTCTTTGTCGGACAGTTGATCGTGATGCCGGCATTCATTCATAAAGTCAGACCCGGCGACACTCTTTACACCATTTCTTATAATTATAAAGTCCCCATGCAGCAGATATTAAATGCAAATGCCATTTCTAATCCATCCCTTATTTATCCCAACCAGGAAATTAAAATTCCGAATATGAGACCGATGATTGAGGTAAATGCCTATACGACCAGAACGGATGGGCAAGGTATAGCTGAAGTGAATGGATTGGGGAGCTATTTCACTTATCTGGCTCCATTTACCCACTCCATAACGAGTGAAGGCTCTATCACAGAATTGAATGATACGGGTCTTATTTCAGCAGCCAATAATCAAAACGTTGAGCCACTATTGGTATTGACAAATTATGTGGATGGAAAATTCAACTCTGATCTCGTCGCAAAGGTATTGAGAAATGAACCTCTGCAGAACACATTAATTTCGTCCATCGTGAAGAAAATAGAAGAAAAGGGGTATAAAGGTCTTAACATTGATTTTGAATACGTTTATCCAGAAGACAGGGAAAATTACAATTCCTTTTTAAGAAGGACCGTAAAAGTTTTAAAGCCTAAGGGCTATTCTGTTTCAACAGCCCTTGCACCCAAAATTAAGGGCGACCAAAAAGGGTTGTTATACGAAGCCCACGACTATAAAGCTCACGGAGAAATCGTAGACTTTGTTGTCCTCATGACGTACGAATGGGGTTGGGCTGGGGGTAAACCATGGGCGATCGCTCCCATCAATGAAGTCAAAAAAGTACTGGACTATGCCGTGACCGTCATTCCTCGTAAAAAAATCCTCATGGGGACACCCCTTTATGGACGTGACTGGAAAGTACCATGGGTTGATGGAACCTTCGCAAAAACCGTCTCACCCCAGGGTGCCCTGGATTTGGCGAGCAAATATGGTGTACGCATTCAATATAATGACCAGTATCAATCCCCCTTTTTCAATTACTGGGATGAAGGTGGTCAGCAGCACGAAGTTTGGTTTGAAGATGGAAGAAGCATGCTGGCAAAGCAAAGAGTACTTGACGATTATGGGTTAAGGGGTCTAAGCTACTGGGTTCTCGGTTCAGCCTTCCCACAGAATTGGCTGCTCCAGCATTCAAGGTACCAGGTCAGGAAGTAAGATCCCTCATTCTATGAATAGTACCCTCATACCACAAAAGACAAAAGACCACCAGTTTCCCGGTGGTCTCGTTCATTTTAAATAATCCAGCACTTTTAAAACGGTCTTTTCTCCCTGACCGATACAATCAGGTATGCTTAACCCGTCATAAGAACTACCGGCGATAAATACTCCCGGGAGACTCTCTTCTGCTTTATCATACATTTCCCGGATCCGCTCCCGGTGGCCAACCGTATATTGCGGCATGGAGTTTTTGTATCTGGTGACGATTGTGAAATCCGGCTGTCCCTCAATATCCATTATCTTGCTCAAATCATCCATGACGATTTGCTCGATGTGATCATCGGATAAATCCACGATGGTTTCGTCACCGGACTTACCAAGGTAGCAACGCAATAGTGCTTTTCCTTCCGGAGCCGTATGTGGCCACTTTTTATGCGTCCATGTCCCAGCAGTCAAAGAGTAATCGCTGTTCCTTGATACAAGAAATTCTGTACCGGCGATATCCTTTTTTATAGCCTCCTGAGAGAAGCCCATTGCAACAGTAGCAACGGATGTAGCCGGCATGGCCTTTAAGAATGATAAGAATGGATAGGATGAAAACATGGATTGTAATACATGATGCGGGGTGGTGACGATAACGCTGTCGGCTTCCATCTGCTCCCCATTTGTAAACGTAATCGTATAATCATTTTGGGCTTCTTTATCTATGCTCGTTACTTTCATGCTTTTGTAAACCGTATTCGGTTCAAGCTCTTCTTCCATGGCATCGATGAGGGATTCGAGTCCTCCGGTAAAGGTCAAAAAGTTACCTTCGATGTTAGAGTCTGCTCCTTGTCCGCTCTTTTTGATGCCGGCAATCAGGCTACGATGTTTTTGTTCTATTTCATAGAGTTGCGGGAATGTTGACATTAAGCTTAATTGATCGATATCCCCTGCGAAAATACCTGTTAAGAGAGGTTCGATCAAATGGTCGACGACTTCATCTCCCATTCTCCTTCTGAAGAATCTTCCCAGGGACTGATCTTCACTGTCTTGTGAGCGGGGAAGAATGAAATCTGCTGCAGCCCTCATTTTTCCTGATAGTGAGAATAAACTTGTTGTGATGAAAGGGGCGATTTGAGTTGGAATCCCTACAATGGATCCACCTGGTATGGGATACAGCTCACCACCGGCTATCACATAGGACGTGCCCTTGCGATTTCGAACGAGTGTGTCCTCTATACCCAGCTTTCCCGCCAAGCGGGAGAGTTCCGATTTGCTCGATAAACAAGAGTCCGGCCCTTTTTCGATAACATAGCCGTCCTTCTTGAAAGTCTGGACCTTCCCACCCAGTCGATGGGTGGCTTCTACAAGCTTCAATTCAATGGGAAGATTCCTTTCTTTGATTTCTTGTTGCAAATAGTAAACCGTCGTTAATCCGGTGATTCCCCCACCAATGACTACGACCTTTTTGGTTTGTGGTTCCAACACGTTCATCGCCTTCTTTAACAAAATATCTTTAATCCCGTTAATAGAGAAGGACTAAAGCTGTGAGCATGCACCCAATTGCTTCAGTCCTTCCTGTGTAGCCATAAAAAAGAGAAATTATTTAGTAAGGTGTTTCAACACGACTTCTGCCATGGCATCAATGAATTCAGGTTTGGCATTTGGCATTCCAGGGCGATAGTACGAAGCTCCAATTTCATCTGTCACGACTTTGCACTCATAATCATTGTCATAGAGAACTTCAAGATGATCAGCAACGAACCCTACCGGTGTGTAGACAAAGGTAGTATATCCTTTCTCCTTATGAAGGTCCCTTGTCAGGTCCTGCACGTCTGGGCCGATCCATGGATCAGGGGTGTTCCCCTCACTTTGCCAGCCTACAGCATATTCTGTCACACCCGCTCCCTCTGCAATCATCTTTGCTGTTTCCTCTAATTGCATCGGATACGGGTCACCTGATTGCAGAATACGTTCAGGCAAGCTGTGAGCAGAAACAATCAGGACTGCTTTACTGCGCTCATCATCGGACATTCCTGCATACGTTTCTTTCACGCGATCCACCCAATATTGAATGAATTTGGGTTCATCGTACCAGCTTTCAACAGAAGTAATCTGAGGTCCTCCCAGCTTTTCAGCCGTTTCTTTGGCGCGGCCATTGTACGATTTAACACTGAACGTTGAAAAATGCGGGGCCAAAACGATGGAAATCGCTTCTTCAATGCCGTCCTTATGCATCTGCTCGACAGCGTCTTCGACAAAAGGCTCGATATGCTTTAAGCCCAGGTACATTTTGAATTCTATGTCATCTTGAATACTGTTCAAATGTTCTTCGAGACTCTTCGCTTGATCAAGGGTGATTTTCGCCAGAGGGGAAATCCCGCCGATTGCTTCATAGCGCCCACGGAGATCTTCAAGCAGTTCACTGGAAGGGACTCTTCCGTGGCGGATGTGTGTATAGTAGCGTTCCAAATCTTCTTCTTTATATGGCGTTCCATAGGCCATCACCAACAGGCCCATTTTTTTCTTTGACATATACTTCACCTCATTATCAGTTTCATACATTCCATTATTGTGCCATGTTTTCCTGATAGAATCCATGTACAGGCTGTTGTGAATGTGCTCTATCTGGCACTGTATTCATGTACGAAGGCTGCCAGGCGCTTTAATGTATCCGGATTCACTTGTGGGAAAACCCCATGCCCCAAGTTAAAGATATGACTAGGAAGCCCCATCCCCTGATCCAGGATTTCTTTGGCTTTTTCTTCAATCACATTCCACGGAGCCAACAATATCGCAGGATCAAGATTCCCCATGACCGTTTTCGAGATACCTCTGTCCCTTGCTTCTGTAATAGATAGTCGCCAATCAAGGCCAACGACATCAATCGGAAGATCATGCCATTCATTCGCCAAGTGACTTGCGCCTACACCAAACATGATCAAAGGAACGTTCTCTTCCTTCAGTTCATTAAAGATTCTTTCCATAACAGGCTTGATGAACGTACGATAATCCTGCACATTCAACGCACCGACCCAAGAATCGAAAATTTGGAAAGCAGATGCCCCCGCTTTGATTTGAGCTTTCGCATACGTAACGGTCATTGCTGCCAATTTATCCATTAAAGCAAACCAGGCTTGAGGTTCTGCATACATGAATGCTTTTGTTTTATTATAATTCTTGGAAGGGCCGCCTTCAATCATATAGCTTGCCATTGTAAACGGGGCACCGGCAAAACCGATTAACGGAACGGATAACTGTTCCTGAGTCAATAATTTGATCGTGTCCAGTACATAAGGGACATCCTGTTCAGGATTGATTTCTCCCAGTTTTTCAACATCTGCCGTGGTACGGATCGGGTTGTCTATGACAGGGCCGATACCTGATTTAATCTCTACATCCACCCCAATCGAAGGGAGCGGTGACATGATGTCTTTATAAAGAATCGCAGCATCGACGTTATATTGTTCGACCGGCAGTCTTGTGACATATGCACAAAGTTCGGGTTGATGCGTAATTTCAAATAGAGAATATTTCTCCTTGATTTTACGGTATTCAGGCTGTGAACGACCCGCTTGTCTCATATACCAAACCGGAGTATAGTCCGTATTTTCTCCCCTTGCCGCTCGTAAAAAAGTATCATTCATCTGTTTCATACCTTTGTTCGTCCACCTTTCTATGTAACTCATTATTCCCATTGTAAACTAATTTGAGTAGATTCTAAAATTGTCTTATTTATAATATGACCGTCCGAATTGTAACCCTTTTAAACTATAGACGTTTTAAGGAGAATTGTATAGCTATCATGGGAAAATGTCATAAATTTGCCGATTTTCGAAGAAGGAAGAAAAAATATCCATGAATCATGTTACATGAGAGAAAGAAAAGGGAAGAGTATAATAGAAGTGACTAATTTGTTGAGGTGATTTGGATGAAGTTATATATGACGACGGGTACACATGATTTCCTTCAAAAAATAATGGATCAGCATCCTGAAGAAACAATGATGTTGATGCAGGGGGAAGATGCACTGCTTTTACACGAAACAAGCGGAGAAAGTGTGTTTGAGTCTCCTCGAAGCTATGAGGTTGTCGACCAATCCGGCACACTGGAAAGCAAAGGGTATGTTGTATTCAACAATATTCCTGTATCAGACGAAGGCAGACCGCTTTTTGAATACCGCTTTAAAAACCGGGCCGGTTTAATTGAAGAAGTTGAAGGCTTTACAGCGATTCGAGTTCTTCGCCCTTTGGACAGCGATACATATGTAATCATGACCCTGTGGGAGGATGAAAGAGGTTTCCTTGGATGGCAGGAATCCAAGCAGTACGAGAAAGCCCACGCTAAGCGGGGGACAGAAGAAGGAATTGATAATCAAAAGGACATCTTCCCACGTGCTTCCTATGTAAGTAAATATTATGTTTCAGGTCAATCCTGAAGAAAAAGCTGCCTGACATTGGGCAGCTTTTTCTTTTTTCAATCTTTACAATTGCAGTGAGGGTGTACATACATAATTACAAATAATTAACAGTATACTTTATCGTATTGGTCATGGGCATCCTGAATGAAAGGAGAGGAGTTCCAATGAGTCAAACATGTCTGCTATTAATTGACTTTCAAAAGGCTTATAGAGATCCTTCATTAGGAAAACGAAACAATCCGAATATGGAAAAGAATGCATATCAACTGCTTCAAGGCTGGAGAGAAAAAGCCTGGCCGATTGTGCACGTTCAGCATTCTTCTCTCGATATGGAATCACCATTGCATTCAAGTTCCGCAGGATTCGATTTCATGGAGAATTTCCACCCTTCCCGGAATGAAAAACACATCATCAAGCATTTCACCAGCGCCTTTATCGATACGGATCTGGATTTATATTTAAAGCGGGAAAAGTATGAATCTCTTGTAGTCATGGGGTTCACCACCAATCACGGCATATCCAGTACCGTTAGAATGGCAAATGACCTGGGCTATGATGTAACCGTTCCTTTTAATGCTACTGCATGCTTTGAAACATACTCGTTTGACGGTTCGTTATTTTCAGCTGAAATCGTTCACGGCCTGTCACTGGCAAATCTCCACCATGAATTTGCCACCATCTCTTCCACCGAATCTCTGTTGTCAACGCGTTTAAAATTAAGCAAGCCGGTTATTTTTTAATTTTCGTATCTGTTCTTGCAGAAGGGGCTTGGTCAAAGGGAATGATATCATTCCCTTTGACCAAGCCCCTTCTGCATTACTTAATGATTCATCACTCAACACTGCCTACTCTTTTGCTTCCGACTTATACAATATCCCGTTTCGATTTGCATAGATGGCTGCCTGGGTGCGATCTGCAACCCCAAGCTTACTCAGAATATTACTCACATGGGTCTTGACGGTCTTGATCCCGATAAATAACTCTTGAGAAATTTCCTGATTCGTCATCCCTTCGCCCAAACATTTTAGAACATCCATTTCCCTTGAGGTAAGATCTTCATGAGGCATCTTTTCCTGAGGACGAAAACGATTCATCATTTTATCGGCTACTTTTGAGGCAATAACGGATTCACCTTTTACCGCTTTATAAACCGCTGCTGCTACTTCTTCGGCACTAGCCGTTTTCAATAAATAACTATGGGCACCCGCTTCAATGGCGGGAAACACTTTTTCATCATCATAATAGCTTGTCAGGATGATAATCTTACAGGATGGATGAAAAGATAGAATCTTCTTTGTAGCTTCAATTCCATTGCCATTCTCCATTAGTAAATCCATTAGTACTACATCAGGCATATAAAGCTTAGCAAGCTGGGCAGCTTCATTTCCACTCTTCGCTTCTCCAAGAAAGTCGATTCGTTCTTCAGTCAACAGATAGGTTTTCATACCCAAGCGCACCATTTCGTGATCATCTACAATCATAACTCCTATCTTATCCAATTGTGCTCTCCCCCTTTAAGTCAAACCGGAATCCTCAGATCGATATACGTTCCCTCTTTTTCTTTAGATCGAATCTGAAATAATCCTCCTATTTCCTCAGCCCGTTCCCTCATCGTCTGTAGACCGTAGGATGTCATCTTGCTTTCCTTCAAATCAAACCCTTTCCCGTTATCGCTTATGTACAGTGTAATATATCCTCCCTTTTTCTCCGTGGCAATCTTCACCTTTGTAGCCTCTGAGTGACGAAGGATATTAGAAAGGCTCTCCTGGATGATCCTGAACATATGCGTTTCGGTCCCTTTCGACAGATCTTCGATTCCCTCGAGGGTGGCATCGATTTCGATCTGCGTTTTTTCCTTCAATTCCTTTATCAATATGGATAACGCTTCCGCAAGACTTTCACCTCTTAAGTCGATGGGACGCAGATGAAGAAGAAGTGCTCTCATCTCACCTTGTGCTTTCCCTGCAATGTCAGCTACTTGCTTCACAATGATTGCTACTTTTTCAGAATCTTTACCAATGCTTTTTTGTGCCGCGGAAGAAAGCATATTTAACGCAAATAATTGCTGACTGACGGAATCATGCAGGTCCCTCGCAAGCCTTTGACGTTCTTCCATGACCGCAGCCTGATGGGCCTGATCAGCAAGTTCTGATTTTTCATCAGCTAGCCTCTGAAGTGATTTCACCTGTTCCTGAATGAATACGGCGAGCTGGTTCAACTCATCCGATAAAATCCCAAGCTCATCATGCTCAAACCGATCGACCCTTGCGGAGAATTTCCCACTTCGGAGTAGCGTGACGAAGGTAGATATATCATCGATCCTGCCTTTGAACGTATAGCCTGTACGAAATCCGAAATAAATGCTTAAAAACAGTAGAATGATTCCCATCCAGAGGGTCATATAAATCGAGAGTTCGAGAGATATACTCGGATCCTCTGATAAATACAGATAGACTTGCAGTGATATAAAGCACAATAGAATGGCCATGACGGACATCATTAAAAAACTTTTGAAGATCCAATTTCGAATATTTGAGGACTTTTCCAAGCTCTTCCCTCCTTATTACGAATTCGCTATCTCTATATACGGGTAATCCGTATCGACCCGATTTTCACATCGATAGATAGTTTGATTTTTTTACTTGCCTCTTCATATTCCGGTGAACGGTAATACAATTCTGATCGTATATCGGCAGATTTCTGATCAAACAACTTTACATCCCCCACCTGGACCTTAAGGGTGATTTCCACCGGTACATTTTCCGGTATGATCATCTTCACATCACCAATCCACCCTTTGATGCTAATAGGCGTTTCCCCTTCCGGAATGAAAGCCTTACTGAAATCGAAATAGTAATCTCCTATGGCATTATAAAGTCTCATATTTTCAAGAGGCCAATTTGGTTCGGCAAAGCGTACATCACCGACGATGAACCCCCTGTTGATTTTATTTTTCTTCTGCAGGATCTTCTCTCCCAACGGTTGATGTTCATCGTGTACTTCCGGGATCTCATCGAAAGGATACTCACTACTTATACTTACTTTGATCGGTTTATTCCTTACAACCCTGTGAATGGCGATGGCGATAATGAAAATCGGCCAAAGTTTCCACCAGTTTTCATAATCGAATTCGACCAAATCATACGCGTCCAGGATGATTAATGCCCCCAGCGCCAGACTAAACAACCCAAATAATAATTTTCCGAAGCTTTTCTTCAGAAAGCTGTCCACTGTCCACTTCAATCCCAGCAGTATGAACAAAATAGGAATAATATTGACAAATATCTGCGTTATTTCCAAGGAAATGACACCTATATTCAATAGTAATAACAACAACCCTATCACCATTAACAAAAATGAGAAAAACCATTGTTTTCTTCCTTTATACCTCATACGAGCACCACCTTCACATCACTTATTAGATTCGCTATTGTCCTTTGCAATTCCTGTTATTCCTTTCATTATAAAGTCATTCCCCCGATCGTTTGACGAGCATGGGCATGATTTCACCTCAGTCCACAGACGGAAAAATGTTTTCTTACTGAATCACACCTTACCTCCCTTTTCATAATCTATAGTACAGATCAGGGCAAACGCCTAAGGTTTGAGGAAGGATATATAGAGGAGGTTTTTTTCTGATGGGGATTGATCTAACGGCTCTTCATTGGATTTATTTGGTTTTCATAGGATTGATCATACTTTTTATGGTTTTCCGTAAAGACACAACGATTGTATGTATTCTGGGGATTTTTAGTATTGCCTTAGTGGCAACGGGTTCCTTAAGTGGATCGATCAGCAGCATATTTAATAGTTTCATATTTGCCATCACTGAATTGCTTTCTACGATTCTCGTCATTTCCATCATCGTTGCCATGAGTAAAGGACTGACGTCAACCGGGATAAATGATGTAATGATTCGGCCTTTCACCAGGTTCATTCGAACCCCTGCCCTAGCCTACTGGACCATTGGCCTGGTCATGATGTTCATCTCCTGGTTCTTCTGGCCATCTCCGGCAGTCGCTCTCTTAGGGGCTGTGTTGGTACCGGTCGCCTTGAGGGTAGGATTACCGGCACTTGGCATTGCCATGGCGATGAACTTATTCGGTCACGGAATCGCCCTTTCAGGGGACTTCGTCATACAGGCTGCACCTAAGCTGACTGCAGATGCTGCAGGTATTCCTGTTTCAGAGGTTATATCGGCAAGCATCCCTCTCATTATTGTCATGGGTGTCGTCACCACTGTTACGGCATTCATTTTCCTTAAACGGGATATGAAAAAAGGGATACTCAAGGTCGATCCCAGTTCACTGACGACTATTGAGCAAGGACAGGATTCTGCACTTGACCTGTTATCATCAGGATGGAAAAAGGTCATTGCGATTCTTATTCCGGTTTTGTTCGCCCTTGATATTACAGCCATGGTCCTCTTTGATCTTCAAGGCGGGGATGCAACAGCCCTCATCGGCGGAACGTCTATCGTCATTCTTCTCTTGATTTCATTGGCTGCGTATAAAGGAAAAGGATTGGAGAAAACTACCAGCTTCATGATAGACGGATTTCAATTCGGCTTCAAGGTATTTGGTCCAGTGATTCCGATTGCTGCTTTCTTCTATTTAGGGGATTCCGGATTCCAAACAATCATTGGCGATTTCCTCCCGTCGACGTCACATGGAATCGTAAATGATCTCGGGGCATCCCTCGCTGCCGCTGTCCCACTCTCAAAGGCAGTTGGTGCCATCACCCTGACATCAGTCGGTGCCATTACGGGACTTGATGGGTCGGGGTTCTCGGGAATATCTCTTGCTGGTTCCGTAGCCAATCTATTCGCAGAAAGCATCGGGTCCGGTATCGCCACTCTCACTGCCCTTGGGCAGGTGGCAGCCATCTGGGTCGGTGGTGGCACCCTTGTCCCATGGGCACTAATACCTGCAGCCGCTATCTGCGGAGTCGACCCATTCGAACTCGCCAGACGAAACCTGCTCCCCGTTGTCATCGGTTTAATCGCCACTACAATCGTGGCTATGTTTTTAATCTAAATATTAAGGGACGGACCTTGGGTTTAAAGGTCCGTCCCTCCTAGTTTCCTGGTCTCTTCTCGTATAGGAATATACATAGTACAAAAAAGGAGTATCCAAGCAGGAAACCGGCGGCAACATCCGACGGATAGTGGGCCTGTTCCACTACTCGGCTAAAGCCTGTAAATAGAGAAATGATCACTGCAAAGGTGAAAATCATAATCTTCATTCCGACTGAAGAAAGCTCTTTACTGATGAAATAAGCGATAACCAGTAAGAAAACCAACCCAACCATGGCATGACCGCTCGGAAAGCTGAACCCCTCTTCTCCATGAGAAAAAGGCGGTCTTTCACGTCCCATCAAGCCTTTGATCAGTTTATTCAATACGTTGCTTCCCGCTACCAACACTACAACGGTGATGATTCCGACAAAGTCCTTCTTGACCCACCAAAGAAATAAAATTAATGCAATGGATCCAATACCTATGACCATCTCAGTTCCAATCACTGAAAACAGTTTCAGAAAATGCAGTTTGTTCATATTCGTCAGCAAGTACTCTTCTCCGATTATGTCCATTTCGTGATAAACAAAATGAGCGATGGTCATAAACAATACAAATGAGATAATAGCTGTTATGTAATGTATTTTCTTCATCAAATTCCCCCTTATTTCATTATAATTAATCACTTCTACCTGCATGATTAGTGTTATAATATTCGTAATATTCACCAAACATTAGGAGGTTCTGCACTTGCTGAATGAATTATATCAGAAATTAGATGAACGTTGGATTGAAATGGTTAAAATCAGGAGATTCCTTCATCAACATCCGGAATTGTCCTTCCAGGAAAAAAACACGGCAAAGTATATTGCAGATTATTACAAAGACATCGGCATCCCCGTTAAGGAACAAGTCGGCGGAAACGGTGTCGTAGCGAGGATTGAAGGTGCTCTCCCAGGCAAGACCGTAGCTCTCCGTGCAGACTTCGATGCCCTTCCCATCCAGGATGAAAAGGATGTGGAATATCGCTCCACCGTCCCGGGCGTCATGCATGCTTGTGGACACGACGGACATACTGCCACACTGCTTGTACTCGGGAAAACCCTTCATCAAATGCGTGATACCCTATCAGGAACGGTGGTCCTCATTCATCAACACGCGGAAGAATATGCGCCAGGCGGGGCAAAGTCCATGATCGATGCAGGCTGCCTTGACGGAGTGGATGTCATTTTCGGAACCCATTTATGGGCTACAGAACCGCTTGGGAAGGTACTTTACCGGACAGGTCCGATCATGGCTGCAGCCGACCGTTTTGAAATCGTGATCAAGGGATCCGGGGGGCATGGGGCACAGCCTCATAAAACAAAGGATTCCATTGTGATCGGTTCTCAAATCGTTTCAGAGCTCCAGCAGATTGTCAGCAGAAGAGTGAACCCAATTGACCCTGCCGTCGTGACGATCGGCTCATTTATGGCCGATAATGCATTCAATGTCATAGCTGATTCAGCTAAGTTGATCGGTACCGTCCGCACTTTTAATCCGGAAGTAAGGGACTTTATCGAAGAAGAAATCGAGCAGATCCTGAAAGGTGCGTGCATTTCTGGCCGCTGTGAATATGAATATGTGTATGACCGTGGGTATCCTGCGGTTGTCAATCATTCCGAGGAGACGGAACTATTCATCCAAAGTTCCGATTTAGTGGATGAAGTCCATACCGTGGAAGAAATCGAAATGCAAATGGGCGGTGAAGATTTCGCTTTTTACTTGGAACATGTGAAAGGTACCTTCTTCTTTACAGGAGCCAAGCCTGATCATGTGGATGTTGCCTTCCCTCACCACCATCCTAAATTCGATATCAATGAAAAAGCGCTGTTGATTGCTGCAAAGTCACTTGCAAGTGCCACACTTCACTTTCAAGAGAAACATGCCGTATCAGAAACAGTGCAGAAATAACCCAAAAAGGAACGGGCACATGCACCCGTTCCTTTCTTCTTAATAAAAACGATGGTTCTGTTCAATTTTACTGACTACCAATACCCACCAGATCAAGAGTGGCTGGAATAATAATCTGATCCAAAGCAGCAGTTGATTCGCTTCTTCCTGTCCAGGTGCAGGAATGCCTTTAATCGCTGCGTATATATTTGCAGGAAAGACAAGGACTAAGTATATTGCCGTTACAATTCCTGTTTTTTCACGGGTTTTAGGAATCAGTAATAATACAGCCAGGATAAATTCAATGATCCCTGTGATGTAAACAAGCTCTTCTCTTAAAGGAATGAAAGCTGGGATCATTTCCGCAAATCCCCGAGCTTCGATAAAATGAAATACGCCTGCTAAAAAGAAAAAGAAGGAAAATAATATGAGCCCAGCGATCTTCAGTGCTTTTTTCTTTTTATTCATCTATTACTCACCTCACAATGCAACTCTACTTTTTCACTATACACGAAGTTATGCCGAAAATAAAAAAATGGATCTGACATCGGCATGAACAAAAAAAATCGACCATGAAGGCCGACCTTCTTTCCGATACTATTCTAATTCATTAAAGAAGCGAATCCGATAAGCAAATTTTGCCACCTCACCAAGCTGATCCAACAGCTGATAATTCGCATAAGCTCCCACCACTGCCCCGACGCCCGGGATGAGCTGGAGCATTTTCACAAAATCGATGTAATCCCGGTATTCCTGTTGAAAGGTTTTCCAATCAAGTTCCTTCAGCTTTTCTTTTTCTTCCTCCCAATTTTCTATTATACGAAGAACTTCCTTCTTGTGAGAATCACTTGAAAATGCAAGCTGAAAGACATACAGCAGGAATAAACGTTCCTCGTATTGTTTCGGGTCATACCCATGGATCAGGGAGCATTCGCTTAAGAACTTCATTTTAATGGATAAGAGCAGCGGAAAATCTGCCAATCCAAGGAAGATTCCGCCGGCACCGGTACCTGCCCCTTCAATCGTTGCAGCCTTCCGGTAAAATTCCAATCGCTCTTTCATCAGAGCTTCCCGTTCCAAAAGGCCCGGCATACACGCAATTGTGTGGAGGGAAACCCATTCGCTCCCTTTTAACGTTACCTGCACCATTTTCTTGATGCTTTCGGTTACCACTTTATGGGCTTTTTCGGGTATCCATTGATTCACTTTCGTTTGCGCCTGTTTGGAGACCCTCTGAAAAATGGACGATTTCCTTATATATCTACGTTTCCAGGACTCGAGTTCTTCTCTTTCATGGTTCACTTTAGAACCACCATCCTTTTTTATTTGCCTTCACTCATTATACGTTCATCTTACTGCTGCCGTTTCACTAAAACAGGGTTTCCTCCATTTTCTTTAACCGCTGCACCACGTAGAAGTGACTGAAGAAGATGGAAAAGGTCAAACCGGCAAGCAGTGTGATCAGCCCCGGAAGCCATTCTCCTCTAATAAAGAGTGGCAGAGAAAAGATAATTGCCTGAATCATCATCGACTGACTCATGATTTTCTGAAAGGATGTTTTTTTCAATTCTCTTGATACAGGATAAATGAGAACCAATATCTTATAATCAAAACGTTTGAATAAAGGGATCATTTGAAAAGCCGTCAAATATAGAAACACCAGGGCCGTAAGAATACTGAAGATGAATGATGCATTTGAATAAATCAACAATACTCCTATAAGGGTCAATCGAATATATAGACCTGAGTATTCACTTGTTCTTACAAGCGCCCGAAGATATAAATAGCGATACGTTGACGCTTGCGAAAATGGAGCCTTCACAAGCCAATCAAGCCATTTTCTTCTGTGGACCTTCCCTTTCAGTTTCGGTACATCTGTAAACATATTGGCAATCCGATATAAGATCAGCATACGCTGCTCTTCAAGATTGATCAACAAGTCCCATTTAAGATTTTTTTCCTTCGTGGATTGATGAAAATAAAATGCATATACGAGCATCAATATTGCCACAACGATGGTCATCCATAGGACAGCTCCTGATAAAACAAGGAAAACAAGTGTACTGCTCAACAAAAAGCGGACCAGACTATCGATCCAATGGGCTTCCTTTTCTTGAAACTTTAGCATGAACCAGCGAACATAAAGGTTCCACACCTTAATGGCCAGGATTAGGGCAAGCAATGGAAAGAAGCTTGAGAAGCTACTGCCTGATACCGCAACATACATAGGCATGAGAGCTGCCAGCACTAGCAATTGTATATATGATTGAAACATGAAGCTAATCCAGATGCATTTGTTAAAATAGCTTGTTAATCGTCCCTCCAAAGGCAATAGAAATACAGCATCCGCTTCCCGGAGGAATGTGTATACCGGACTCCAAGCCAATAAGAGCCCAAGTACGAGAGCCATGATCAAAGGTGCAGGAAAAGTGGGATCAAGAGTCTTCACCCATTGATTATATGTAAATGCCGCACCTCCCAAAGCAAAGATCAGCACGAATAACAAATGGTCATTGAACATGTACTTCAAATACTTCTGAAGCTCCTGGTTATACTCTACAACCCGTTTCTTCCAGATGCTTTCCACATTATTCATCATGGGTTTCTTCCTTTGTCAGCTGGATATAGATATCATCTAATGTTGCCTCAGGCATGGCAAACTCCCTCTGAAGCTCATGAAGCGTACCCTTTGCCCGGATTTCCCCTTCATGAAGGATGATGAAAGAATCGCAATATCTTTCTGCCGTTGCGAGTATGTGGGTCGACATAAGGATGCCTGCCCCGTTCTTTTTCATTTCCTGCATCCAGTCAAGCAATGACTGAATCCCGAGTGGATCCAAACCTACAAAAGGTTCGTCGATAATGTAGAGTCTTGGCTCGATAAGAAACGCGCACATGATCATAACCTTTTGTTTCATCCCTTTTGAAAAATGGGCAGGGAACCAGCTCATTTTCTTCTCCATCCGAAAAGCCTTTAGAAGCTTATCGATTCTTCCTTTATATTCGGACTCTGACAGCCCATATGCCATCGCCGCAAGCTTCAAGTGTTCCTCCAGTGTTAATTCATCATATAAAATCGGTGTTTCAGGTATGTATGAGAATTGCTTGCGGTATTGGTCGGCATCCCGCTTCAATGTATGTCCATTGATGGAGACCTCACCTTGCTTTGCCTCCATCAGACCAATGATATGTTTAATGGTCGTACTCTTCCCCGCTCCATTCAACCCGATCAACCCGACAATTTCATTCGATTGTATCGAGAATGAAATATCCTTCAATACCGGCTTCCTTGTATAACCGCCGACAAGATTCTTGATTTCTAATAATGACACGAGCAGCAACGTCCTTTCTCTTCAACGTATTATTTCTATTTTACCAAAATTTCAGGGTGAAGGCATGTTTTAATAAGGCTGTTTTCGTAACCATTGTTGCTTTTGGATGTAGCGAGTGGCGGTTGATTTCCGATATGACAGAGCAGAGCACCCACAAACCTCTGTCCACAAGAATTTATGCGAAAACAGCCTTTAAATAAAGTAACTTTCCATATTTTAGAATTCATAACCATCCTGCCTTCTGCACAACATAATATCAGAAGGGGCCAGCAATAAGAAAAAGGGGATGGTTGTTAAAGACCAGCTAACCGATTTCACTATTGTTTGCGACTTGAAGGATTCGTCGTCTTCTATAGTGAATGACACACTCACCATATTCATTTGATCAAAAAATTGATAAATGAGGTGTTTGTTAAAGCACATTTTGACTGAATCAACTTACTTTAGTAGCTTACCTTAGCTTATTAGATAAGGGGATGGTCAGTTTGCACAGAGTCATTCATGTTACCAGCGATTTACACATATCATCCTTATAGCAAATGAGGTGTTTGTCCAAGACGGCATACAGATTCTATTGTCTTAATTGCTTAAATAGCGAAAAGATAAGGGGATGGTCGCATTGAACAATTTTCATTCTAACCCAGAATGGTACACTTTTCGAAGCTACTAGCGAATGAGGTGTTTATCAAAGAGAATGAAGCCTGACATTTAAACCTTTACAGTATTACCCCTTCTAAGAAGAGAGGCAGGAAAATCGTTCCTGTCTCTTCTTCATTTATTGTCCTATTAATGATAAAATACATACACCATTACTGAAAGGTGGAAATGATTATGAGTGATTGTATTTTTTGTAAAATCATCGATGGAGAAATTCCGGCAATGAAGGTCTACGAAGATGATCACGTCCTTGCTTTTCTTGACATCAGCCAGGTGACGAAAGGTCATACTCTCCTTATTCCTAAGGTACATAAAGAAAATGTATATGAACTGACACCGGATATCGCAAGCCACCTCTTTTCTGTTGCACCGAAGATCGCAAACAGCATCAAGGCTGAATTCAATCCGGTTGGAATGAACCTGTTAAGCAATGCAGGTGAAGAAGCGGGACAATCCGTCTTCCATTTCCACATGCATTTCATTCCACGCTATGGAAATGGCGATGGCTTCGGAGCCGTTTGGAAAACCCACAATGACGATTACAATCAAGAAGATTTGAAAGAGATTGCAGATTCCATCGCACAGCACCTATCATAAATTCGACAGCCCGCACCCTTATCGATGAAGGATGCGGGTGTTTTTTCAGAAAATTAAATCTTTGACACCCATTCACTATGTGTTATAATGTACCTATCTTTTCGCTGATGGCAACAGTGCACATCAGGAGAAGCAAAATACAAAGTATAGTTTAGTTGAGGAGAGATGAGAAATGAATACAAAAACACTTGTATCCCTATCCTTATTAGTAGGGATCGGGGCTGTCCTGCACACAGTGATCCCGGGAATTTTCTTAGGAATGAAACCGGACATGATGCTGACGATGATGTTCTTAGGCATTATCCTGTTTCCGGCAAAGAAAAACGTATTGCTATTAGGTTTATTAACAGGAGTCATCTCAGGACTGACAACACAGTTCCCTGGAGGATTCTTACCAAACCTGATTGACAAGCCGGTTACGGCATTCGTTTTTTACGGATTATTCCTTGCTACAAAGAAGATTACCCGTTCATTAGTAGGCGCTTCTGTTCTAACCGCTATCGGTACACTCGTATCAGGAAGTATATTCTTACTTTCTGCATATATCATCGTTGGTCTGCCTGGAGCTTTCTTCGCTCTATTCGCAGCTGTCGTACTTCCGGCAACACTTGTGAATGCTGGAGCGATGTTCGTTGTGTATCCGATCATCAACGGTATCTTAAAACGTTCATCCATTCGGGAAGCTGTCACAACCGAACAGCTATCCTAATAGAAATAGAAAAGCCCTCCGGCTTGTGCATTGTCACTGGCCGGGGGGCTTTTTTCTATTAACCTGCCGCAAACCAGAACAGGATTCCTATCAGAAAGGTGATCAAGCCACCGGAGCCCATAATGGTAGCGCGTTTTTTCAAAATATTCTTAGGAGGATACATACCAGGTCTTTGGATACTGACAAAGTTATACACCATGCTTAAAAATAAGACGACACTGAGAGCAAAGAAACCAAAGATTATTCCGTCCATTCTTTTAGAACCTCCCCCTCTCACCACTCCTTACCTTTATTTTTATGCTGTCAAGTGGAGGGTTATGAACCGACTTGTTTCAATCTGCTTCAAAAGGGAAAAGGAAAATACATACTGATTGTAGAAGTATAGTATTATAGAAATAGAAGAACGAGGTGAAAACATAATGAACAAAAAATCCTTAGCATACGGATTATTGATCGGCGGGGTGGTCGGAGGAGTCGCTTCTCTTCTTACATCTCCCTCATCCGGTAAAGAGATCCGTGCACAAATCAAAGACAAGAAAGACGATTGGACGGGAGTCATCGAAGAAATGAAAGTCCATATCAGTGAATTGAAAGAGTCCATTGGGACATTGTCCCAGGAAGGAAAAGAAACCGTCCTTCAGCTTTCCAAGGACCTTCAGGCATCCTTCAAACAGTGGCAGGCTTCAACTGAGCCCAATAATCAACGTCTTCAGGAAGAAATCCAAAGTATCCAGAAAACCATTGAAGAGCTGGAAAATTCCATTAACTCAGCCAATACTCCGAATCAATAATGGTATCCCCCGTTTAGCCTCACTCCATTTTGGATGAAAGGCTTGCGGGGAATTCTTTTTTTATTAACTATGATTTTTTTCAATATAGTGATTCCCCCTTTAAATCCCGTCCTTACAGCATTCGAACGTCTTTCTCTTTCTGTTTTACGATAGATACACCCACCAGAAATTATATACTTCGAAAAATTTTGTCAATTTAGCCTTTATTAATTATTACTTTATTGGCATAATAAAATATAAGCGCTTTCTTTTTTGATAATCGTTAAGGCGTATCCTTTGGAACTGCTTACAACGGGACAAATTCAGAACAGCTTATATTAAAAAAAGATTTTCTAGCAAAGTGGGTGAATGAGATGAAGGAAAGAGAATTTACTTTGAAAGAGGCTATGCTCTTCAGTCAAAGAATGGCCCAGCTTAGCAAAGCGTTGTGGAAAGCCATTGAAAAGGATTGGCAGCAGTGGATCAAGCCATATGACCTGAATATCAACGAACATCATATTCTCTGGATTGCGTATCATTTAAAGGGAGCTTCCATTTCAGACGTGGCTAAATTCGGGGTAATGCATGTATCAACAGCTTTTAACTTCTCAAAGAAATTAGAAGAACGGGAACTTCTGGAGTTTTCCAAACGGGAGAATGATAAGCGGAATACGTATATTCAACTGACGGATAAAGGGGAGAAAATCCTCCTCGATTCAATGAAGAATTATCAGCCTGAAAGTCACTCTATCTTCCAGGGGGTGTCTCCTCTACGGGAGTTATACGGAAAGTTTCCTGAAATGATCGAAATGATGACCGTCGTCCGGAATATTTACGGAAATGACTTTATGGAAATATTCGAAAAATCTTTTCACAATATAGAAAATGATTTTTCTGATGATAATGGTAAGCTCAGTGAACTTTTTGAAGATGAGGAAGAACTGGCTTAAATTATAAGCTCTTCCTCAATTGGTACATCAAAGTGGGGTAAATGTTTTGAACAAGGCAGCTTTGGACAACTTCATGCACATCGAGCTTTGCATGAAGTCCTTCTTCAAATTCCTTAAAAAGCGGAGTATTGTACACGAATCCTTCCGCTTTTTGTTTTTTAAGCTTCATGCTCAATCTATCACAAGTAACGAAGAACTCCCCCACTTCCTTCTCCGACAGTCCGCTACGGATAATTAACCTGTGAAAAGGGAATCCATTTTCAGGTATCATTTCAGCCATCAACCTTTGATGATACTCAAGTTTCTCTAGTCGTTTCATTAGTTCGTCCATATTCATCACCCACAAAATTTCTCATACTCTTATTGTACAAAACTATAACATACCTGTCGCCTCAAATACCCCTCAAAAAATAAGAAAAAAACCTTCCAAAATGTATTGATTTTTTCCGGCAATCGTAATAAAGTATGTAAAGCACTTAATTAACCACTATTCGTCTAATGGAGGCGATTTTTTTATGCATTGCTGGAAAACAATCAATCTGGAAAAACAATTTGGGTTTTACCGAGTCTTTTTACTTTCTTCCATTATCATGATGATGGTATTCTCATTAATATACGTACCAATTAATTTACTATTTCCGAGTTCATTCTATGATAATCACTTCCTTGGATTCTTCGTGGGATTGATGAGCATATATCCATTGCATAAATTTTTTCACATCGTGCCAATACTGCCCTTTGTGAAGAAAATAAAATGCAAATGCAACCGTAAAATGTATTTCTTGCCGATCCTGTCGATTAGAGTGGATCAGCCGATATCAAAATACCGTTACCTGGTCGCGCTGGTGGCCCCGTTCTTTGTCTTAAACAGTATATTGTTATATGGGTGCTTTCATTTTCCACATTACTCGCATTACTTTACGATGCTCCTTGCCTTTCATTCAGGAATCTGTGCCATTGACTTTATTTATGCAAGGCAATTGATGAACTCACCTAAGAATGCATTGATCGAAGAAAATGAAGACGGTTATGAAATATTGATTTATCAGTAAGGATGATGGATGGCCATTGAGGGGCACTCTCGATGGAAGAAGTCATCCTTCTCATTTTTTATGACGCATTCACACTTGGCCGCTTCTTCCGGCGTGAATCTTGTATATGCGAAAAAAGCTTCATTTACAAGAACCAGGCAACACTCTTGCTACCATTTAGGGAAATAATTTGGTAATGTATAGTCTATAGGAGATAACGGGGAGGGGTTTGGATGATCTCCATGTTTTTAGTGTTTGCAGTTTTCATCTTATTTTATATAAATAAAATGACAAACGCATTATGTTTACAAAAAGAAATACCTGAAGAGCGCCAACCTAAGGTGTTTAGAACCATCAATATCCTAATCACCATACTACTGGTCTCTTCGTATATAGAAATTCTGTTTACATAGAAGGAAGAAAAGCGGAGGCGGCTTGGGCAGCCCCGACAAGCATAACTGGGAAATCCCTGAAGGCGCTCTTTGCCTTTGGGGATTTTTCAGTTATGACCTCGAGGGGCTAGCCGCCGGAGCTGGACAATCAAAAGCGGAGGCGGCTTGGGCAGCCCCGACAAGCATAACTGGGAAATCCCTGAAGGCGCTCTTTGCCTTTGGGGATTTTTCAGTTATGACCTCGAGGGGCTAGCCACCGGAGCTGGACAATCAAAAGCAGAGGCGGCTAGCCCCGAAAATGTAAAAGCAGATCCGAAAAAATTCGGATCTGCTTTTTTTATCTATTCAAATTAGCAAACGTATGCTGCACCAATGATGATTAACAAAATGAATAAAACTACGATTAACGCGAAACCTCCGCCGTACCCGCCGCAAGCACCTGACATATGCGCTTCCTCCTTTCATGTATGAAAAGCATCTACAGATGAATATGAAGCAAAAGGGGCCAGCCTTTCGTTAGGTATTGCCCCCTCTTACAGTCTGTATCCGGTAAAGTTAAACTCTGAGGCTAAAATTATAGCCATGCTGCACCCACAATGATTAATAGGATGAACAATACTACGATTAACGCGAAACCTCCGCCGTATGCATTACCCATAACTTTCCACCTCCTTTGAAGCGCTACTTTATCTTATTCAAGTTAGCTGCCATTTGTTTTAGGCTAATGTCATAAATTTAAATTTTTTAGTAAATATATGCGGCACCAACGATGATTAATAAGATGAACAGCACTACGATTAACGCGAATCCGGAATTGTATCCACAGCTCATATTTATTACCTCCTTTTCTCTCTTCGCTCTTATCATATGAAGGAACCTAGGAAATGGGTGTGTAAAATGCCCATTTTTCTGAAGATTAGTTTGGAAAATATTTTTTTTCATGGAAAAAGTGTGTTATAGTATGTTTTGTAGAAATTTGACAAGCCACCAAACGAATATAGTGTAGGAGTTGGTCACCATGAAAAAATGGATCATTTCAGTATCACTGGCTGCCGGAGTGGTAGGACTCGCAGGATGCAGCGGTGACGGTGCTGATGGAAACAGTGACGTTGTTGCAACAACCAAAGCCGGAGACGTAACAAAAGATGAACTTTACAAATCAATGAAGCAAAAATTCACTCCACAAATGGAACAGGCCCTTCAGGAACTGGTTTATACAAAAGTCCTTGAAGAGAAGTATGATGTGTCAAAAGAGGAAGTTGATGAAAAGCTGAACGAAGCGAAAGATCAATTGGGGCCTCAATTCGATATGTTCTTACAACAATATAACCTGGACGAGAAGTCGTTCAAGCAATACTTAAAACTTCAACTTCTTCAAGAAAAAGCCGCTATTTCCGATGTGAAAGTAACGGATAAAGAAGTGAAGGAATACTACGAGAAATGGAAGCCGGATATTAAAGTTCGCCATATCCTTGTAGAAGATGAAAAAACAGCCAAAGAGGTTAAACAGAAGCTGGCTGATGGTGCAAAATTCGAAGATCTTGCCAAAGAATACTCAACAGATCCGGGTTCTGCTGAAAATGGCGGAAGTTTAGGATGGGTAGACTATGCTGGCCGTCAAAACTTTGTTCCTGAATTCTCAAAAGCTCTGGACACTCTTGAAAAAGGCAAAGTGAGCGAGCAGATCAAGACAGAATATGGCTACCATATCATTGAAGTGACAGATAAAAAAGAAAAGAAATCCTTTGACGAAATGAAAAAGGAAATCGAAAAAGAACTGAAGCTTTCCAAAGTGGATCCTCAAAAAATCCAGGAAGCCATGAAAGCAGAGATTGAAAAAGCTGATCTGAACATCAAGGATAAAGATCTGAAAAAGTCATTCGACCAGGTATTGAATCCTCCAGCAGCACCTGAAGGCGGCGAAACACCTGCACCTGAAGGCGAAGCTCCTGCAACAGACAAAGCTGAATAATCAAAAAGGACGGAAGGCTACGCAAGCCTTCCGTCCTTTTTAATGATGACATTATGATGTCAGTTGACGTCTCTTTTCTTTTTCCTCTTCCATCCGGTGTATATAAACTTCTCCCTCTTTTTCAATCCACTCATCTTCCAGCGTCTTCTCTTCCTTGGCCGATTTTATCGTCATAAAGGCACTACCGAAAATTCCTGCTACAACCAGATACATCCAAATAGGCAATGTCATTTGCTTCATCTCCTTATAGGTTTGTCCTCTTTAATGAACATTATATGAGGACAAGGGAGAAAACATGACCGCAAGATGGAAAAAAGAACCCGATCATAGGACCGGATTCTTGAAATCTTTATTTATGAAACGTGGGTTTATAGAATGAACGATTATCAAGTGCGAATACTCTTTCCGTGTACTCTCCAGGCTTCACCCGTTGGAGTGCACGATCGAGCATATTCATCTTCGCATCTACATTATCGATATAGTGAAGAACCTCCGCTTCACGGATAAGCGGCGGCTTCGGACTTCCCCACTCGGCCTTTCCATGATGGCTAAGGACGAGATGTTGAAGGATCATGACCTCTTCTCCTTCAATGCCCAGTTCATCTGCCGCTTTACCTATTTCATTCACCATGATGGAGATGTGTCCGATCAAATTCCCTTCAATCGTGTACGTTGTGGAAGTTGGTCCTGACAGTTCAATGACTTTCCCAAGATCATGCAGGATCACCCCTGCATACAGAAGATCCGAATCAAGGGAAGGATATAGTCCTGCAATGGCCTTGGATAAATCAAGCATGGATACAACGTGATACGCAAGACCCGAAACGAACTCATGATGGTTCTTTGTAGCTGCCGGATATTCGAGGAAAGGCTTCTGATATTTTTTAATCAGGTGTCTCGTGATGCGTTGAATATTCGGGTTTCTCATTTCAAAGATATACTGTGTGATCTTACTCGTCATTTCATCTATGCTCACAGGAGCGGTTTCAAGGAAGTCTGAAATGGCATATCCATCCGCTGGTGAAGCCGGTCGGATCTGCTTGATTTTAAGCTGATTCTTTCCACGGTAACTATGAATATCACCAACGACCCTTACGATCGTTTCAGGCTGATAAGCCTTCTCATCCTGCTCGGAAGCGTCCCAAAGCTTTGCTTCCATGTCTCCGCTTTTATCTTGCAGGATCAACGTTAAAAACGGCTTTCCTGTATTTGTCGTGCCTTTTGTCATTTGCTTGATTAAAAGTGGTAAATCGATGGTCTCACCGACACTGAATTGTGTGATTCCTGTCATATCTTCTCCTCCGTCCAACTATAATAGTAGTTCCAGTATATCATATTTTAATGTGTAAGAAGCGTGGAAAGGGCTAGTGGTCATGTCAAAATTGGTTGTCCCAGGTTTCGGCGCCGAGTCATAGAATGACGCCAACCATTAAAGGTCCGTCCCTCGCATGATTACAAAAAAGCCGCCTCAACTGATGAGGCGGCTTTATGTTAGTTCACTAATTCTCTTTTTTGTTTTTTACTGATCCAGACTTTGGTGGCTAGAAGGCCAACCAGCATGATGAATGCACCAAAGTAGTAAGGGATATGGATATCCCATTCAAATAATGTGCCTGCAAGCAATGGGCCAGCTACGTTCCCTAAACTGAGAAACGAGTTATTCAGCCCCATCACGGTACCCTGCCTTTTTCCGGCCAACTTAGAAATCAGGGAATTCAGAGAAGGCCGGAGCATGGAGTTTCCGATAAAGAAGACCGCCGTCGTTAAGAGGACACCGGTAAAATCAGTGGCAAAGTTCATGATGATAAACCCTACTGCACTCAAAAGTAATGACCAGGTCACTACTTTTTCTTCTCCGAACCGTTTTGTCGCCCTCCCCACGCCGACTCCCTGGACGAGGGTACCTATGATACCGATTATTAGTATGATGATCCCGACCTGCTGTGGCCCATACCCGTACCGCTCCAATGCATAGTAGCTGAAGATCGATTGAAAGTTGGCAAGTCCGAAGCTCATGATGAACACGAGGATCAATAGGAAGCCAACCGGACTCATCACGGCATTCTTCATGACAACGAATCGATTTTCCCGTTTCTCATCCGGATCATATGTCCTTTTTTCCTTCGGATAGGATTCCGGTAAAATGATGACCGAAACGATGGCTGCTATCGATGCCGCCACACCAGCAAAGATGAATGGATAAGAGAGATTGATCTCTGCCAGCCATCCTCCGATTCCTGGTCCTATAACGATACCGAGCCCCATGGCGGCTCCAAGTATACCCATTCCCCGGCCACGATTATCTTCATCCGTGACATCGGACACATAGGCCATGGCAGTCGGCATTAATGCTGAACCAAAGACCCCGGCCAGGATCCTTGATAGAAAGAGCATCCATAATCCCACGGCAAAAGCGAAAATGAATTCAGCGATGGCAAAGCCGATCAGGCCGATGGTAATTAAAGGTTTCCGTCCGATCCGGTCGGATAAACGACCCCAAACTGGTGCAAATAGGAACTGCATAAAAGCAAATACAGCCACCAAAGCTCCGAGGGTCTGGGCATCGGCATTGAATTTTTCTACGTAGAATGGCAGGATCGGAATGACGAGGCCGATTCCAACCATAACGATGAAAAGGTTAAAACTAAGTAACGCAAGTGGACCTCGATTCCGTTTCCACCCTTTTGATTTTGTCATTGATGTATTCCTTCTTTCTGGCACTCATTTCTCTCAACACTCAGATGTATGGTTATAACGGATTGGATGCCCAAAACAAACTCCTTGTATATTGTAACCAATAAAGGATACTAATGCTAATGGAAATCCATTTGATTCATGTAGTCCTGATGGATTCGGTACGCTCTAATTTGATCACCTCATCCTCAAGGAACGACTGTTTAATATGAGGGTGGCAGGTGAAAAATAACACCTGGTGGTCCGTTGCCACTTTTCTCAGGAGTCTAAGAAATGCCTGTGTTCTGTTCAGATCAAAGTTGACTACTCCATCATCAATCAGAACAGGCAAAGAATATTTGTCACCCATTGTTTGAATAAGAGCGAAGCGGATCGATATGAATAGCTGCTCTTTCGTTCCCTGACTGAGCTCGACTGCATGAAAGACGATCCCATCCTTCCTCTCAACTTTGACCATTTCATCTTCCAATAAGAAAACACGGTGATAGTGCCCTTCCGTCATTTCTTTGAAGTTTTCTTCTGCAAGCTGCATGACTTTTGGCATTTTGGTTTTCTGATACAGGTCCATGGTTTTCTTTAAGGAGGCCCCAGCCAATGTATATTTGGACCATTCAAGGGCAAGTTCCTGAAGCTCGGCTTTTTTGCTTTGGAATTCTTGAAGGATAGCAGAAAAGCTCTTTCCTTCCTCTAATGTTTTGATTTCATATGAAAGGGAGGCAAGCTCTTTTTGACTTGCAGACAGGTTGCTCGAGAGACTTTCAATGGATTGTACGACTCTGGTCAATTCCTTCCTGCTTTCTTCCATTGATTCAAACTCCATGAACGAGTCGAGGGTCCTCTGGGGCAATCTTGTTTTCAGCCCCTTATATTGAGAACAGAGCTCGGTGAGTTCCTCTACCCGGAGGGCCATCTCCCGGAATTCCACTTCACCGGTACAGCCTGCTTCCTTGATAAGGACCAGAATGTCATCTTGAATCTTTCTGACTTCATTAGTAAGCTTGTCGATTTCCAAGGACAAAGGTTCTAATTCCGCGGCAATATTTTCAGTTACGAGCTGACGTTTCTCTAAATCCTGTATGATTCTTTCCATTTGAATCAAGGCTTCGTCCATTGTTGTGAACGGGAGTGAGCGGCGGTGGAACCATTTCCGGCACTCTTCTTTGTATTCATCCAACTTCCTTGCAGTATAAGCCTCTTCTTCAGATAAATGGATAAACGTTTCATAGTTGGAGACTAATTCTTTCATTTTCGCAAAAGCATCACGGAGCCACTTCCAATGGAAATCCGCAGGCAGGCATAACTCCCTTTTCAGGTGAGTCAGCCTTTCTTCTCCCAGGGCGATTGCCTTCTCATTCTCTTCCTTCCTCTCATGCACTTTCTGCATTTTCCTTTCCTGCTCTTCTAATGAAAGGATGCGCTGTTTCCATTCGTTTCGGTATTCCATTTGTTCTTTGAAGCTTTGTTCCGCCAACTCATGAGATACATACTCCGTCTCTCCTTCCGGTTGGAGCTCTTTTGCCTTAGCCTTAAGTTTATTGATGGTGAGGGATTCATTGTGGAGGTTCCTCCGTGACTGTAAGCCTGTTACTCCTACTGCAATCAGAAACAGTAAGCTCATCCCTGTCACAATCCAACTCCCCGACAAGATCCCCCACGCACCCAGTCCTAATAAAATCAGAAGTAATCCACCGCTTATTAGCATCTGATAAGAGAAAGAAGCTTTTTTTCTACGATAATTTTCTTCTGACTCTTTGACTTGCATGTTCATCCACTTCATCTGTTCCCATGTGGATTGCTTTCCAGAGTCTGCTTTGACCTTCCGTTGTAACTCTTGAAATTCGTCTTCTTCCATCAACTGGTTTTCCAGAAGTTCGCATTTTTTTTCGATAGCTTGAAGCTCTTCTGCTTCATCGTCTTGAAGTTTATACAAACTCTCACGCTCATGAAGGAGTTTCGATTGGCGCTCCAATGCTTGATGGATGTTCTCAGACATCATAAGGCTTGTATTCAGTGCAGGGATTTCTTCCATCTCGATATGCAGTCCCAATTCCCTGATCGTGTCCTTGATTTGGCTTTGCACCATTTTCAGTTCTCTGCCTCGCTCACTGATTTCTTCTCTCCATTTTAGGTAAAAAGTTTGCTCTGATAATACTTTTTCTATAAATGGAATATCCTCTCTCAAGCTCAGATCGAGATCTTCCTCTTCTAATTTCTGTTTGAGTTTTGCTTGTTTTTTTATAAGGGTTTCAAGGTAAGCGGACGTTTGTCTTTCCTCCACTTTCATCTTGTTCAGTCTCTCTAAACCTTTAGCAGGGAATTCAATGCCTTCTAACTGTGAAATGCGTTCTTCCACTTCTTTGAACTGAATAAGGGTATCCCAATTTTCACTAACGGAAACCAGATTCCCCCTTTTTTCAGAGAGGATCTCCTTTTCCTTTTCCATGGAGGAAATGTCCGACTCCAATGATCGGCGTCTGGCTATGAGGGGCATGTACTGATCATTTTTCTCCTTTTCTTCCCTTACCTGCTTTTCAAGCGCCTTTAATTCGGATAATGCCTGATTGATCTTTGGTTTTCTGCCTGATTTCTTAAACAGCTGCTCTCTTTCTTTCTGCCAATCCTGAGCAAGCTTCAATAGGAGATCCGTCCCTGATGAGCCTGCTGTGAAGAGATACCGGTTCAGTTCTTCCTTTTTGAGGCGCTGGATGTTTTGAAGGCCATCCAAGTTGAAGGAAAATATGTTTTGATAGGTGGTCCGGTCCATTTTACCGAGCAAATGTTGGAGGGATTCTTCTCCTTCCATTCTCCCGTCTTCAAATTGGACGGTAACGTCACCAGAAGCCTTCCCTTTGATACGCTCGATGCTTACCATTCCCTGACCCTCGATTTGACATAGGATTTTCCCGCCATACTCTGTCGATGATTTCGGAACGTATCTCAATAAGGTTTGCTGTTTCGTTGGAAAACCGAATAGAATGCTGTGAATGAATGACATGATTGTCGATTTTCCTGCTTCGTTTTCTCCGTAGAATAATTGAAGATCGCTTAGCGAATAATGCTTGTTTACTATTTTTCCATATCCGTAAATATGAAGTTCTATCAATTTCAATTTCGATCACCACCGCTCAGTAAGTGCTTCGCTTCCCGTTTTAAGGAACTCTTTTCATCTTCTTCCAAGGGGGACAGAAAGCGATAGATGGACGGATGCTCATACAGTTCTGCCATGGCTTCCTTCCATTCTTCTCCTTCCATGCTTTCAAGGGTTAAGATCACTTCCTGTATAAATGGATCCTGTTCCCTGAGACCCGATGTACGAGAAGACAGGCGAATGGAGTGAACCCATCTCAATACCCCATGGCTTTCAAAATCGGACTGAATCGCCTCAAGAAGCTCGCCATTCTCGATCCTGTTCCTCATCTCCCAGGGCAGTGAATCTTCATCTGTAACAACGATTTCAATTAAACTTTCACCACTAAGAGATTCCATTGCCTGTTGAATCCGCTGAAACACCTCACCAAACCGCTTGATACCTTGTAGGGAGACAGTACATGTTTCCCATAACAAGTCGTGGGTAGCTATAAACGACAGCTCTGTATGATGCCCATCCAATACGACTTCATAACAGCCTTTATCACCCTTTTCCTTGCGGTGCCTTCCCTGAATGTTTCCGGGATAGACGATAAAAGGTTCTTCATGTAAGATACGCCGTTCATGAATATGCCCAAGTGCCCAGTAATGGTAGTTCTTCTCCACCAGTTCACCTATCGTAAAAGGGGCGTACGTCTCATGAGACGAATCGATGCTCCCTTCACTTCCATGAAGGACTCCTATCGTGTAACGCCCGGCAACCGCTTTGGGGTATTCCCCGATTCTTCTTTCTCTAATATGCCTTGACCCATAGCTGAAGCCTACTATATCCACTGTTTCACCATTCTTGGTGATGAACTGTTTCACTTCTGTATTTTCGTGAAATATATGTATATTATCCGGCATATCAAGCTCTAAGCGATGGCTTCCCAGGTGATCATGGTTCCCGTGCACGACATAAACAGGAATATCATTTGAATCCAGCAGATGAAATTGTTTCAATAATTTTGCCTGAGCCCTTATGCTCCTGTCTTCTTCATCAAACAAATCCCCGCTGATGATCATAAAGTCGATTTGCCTTTCAATTGCTTCTTTCACTACTTTTTCAAAAGAAGCAAAGGTGCTATTATGTATTCGTTCAAACACTTCTTTGGGTAAATGTTTCAGTCCCATAAACGGACTGTCTAAATGTAAATCTGCTACATGAAAAAATCGGATACTCCCCATGAAGCTCCCTCCCTGCACTACGAATATACGTTCTTATATTCCTCCATTATATCCTAAAACCGGTGAACATTTCAGTATGTATTCATAATTTAGCTTTTTAAAGAAAAAGAGGCTGGGACATAACTAAATCTATACACTCTAAAGACGAACAATGAGATTACGTGTTACACCGCTGTTGATTTCCGTGCAAGACTTCGCTTTCCTCGGGCGGAAGGCGAGCCTCCTCGTCGCTGTCGCTCCTGCGGGGTCTCACCTATTCCGCTTTTCCCGCAGGAGTCTTCGTCTTGCACTCCAATCAAAAGCTAGAACCTGCTTAATACAAAGATTATAAACATTAAAAATCCGAACGAGTTAGATTTTCATCAAATCACTCGTTCGGATTTTTCTTTATCTGAAACCCTTTTGTCCCAGCCTCTTATCTTATTTCTTCGATGTAAGATCGATCGCTTTCTTAATATCTTTATACGAATTGGATTTACCGTACAGAAGGACCCCACCTCGATAAACGCGTGCACCGAAAACACCCAACAGGACGATGGTCAAAAGAAGGAGCACAATCCCGATGATTGGTTCATACAACGGCAGATTCAACATACCGACCCGGAGGAACATGACCATCGGTGTGAAGAAGGGGATATAAGACGTTACCGTGACAAAGCCTGATTCCGGATTCCCGAGGCCAAACATCGAAATGAAGAATCCGATCATGATCAGGAAAGTCATCGGCATGATCATCTGCTGGACATCTTCGATTCGGCTCACAAGTGATCCCAATAAGGCTGCAAGGGTTGCATACAGGAAGTACCCCAGCAAAAAGAAGACAACGGCATAAATGATGACACTTACTGATAAGGATTCAAATCCAAATCCATCAAAGAATCCTCCTACCAGTTCATCCTTCTTGCGGATCAGGGTAAAGTAGCCTACACCAAGGATAACTCCCAATTGAGTCAAACCTGCCAGACCGATCCCGATGATTTTCGCAAACATTTGTTTCACTGGTGACACACTTGAAATGAGGATTTCCATGACCCTTGAACTTTTCTCCGTCGCGACTTCCATAGCCGTCATATTGGCATAAGCTATGACAGAGAAATAAATGAAGAATAATAGCACATAAACAATGCCTCTTGCCTGACTCAATTCTTCCTCCGATTTGGCACCTTCAACGAGGGCTTCTTTCTCGAATTCAACCGGGCCGCTTAACAGCGAGAGCTCTTCACCTGAAAGTTCCAGCTTACTTGCGGCTTGGGCGGATTTAATATTCTGCAAGGCGATCTGCAATTCTCCCGTTACTGCAGACTCCGATAATGAATTGGATTTGTACAGAGCTTTCGGCAGTCCGTCCCCATTTTCGCTTAATAACAGTAAACCTTTCAGCTCTTCTGACTCAATCTTCTTCTCCAATTCTTCCGTTGACCCAGAGGAAGGTACTAACTGAATCTCACTATCCATTGTCTCCAACTGCTGAACGAGTGGGTCATATAGCTTACCCGTTTCGTCCTGAACCGCTATCTTGCTTCCTTCATCATCGGTGAAGCTTGAGATCACACTGTCGAAATTGGCCAGCAGTACAAGGGCTGCGGCAATGATGACCGTTGAAATGATAAAGGATTTAGCCTTAAGTTTTGACATATACGAGTGACCCAGGATCAAGAAGAAATTATTCATAAGAGGTTCCCACCTTTTCTATAAAAATATCATTCAAGGACGGTTCCTCTAATTCGAATTTACGCAGGAAACCTTTTTGTACGACATCGTGGAAAACTCCTTGTGCTGCTGTCTCCGATTCCACCTGCAGAAGGACACCTTCGGTTGTTTCTTTAAGCTTCGTCACGCCATGGAGGTCTTTTAGATACGTCAGATCAAAATCTGCATGGATCACTACATTCTTCTTTCCAAAGGAACGTTTAATTTCCTTCAGACCACCATGCACAACCGGACGTCCTTTATGCATGATACACAGACTCTCACAAAGTTCCTCCACATGCTCCATCCGATGACTTGAAAATACGATCGTTGTCCCGCTTTTCTTGATCTCCCTGACGGCGTTCTTCAATAACTCAACATTCACCGGATCAAGACCGCTGAATGGTTCGTCCAGTATTAAGAGTTTCGGCTTGTGGATGACCGAGGCGATGAATTGTATTTTCTGCTGATTTCCTTTGGACAGCTCCTCGACTTTCTTGTTAAGGTACTGAGGAACATTGAACCGCTCCAGCCAAATGGTTAACTCCTTCAGGATCTCTCTTTTCTCCATTCCCCGAAGACGTGCCAGATAGACGATTTGATCGCTCACCTTCATCTTAGGGTAGAGTCCTCTTTCTTCCGGTAGATATCCGATTTCAGGACTGGTGGAATAATCAATCCCTTTCCCGTTCCACGTAATCCTGCCTTCTGTTGCATCCAACAATCCCAACACCATTCGAAAGGTCGTCGTTTTCCCGGCGCCATTCGCTCCGAGGAATCCAAACATCTCACTCGGGGGGATCTCAAGTGACAGCTCATCTACCGCTGTAAAATTCCCAAACCTTTTGGTTACCTGTTGTATTTTTAAACTCATGTTTCGCTTCTCCCTCCTGTTGCGTCATCCTTTTCTCTAGTACTCTACGATTTCATCTAGAAAAGGTTTCATTTTCCACCCTTTTTCATTATCAAACAATTTAGACTTCCCAAAAAAAAGATAGTATGAAAAAATATAGTAGTACATTATTTTAATACAAAGGGGTATTAACAATGAAAGTATACAAATTGACAGTATTTGAGAGTGACGGAAAAAAAATACTGGATGAATCATTCGAAGCTTCATCTGACAGCGACGCAAAGAAAATGGGCGAATCGATGCTCGAGGAAAAAGGATACAGCGAGCACACACATCGCTGCACATCCCCCCTCGGGAAACTGTTATTGTTTCACGTATAAGATCTTTTTTGCATTACAGGCGTTTTTGTCTGTGATGCATTTTTTTATTGTGTATTACGAAAAAAGGAACCTACCATTCAGGCAGGTTCACATGTATTTCATTCACCCTTGAATTGGGGTCTTCTTTTTTCCACGAAAGCTTGAATGCCTTCTTTATGATCGGATGTTTGGCGCATGAGCCACTGACCTTCCTTCTCCAGATCCAGTGCATGCTGCAACCTTTCTTTGTTCAGGGCTACATACACTTCTTTCGTTTTCAACATGGCTTTCGTCGGCGCACTTAATACCTGTTTGGTATATCGCGCTATCCCTTCCTCCAATTTACCTGAAGGAATGGCTTCATCGACAAGGCCTTTCATCAAGGCTTCCTGCCCTTCAAATACTTTGCCGTTCCATATCAACCGTTTTGCTTTATGTGCTCCCAGGCGCTCTTCCAGAAGGAAATGACTGCCCCCATCAGGGATCAAGGCAATTCCGATAAAGTTCATGGCAAGCTTGCTGTCTTCTTCACACAGAATATAATCCGAAGCCAGTGCGAGACTCAGTCCAAGCCCCGCAGCCGCTCCGTGGATGCCTGTCAGGACCACTTTCGGCATTGAGTATAAAGTCATCACCAGTTCACTAATTGTATCCATAATTCCTGAGAACTGCTCCTCGCCACTTAATTGGAGCATGGACTTAATATCTCCCCCGGAAGAAAACCCCTTTCCTTCCCCCGTCAGGATCAACAAAGAAATCGATGGATCACTCTTCACCTCTTTAAGGGCTGCCAGCAGCTCTTCCATAAGACGAGCGTCCAATGCATTCAGGGACTGAGGCCGATTCAATAATAGCCTCGCCACTTTCCCCTCTTTATGTAATTTTACTGTTTCATATTGATTTGACACTGTCAAAATAATCCCTCCCCTTTCTATTATCATAGCGCATGTCTCTCATTACAGGAATGTTTTTTTAGAAAAGTGCAATAATTCAAAAGAGAGACCGGCATTCAGCCGACCTCCCCCCGAATACTCAAATTTGCTTTATTTGATCTTGAACCTGATCCCGGAGAGCTCTCTTTAAAAATTTCCCCACTGACGTCTTTGGAATTTCTTCAAGGAACAGAATCTCATCCGGCAGCCACCATTTCGCAAACTGCGGTTTCAGGAAATCCATGACGTCTTCCTTTGTCACCATTCCTTTTCCGGATTCCTTTAGGACAACACAGGCAACCGGCCGTTCCTGCCATTCTTCGTGCGGCACCGCAACGACAGCAGCTTCAAAAATATGCTCATGGGCCATGAGGGCATTCTCTAGATCCACAGAAGAAATCCATTCCCCACCAGATTTGATGAGGTCCTTTGTCCGATCCACAATCTTAATGTATCCCTCTTCATCAATGGTAACGACATCTCCCGTGTACAGCCAGCCATCCCGGAATGCATCCTTTGTTCTCTCATCTTCATAATATTCCGAGGCAATCCACGGTCCTCTTAATGCCAGTTCCCCCATTTCGACACCATCCCAGGCTACCTCACCGTCTTTGCCGACGATTTTCATATCCAACCCCGGTACAAGGATTCCCTGCTTTGCTTTCAGTTCGAGCTTATCTTCAGCTGAAAGATTATCATGATAGCTTTTGGAAGAAGCAATGACAGCAAGCGGGCTTGTCTCGGTCATTCCATATGCATGCATGAACGGAATGCCGAACTTCTCTTCAAATGTTCGAATCATGCCTTTAGGCGCAGCTGATCCCCCACATAAAATCGAGCGGAGACTGGAAAGATCGTATTCATTCTTTTCCAATTCATTAAGAAGCCCAAGCCAAATCGTTGGAACGCCTGCTGAAATGGTCACTTTTTCATCCTGCATGAGCTCTGCAAGAAGTCCCGGGGTGAAATATGGTCCGGGAAGAACCTGCTTCGTGCCGAACCACACCGATGCAAAAGGCATTCCCCATGCATTCACATGGAACATCGGTACCACAGGCAGGGCAACATCTCTTTCACTGACTCCCGTCGTATCAGCGAGGCCAAGAGCCATTGCGTGCAACACAATCCCTCTATGAGAATAAATGACTCCTTTAGGATTACCGGTCGTAGCTGAGGTGTAACACATTCCTGCAGGAGAATTCTCATCAATGTCTGTACGGAATGGGAAAGTCGGGTCCCCCTCATCCAATAATCGTTCATAATGATATACGGGCTCCAGAGTCGTCTCGGGCAAATCCCCATCGGTCATGACAATGAATGCTTTGACTGTCGGGATCTGGTCTTTGATTTTTTCAATGAGTGGAACGACATCAGGGTCTATGAGCAATACTTGATCCCCGGCATGGTTGATGATGTAAGAGATGTGCTGTGGCGATAAGCGGATGTTGATCGTATGTAGGACAGCTCCGCTGCACGGAATGGCAAAGTACGCTTCAAGGTGACGGTGATGATTCCAGGCAAGCGTCCCTACTTTATCCCCTTCTTCGATTCCTAGTTTTGACAAGGAACTTGCGAGTCTTCTCGTCCGTTCAGCCCACTGTTTGTATGTAAAGCGGGTTATGCCGGACTCTGTACGGGAAACGATTTCTTTCTTAGGAAAATACTTTTCAGCTCGTTCAATCATTTGTGTCAAAAGCAGAGGTGTTTGCATCATACTCAATCTCTCCCCTCAATATAGTAAGCGCTTCCAATAAGTGTTTGATTTTCTATGTCTATCTAACTAATTCTCTCCTTTCTTTAATTATTCCTTTTAGTATTATCGAAAAATTCGGGTAATGACCGAGTAGGTTGTATGAAAAAAAAGGGTGTCCCTTTAGCATAAGCTATCAGGGCACCCTCTTTGTTATGAGAATAAGTCATTTAATATCTTAATTTTCTTTTCAGTATACTCCTTGAATCCAAGATTATAGGCATTCGGTTCTTTCGGATTGGCAAAATGCGTGATCTTACCAGTCTTCGGATCAATGAATTTACTTGCCGCCCCGCAGCCGATGCCGATGATCGTTTGGACTTCTTCCATGATCATGATGTTATAGATGCTATCCTGTCCGGGAAGGGCATAACCTACGTTCTCTAAGTTACCAAGGATATTTTTTTGACGGTATAAATAGTAAGGTTCATAGCCGTGTTCCTTTGTCCACTCTTCAGCAAGGTTCATCATCTTCCCAATTTCATGCCGGTCAGCTACTTTGTATTTGTCTTTGTTCTTCGTCATTTCAGACGCTCTTTTAAAGGACAGAGTATGAACTGTCAACGATTCCGGCATGAGCTTCTCGGTTTCATCCAATGAGTGCTGAAGTTCGGGAAGCTCTTCACCGGGAAGTCCGATGATCAAATCCATATTGATATTGTTCATTCCCATACTGCGGGATAAATGAAACTTATCAATGGTTTCTTCTACTGTGTGATGACGGCCGATCGCTTTTAACGTTTCCTGGGTGTACGATTGAGGGTTGATGGAAATCCGGTCGATATTCCACTTGTTGAGCACCTCTAATTTATCCTCGGAAATCGTATCGGGTCTTCCTGCCTCAACTGTCACTTCCCTTACTTTATCGACATCAGGGAAGGATCGGTACATCTCTTCATACAGAGCATCCATTTCTTCTGCCGTGATGGAGGTTGGGGTACCGCCGCCATAATAAATGGTCGTTATTTTAATATTTTTTTCCTTCATCCAGCGTCCCATTTCCTGGATTTCGTAGTGAAGTCCTGCAAGGAACGAATCGACACGACCTTGTTTACCCAGTATCGCGTATGCAGGAAAAGTACAGTAAGCACATTTGGTCGGGCAGAACGGGATACCAATATAAATACTCACTTCATGCTGAAGATCATAAAGATCCGGCACGACAGAAAGCTGACGATCGACGATGTTTTGCATAAGATCGATCTTTTCATCTGTAATGAGGTATTCTTTTTTCAATTTTTCATGGATCTCCTCTTTTGGGACCCCGAGCTGTGTCTGCTTATGCAAGAGCTTCGTCGGCCGGATACCCGTTAAAATCCCCCACTTCTGCCTGATTTCAGTCAGATCTTGAAGAACATTTAAATAAACATGGGAAACGGCGGTTTTCAGTTGTTTAAAGCGCTCTTTCTCATTTTCATACGGAGTCCACTCATGTTCATAATGGGCACTGTACGATTGTACTTTTGAGGATTCCGTTAATACGGCTGCCGCTTCTATTTTTTCAGCTGTAGAAAGTTCTATATGGACTTGAAGGTCAGCATTGTCACATGAACCGAAATGAACCTGAGTCTCTTCAAAGAATAAATTGGCTATCAATCGCAGGGGGCGTTCAAAACGCTCATCCTCGATTCCTTTTATCAAAACATTCACGTTGTAATCACCTTTCACAAAACTAATAAGCTTTTATAAGTGTACAGAAAGGGGTGGGAATGGTCAATGGTCGGTACTTTGGCATTATAAAAACAAACCCCCGCATTAAATGCGGGGGCCTTTCATTACGATTTTATGATATTCATTTTTTTCAGGAATGGGATGGGATGCTGTTTTCGAAACAGCTCAGTCACAAAGTACGGAATCCCTTTTTCAACCTGGCTGCGGGTGATCCAGTTTGCCGCAGCCCGTACTTGGGGAGGGGAATCTCCCATAGCGACGCCAAGCCCTGAGCATGTCATGCAATCGATATCATCTATACCTGAACCGACCATCACGATTTGATCCTTCTTCACGCCGAGCCTTTCAGAAAGATACATCAATCCACGGAGCTTGGATACACCCTTCGGCACGATATCCAATTTATAATCAGATGTCGGAATGGCATCCACTTCTTCATACATACCTTTTAAAGAAGCGACAACATCCCATACATCCTCCCTATGTTCCATGACTACGGAGATTTTTGGTACAGACATCGGATTCTCCAAAAGATGATCGCTTACACGGTCTACAAACTGTTTACTGTAAAGTAGTTTCGATTCCCGTTGCCATGAAACCTTTGCCATCTCCCTGGCCTGTGTATTGGCTTTTCCTACGATGGAACGCTTTTCATGGGAAAGGTGTATCTGGCTTGAGAAGCCTTCCAGAAATTGAACAATTTCATACGTAATATCCTCGGCAATCTTTTTCACATACATCGGCTTTTCAAGCTCTCCAGCGATATAAGCTCCACTATGTGTCACGATCGGACTGTCAAGCTTCAGGGCTTTGGCAACTTTTTTTGCGGATGCAAAGCTCCTGCTGGTGACCAATGTGACCGGAACCCCTTTATCTTGAACGTACTCAATTGCTTCCTTCGTTTCCTTCGCAATTTTTCCGTTTTCATTCACGATGGTGCCATCAATATTCAAAGCCATCATTCGATAGATCATCATTGGTGTCCCCCCTATATGTTGTCTACTCCCTTTCTTTACTTTTATGAAGGAGGATAGACAAATATGACAAGGAGCGGGATAGGAAATGATGCCCCCGTCATAAATGGAGGCTTGGATCGTTGAACAGCTTAGAAAAAAAGGGTTGAAACTGGGGTTAAGGGAAATTCCATTACGATATTTCTTATATCGGGACATTTGGAGAATGTATATATGTTTGACGGGACGTTAATTGCGTCATTTTGGGGCTTGATTGCGTCATTTTATTATTAATTGCGTCATTTTCAACTTAATTGCGTCATTTTTTATTTTAATGCGTCATTTCCGACCTTAATTGCGTATTTTTAACAAATATTGGAAAAGCAATCACCAGAACCAGACAACAACCAATAAAAAAACCGACTCCCCATTAGGAAGTCGGTCCCTATTCAACACTTATTATTTTTGCATAGAACCGTAAAGCTCTTCAAGCGGCTTCATGATGACTTTGTTTAAGTCATTGATGACCATGCTCATGCGTTGCTCAGCTTCCATGAGCTTCGCGATTTTCTCATGCTGTTGAACAAGTTGAGCTGTCTTTTGAGCCTGCTCCACTTCTTCCTGAGAGATTTCTTCACCGCTCATTTGTTTTTGTTGAAGTGTCATTTGAATGTTTCTGAAGTTTTCAAACATCTTGTTAGCAGATTCGTCATTGTTTACTTCATCATACATTTTTTTCAGTTGTAGAAATTCATCGCTTTGACGCAATGCACTTTCTAATTCGTTTGCTTGATCGTATAAGTTAATAGCCAAAATACGTACCTCCTATAATTTCACTCTCCCTCACTATAACAAACAATAGTGAGGATTTCTAGGAAGGACCCTTAAACGAGCGTAAATCAGGATATCAATAGAGCGATAATACCTTGGATAATCCCGATCACTCCCCCGAGCAATGCCCCGAGATATGTGATCATCTTGAATTCTCTACGTGAAATGCCAAGTACAAGTTCTTCCAACCTGCCTACTGAGAAGGATTCTACCTGCTCCTGCACGATTTGCTGAAGATGCATCTTCTCCATCAGGTTCGGAATCTTCCTGGATAAGAGGTCCGTCCCTCTATCCACCCATTTAGGGAGCTGGGTTTGGAAGAAGGCTTGCTTGTGCGGCTCGAGCCAGTGGCTGAGCGGCTTGGATAGATGTTCTTCGATGTTGACGAGTTTGACAATGGAGGTTTGGGCCGTCATGATCAAGTCTTCTTCAGGCAATCGGTCGATGAATTCTTCCAGTTTCATCTGTTTCAGCTTCGACCACTCTTTCGTCAAGAGGTTAAACAGGATTTCCTGTGTTCCTTCATGCTTGATGAACTTCACGATTTCAGGTTGTACTTTATCCGCAACCGACGTGTTGCCTAAGAACATTCCAAGCATATTCCCCAGCATACCGCGTTCCTTCAGGAAATCGTCGATCATGATTTTCACTTTCATCTTTCCTTCCGGGCTCGTGAAATAAGTTTCCGCCCGGCCTGCGATGAAGTCAACCAGTCTTGGAATATTCTCTGCCACTTTTTCCTGCCACTTTTCAGGGAGAGCTTCTTCAAGGGTCTGGGATGTATAGGATGCTTTTGCATCCTTGATTTTGACAGCGATCCACTCCTCAAGCCATACGTTTAACCGCTCAGAAGATACGGGGACTTGCAGGATGTCCATCCATTCGTTCACCGTTTTATCCGATGTGAATACCGGTTGCAATTCTTCTGATAGCCAACGAGTCACATCTTTTTGAAAATCGTCATTCATCACTTTTTTCTGAAGACTTTCCGGTGTGATTAAATGGTCCACCACCATTTTCCCAAGCTGTTCCGCCAATTCCCCCCGGCGCTTCGGGATCAGCCCAGGTGTGAAGGGAACTTTAAATTTCCCGATATAGTATGCCCGATACGGCCTAAATAACATTTTTATCGCCAATGAATTGGTGACTCCTCCAATGAGGGCACCGACAATGACCATGAATAATATGAGGATGAAAGCATCCAGCATGAGTGCACCTTCCTTTTCTACTTCTTTCGTTTGAACATTTTGCCCATGTTTACATAGTATGCTATATCAACATTAGCCCAATAAATCATTATAGAATCAATCTTAAGGGTTATGCAAACGGGGAATGCTCTGATGAAAATAAAATGTTCATTTATTTCGCGTCAGAATTCAAGTGGCCATCATCATTTATATGTACCTGAAAAAATGATGGATCGCCTATCACTTAAACGGCACATGACGTTGAAATGCGGAAATTCCATGCTCGGAATAACATGTTTAGAAACAAAAGCCGATTCATTACAGATTATATTGGATACGGCCGATACATTATTCGCATCTCTACCTAATATAGAAAATATATGGATATCCATTGATGTAAGGAAAGCCATCATTCATGTGGGACCGGTTGTCGCCCTCTTAATCAATCAATCCATTCAATCACACTCTTTAAAAGAATATTTTACAGAGTGTCAGAGCTGGTTTCAACGAAAAGGTGGATTTTTCTACCTGCTTCCCCTTTCCTCATTCGTGGAGAATGGCGCCGAAGGTTACATTCAAAATGGGAATGAATGGGTGTCGTCAAAGGTCCCTCTTCCCCATGTAATTTACAATCGATGTCATTCAAGAAAAATAGAGAGGTCCCCTTCCTTTCGAAGTGCTCTTTCACGCTCTCTGGACCAGGATATACAGTTGTTCAATTCACGCTTTTTGGCAAAAGATGAAGTCTACAATGTTTTAAAGAACAGCCCTGTCCTCAATCCTCATTTACCTAAAACCGTGCAGGGTTTGAATTCACTGGAGGAAATGCTTACAGAATATCAAGATGTATTCGTAAAAGGGGTTCATGGAAGCAAGGGTCGTTACATTATGCGCATCAAGAAAATAGACACTGGTTTCCTCATGAGGCAAAACTCATTTTCATCAGATACGATGATCACATTCCCATCCTACTCAGCTCTTTACAAACAACTCCGTTCCTGGTGCAAGAGTGCCTATTTGGTTCAGGAAACAATCCCCTTTCTGACAGTTGAAGAACAGCCATTAGACTTTCGCTTCCTATGTCACATGAATGGAAACGGTGAGTGGGTTCTGGTTTCGTCTGTGTCGCGGATCGCTGCACACGGACAATTCGTTGCAAATGTGGACCAGGGGGGCCGTATTGAAAAACCCCACATAGCATTACAGCGTTTTTTTTCGCCACAGAAAAGCAGGGAGATCCTGAAAGAGATGAAGGGATTATGTATCAGTGCCTCAAAACTATTAGCAGATAGCGTCGAAGGGCATTTCGGAGAATTCGGTATCGATGTGGGTATAGATGAAAGCGGAAAGCCATGGTTGATTGAAATCAATTCTAAGCCTTCTAAACGAACTTACTTAGAGAGCGATCGAATCCGTCCGTCTGTTAAAGCTCTCTATGAATATGGTTTCGCCAAATGGACTGAATAAGGAGGATACTCTCGATGAATCACTCACTGGGCATCATGACCCTTGTACCACAGGTAACGAACGAATATTTCCTTGAGATCGCAAACCACTCACTTTCCTATCCAATTGACCTTTATTTGTTTTCCCCACAGGGAATATCTCCTTTAACCGAAACGGTGGAAGGACATCATTTCGACAGGGTGGCGGGAAAATGGGAAAAAGACGTCTTTGATATTCCCGATTTCATCTATGATCGGACGTATTATCAGCATGATTTAAGGTCCCGCCAGGCGAGAGCCGTCGTACAATGGATGAAGAATCAGAAGCATATCCGGTTCCTCGGATATGGATTACCAAATAAATGGCATTTATATGAAAAGCTAAGTCAAACGTCCCTTTCTCCTTATATTCCTGAAACCTTTTTAGTATCCGATGGACCGGAGTTACTTAATCTCCTGTCAGAACGCAAAGATATCATCATTAAACCAGTGGACGGTGCTCACGGATTCGCCGTTTACCATCTTGAGGCTGGCTTAGATGAAATCAAAGTCCGGACAACTAAGAAGCACGGAATCATCGAACAATCTTTCCAGAGCGACGAACTTTTTCTAAAATGGGCAGAGCACATCCTCAAACAGCATACCTTCATTTGTCAGAACAGGCTTCTAAACCATACAAAGGAAGGATCTCCATTCGATATGCGCATCCTCTTGAATAAAGATGGGAACGGGGAATGGAGGGAATTTCAGCGGGCGGTCCGTGTTGGCGAAGCAAACGGAATTCTGACGAATATCAGTCGGGGTGCTTCCTATCTTTCCTGCAGTGACTGGAAGTCTACCCATGATTCGGTTTCATGGGACTTTATCGAACAGGAACTACTGTCAATTTTAGAGCATATTCCGATTCTCCTTGAAGAACAGTTTTCTCCCCTGTTTGAAATTGGTGTCGATCTGATCATCGCACAGGATCAGTCCCTTTGGATTCTGGATATGAACTCTAAACCGGGACATAAAGTAGTGAATAGCCTTCAACCTGATAAGCTTTCAGATTTATACAGAGCACCTTTGGAATATTGCACATTTCTATCTTCACAATCTCTTTCATCCTTAAGACGAGGTGATTTCTAATGCTTCATACGTTCAAAGTTGAACAGTTTCAAGATGAAGAATGCATTTTCTACCTCCCTTCCGGCTTCAGACTCGACGAAGATACCTTGCCCCATACAGTGATACTTGGGACTAAAAGGCAATCCGCCAAATGCAAACGCCATCCGAATGGCCGTAATGTGATCGGGATCAGCACAGCTTTGGCTAAGAACATACACCTTCCATCAAAAGTGGATTCTCTCTCCCTGTTCTGTAAGGACGAATGTGTATATGCGGGGGTACTGATCGGCATATTCACGGCTGGATTTACAAGTTTCCGATTAAGTCCTATCGGCCAACGCTCACAGTTCTTTCAAAAGTTGCTATCCGTACAATCTTCATTAGGGGTTATCCCTTTTGTGTTTGGAGAAAAACATATTGACTGGGAAAACGGACTGGTAAAAGGGTTCTTCCATTTTGGAGAAGGATGGGAAATCGAAGAAATCCCGTTTCCCAACGTGATATATGACAGACTTCCGAACAGGAGAAGTGAAAAAAGAAAAACCTACCAGAGTCTGAAGGAAAGGTTGCAGAGAGAGTATGGGATCCCTTGGTATAATCCCGGATTTTTCAATAAACTCGATCTTTTCGAGAGATTGGAAAATGATCAGACCGTGCACAACTTCCTTCCCGAGACCATGTCTTTCCAAACATTAGATGACATAGAGCGAATGCTCTCTGACTATCATCATATTTATCTTAAACCCAAAAATGGAAGTCTCGGCAACGGAATTCACAAAATTACGTATAGCCGCTCATCCGAAGAATATTATTGTCGCTTTAGAGATCACGATCATAAGAACCGATTACTTAAGTTTGATAGCCTTGAGCGTCTCTCCAATACGGTATTCAAAAACAGAAACCTTGAAAACTTCATCGTCCAACAGGGAATTTCCTTACTGAAAGAGAATGGGAGGCCGATCGATTTCAGGGTCCATACGAATAAGGACGAAGAAGGCAACTGGCAGGTCAGCGCAATGGCCGGGAAAGTTGCTGGATCAGGAAGTGTGACGACACATGCCAATAATGGTGGCGTAGTGAAGGTTCTTTCAGAGCTTTTCCCTGATGAAAGAGAAAGGCAGATCATTGAAGATGGATTAATAGATGCCGCTTTATTGTTATCACATGCAATCGAGGAAAATCTGGAAGGATATATTGGAGAAATCGGATTCGATTTCGGCGTGGATGACAACCATCATATATGGATGTTTGAAGCAAATTCAAAGCCTGGCAGATCGATATTTTCACATCCTGAATTAAAGCGTCATGATTTATTAACAAGAAAGCTTGCCTTATCATTTGGGATCTTTCTTACTCAACAAACCGTGCATCATCCCGAGGAAATGATTCAATGAAAATCCTTTATGATCGATCAAAGAGGACCTTTTTCCACGCGCAGGAAGCCATTACGACATATGGATTTGCAAAGAATTCCTTTCTGCTTTCTTCTAAAGATTCTGATCAATGCTATACATTTGAAGTCTCAATCGGTAAGAATACTACGGCAATCCCCTTAATCGGCATTGTCTCGAGTAAAGAAGGCAGCAGCAAATACAGGGGAAACTTTGAATTATTCCGATCGATTCAACAAGACGTGGAAAAAGCCGGCGGAATCTGTTTCGTCTTTTCACCGCAGGATGTCTTTGGGGATACTATATGGGGAATTGTATATCATCACTCTCTGCACAAATGGGTCAGATGCCTGTTTCCGGTTCCGAACGTCATATATAACAGGGTCCCGTCACGGCATACAGAACAAAACCAGTCTTATGAAAAACTTCTCCATTTCATTAAAAAGCATGACATTCCTTTCTTCAACCCCCATTTCTTTAATAAATGGGAGATACATGAGATCCTTTCTAAAAATGAAGGGCTAAAGTCGTATCTGCCGGAAACCAAACTGGTCAGGGACGAAGAAGCCTTTTCGGACTTCCTGACAACCCACAAAAAAGTGTATGTGAAACATTCCCTATCTTCACAAGGAAAAGGGATCAGGCTAATCGAAATCGATCAAAAGGGACGGATACTATGTAAAAGTGTAAAGAAATTGGAGAGATTTGCATCACTTTCACGTCTGCATCAAACATATCAGGAATGGTTTACAGATAATCTTTGGATCATGCAGGAAGCCATTCCTTGTAAAACGCTCCATGATCATCGATTTGATTTTCGCATACTAGTCCTCCATACCGGGGAAGCTTTCAGGTTGATCGGCATCGGTGTCCGCATGTCACAACGTCAGGAAGTGACGACTCATGTGCCTGCCGGGGGAAAGATCATTTCATTGAAAGATGTGGCAGATGCAGAAACAAAAAAAGAAATTTCCCGACTCGTTCATATTTGCGGAGAAGAGCTCGCCAAAACATTCGGCTATGTCGGGGAATTTTCCATCGACTTGGCTCCGAGGGAACAGGGTGGCTTCGTTTTATTTGAAATCAATTCAAAGCCCATGAGCTTTGATGAGATAGAAATCGAAACGAACAGGAGGAAGCAGCTTGTCCGGACGTTCCTCACTCTCAGCGCGAAAAACACGAAAGGTTGAATCATCGTGGAGGACACAAGGTTCAACCTTTTTCTAATTACCGTAATGAGTTATAGATGGTTGAAAATCTGGTGGCATGTTCCTGTTCATCGGTCATAGCAATAAAGAGAGGTTTATATGCCTGCTGATTCGGAATCTCAAGGAGCATATCCCGGTAAAACTCCGCCCCTTCGAGTTCATCCTTCAGTGCACGGAGCACCCCTTCTTTAAAGGTGGTAAAACCCACCTTTTCTTTCTTATGTTCATAATACTCACCCGTTAATAGATAATGGAGGTATTGAAACATTTCATAATGCTCTTTTTCGTCCTTTTGTGCATGTTCAATAAACTCAACATATAATGGGTTATTCGTACGGGCTTTTAACTCTTTATAAAAATAATAACCTGTCCATTCATCACTTATCGCCTTCTCTAAATCACGGATAAACGAATTCATCCTTCGTCCCTCCCCTCTCTCTTCAGTAAATTCTATTAGAGGAGCCATCCAATTATGATACATTTCACGGTATGTCCTACACAGCAATCGGTAAAACGTTTACAATATGGATGGAGGTGAAGAACGATGATCCAACATTTTCAATATCAGAACATGTTCGAGAATAAGCAGCTTCCCGGCTGGACATTTTCCTTTTACTTCAGCGGGACGAAATACACAGGGGCCTACCATAAGGACGGAAGAATCGAATGGACTGGACACATTCCCCCGGGTGAACATGAAGATACACTTAAGAAGCAGCTCCATGAACTGATGCTTTTCCATGTGTATGAATAATAACCCTACATAGATTTTCAATTCTTCTTATGTATAACTTCGGCTTCCTTTCTAAAACTAAAGAAAGGAGGCTGATGAACATGAAAAAAGACGATCAATTCCTTCCGGATACCAATTATGAAGGAAGAGAAAAAGCATTCCTCGATGTCGACCGCTTCATCAACGAAGGCATGTCCGGAGGTTCCGTCCACATGAGGGAAAACACCACCAATATCGAGGAAGCGATCGAAATCACGGACTACGAAGAACCACCGAAGTAGAAAAGCGGAAGGGGTTCGCCCTGAGGCGACAAGCATAAGGCGAACTAACCGGAAAGGCGCTTTTGCCTTTTTGGTTAGTTTGACTTATGACCTCGAGCCTCAAGCCCCTGGAGCTGGACAAGTAGAAAAGCGGAGGCGGCTTGGGCAGGCCCGACAAGCATAAGACGAGCCAACCGGAAAGGCGCTCTTTGCCTTTTTGGTTGGCTTGACTTATGACCTCGAGGGACTAGCCGCCGGAGCTGGACAAAAAAGCTGCCCATCGGGAACTCATCCCTTAAGGCAGCTTTTTACATTTATCGGCTTCTGACCAGCATATTGACAGCTTCTTGAATCGCATCTTCGGCTTTGATACCTTCTTCTTCTGATTCACGTATGCAGGCTTCCAGGTTTTTCGCCACTATCAGCCCGATCGTACGGTCAACGGCAGTGCGAACAGCGGATAATTGAGTCACAACATCCTTACAATGTTTTTCATCCTCCATCATTTTCAAGACACCCCGTACTTGACCTTCAAGACGTTTCATTCGATTTGTAACTTCTTTCGTATATTCCATTCAGGACACCCCATAAGAATTTATTCATTCTACAATAGTATTAAATAAAGTGTATTTTTGCAATGATGCATACTTTGATTAGTTGAGCTATTTCAGTACAATATCATTATAACCTTTTTTACTATAATAATGAACAAAGAGGGATCACATGTTTACACATTTACGTAAAAAATACCCCGGTATCATTATCCAGCACCATTATCCTACTAGCCTTGAATCCAATAAGGTTTGGTTTACGGACGAGCGAGAGGATGAATATGCAGGAATTGATAAATCAGAGATCTCACAGGGGGAACTGGATTTATTAAATTGCCTGTTCCGAGAGGTGGAAGCCCCATCTGTCAATGTGAATGATTCTTCCGAGTCCATAGAGTGGTATAACTATTTACTGAAGAATGGGCCGATGCCTTCTACATATAGCGGAGATTTTCGCGTCATTCAATTCAGTATGAAGGAAACTCAGAATCAATTCGAGCTGAAAGAAGCGTTTCAGCATTTATTCCCCCACGGGACCATCCTTGTTTTTCATGCCGATCGCATGGGACTGATCATTGAAGAGAAAAGCGAATGGGTATTGGATGAGGAGCAGCTGCTGTCGATATCCCATGTGATTGAAGCGGACTTTTTCGTCAGCCCTTCTTTTTATATCGGACAATTTCACGAATTGAATGCTGGATTCCCTGCTTTCTTCGCCCATGAACGGGAACTGTTTTCATTTTCCAAAACGATCCAGAAGCAGGCATTCATTCAAACATCGGTAACGGTCCTGCCTGAGTTCGCCCTCCATCACCTTCCAAAGGAATGGGAGGAGCATCTGTTTAAAAAGGTCGTTGACACCTTTAGGGAAGACTCCGAACTGATCCATACCGTGAAGGTTTTCCTTGAAAATCAATCCAATATCAGCCAGACCGCAAAGAAATTATTCATGCATCGAAATAGCGTCCAATACCGGATTGATAAATTCATTGAAAAAACGAATATTGATATAAAAAGTTTTCAAGGTGGGATTCTCGCTTATTTTGCCTGTTTGAGCTTCCAATCTGACAACTTGCCCAATAACGATTAAGCAACTTTGTGCAGGTTGACCATATTCTTTTGAATCCGCTTTCTCTACAATGAACACATAGATGAAAACGATTGCAATTTGAGGAGGAGAATATAATATGGCTGAATTAAAACTTGAACATATTCACAAAATTTATGATAGTAAGGTAACGGCTGTAAATGATTTTAACCTGCACATTCAAGATAAAGAGTTTATCGTATTTGTAGGGCCATCAGGTTGTGGGAAATCCACTACCCTGCGGATGATTGCGGGACTTGAAGAAATTTCAAAAGGGGATTTCTCCATTGACGGTAAGCGCGTGAACGATGTTGCTCCAAAAGATCGTGACATCGCCATGGTTTTCCAGAACTACGCCCTTTACCCACATATGAGCGTATATGATAATATGGCATTCGGCCTTAAATTACGTAAGTTCGATAAACAGGAAATTGATCGCCGAGTACAGGAAGCAGCTAAAATCCTTGGTCTTGAAGCATTACTGGACCGTAAACCGAAAGCATTATCAGGTGGTCAGCGTCAGCGTGTGGCCCTTGGCCGTGCGATCGTACGTGATGCGAAAGTATTCTTGATGGATGAGCCTTTATCCAATCTTGACGCAAAGCTTCGTGTACAGATGCGTGCGGAAATCGCTAAGCTGCACCAACGCCTCCAAACAACGACGATTTACGTTACACATGATCAGACAGAAGCGATGACAATGGCTACACGCATCGTTGTCATGAAAGATGGAGTCATCCAGCAAGTGGGATCACCTAAAGAAGTATATGATAAGCCGGAGAACGTTTTCGTTGGTGGTTTCATCGGTTCCCCTGCCATGAACTTCTTCCACGGTTCCCTTGAAGATGGGAAGTTCGTTATCGGAAAGACGAAAGTCTCTGTACCTGAAGGGAAAATGAAAGTGCTTCGCGAACAAGGTCATGTAGGCAAGAGCATCATTCTTGGTGTGCGCCCTGAAGATATTCATGATGAGCCACTCTTCCTGGATACGGCTGAAGGTGCGAAAATCACTGCTAAAATCGAAGTATCCGAATTAACAGGTGCTGAAACGATGCTTTACTCTCAATTAGAAGGACAAGAGTTTGTCGCACGTGTTGACTCTCGTACTGATATCGTTGCAGGTCAAACGATTGATCTTGCATTCGATATGAACAAAGCTCATTTCTTTGATTCAGAATCTGAGTCAAGAATCCGATAAATAAATAAGAAAATGGCGCACCCCTAAGAAAGGGATGCGCCATTTTTATTAAAACTCCGTCAGATCTATACTTTTCCCCTCTTCTTCCCCACACCTGATGCATGTAAAGAGGTGAAGACAGGTATCAGAACAGCTGCTATTCGGAATGCCATCGGCTAACTGTACATGCTGTATATCCATATACGCACTGTACTCATCATAAAAATCATAATATCTTCCCTGATCCATTGTAGAGTCCCCGCACTTCTTGCAAAGCCCTTTATATTCAACGATCCCGTTACATAATGCGCAAGCTTTCATGCTGTGTCACCATACTTTCAATCTAATTCATTGTATAGTGTTATCCTTTTTACATTCACGATGATTTATGTAGAAAACTTGCAGGGATTTAAAAGGAATAAATTCCCTGTGACCACCCTGAATATAATTCTTAGGAAAAACCATAATACCTAGTAACAAGGCAGCAACAAGCCTTCTCTAAACCTCGCTGGGTTACGCCATATATAGATGGTCGCTCATGGAATAGCGGGCTGGTGCAACTCCAGCTGACCCAACCAAAAAAATCTTACACATTTTAAGGAGATGACAGATTATGCAACAGCAACAATCTCGCAGCAATTCATCTAACCAACTAGTAGCTCCAGGAGCTCAACAAGCAATCGACCAAATGAAGTACGAAATCGCTTCTGAATTTGGCGTACAATTAGGACCAGATGCAACAGCTCGTGCTAACGGTTCTGTAGGTGGAGAAATCACAAAACGCCTAGTTCAAATGGCTGAACAACAAATCGGTGGCGGGTACCAAAAATAATTAGCAATTTCATATGAATGGATTAAGCCCCCGGTCATCTTTCCGGGGGCTTTCATGTTGTCTGGCTAGGAATTGACTACTAGACATCAGTTCTTACAGTCACGTATTATTGACCATATTTGCAGGGTTGATCCATTGATCATATTGTTCTTCCGTGAGGTAACCTGATTCAATGGCTGCTTCTTTTAAGGTGGATCCATTTAGGTGGGCCTTTTTCGCAATCTCGGCTGCCTTTTCATATCCGATGTGTGGATTTAAAGCCGTCACAAGCATCAATGATCGTTGCACAAAGTCTTCAATCACCTCAGTATTAGCTTCAAGCCCCTTCACACATTTATCATTAAAGGATTTGATTCCATCGGTGAGAAGGCGGACGGATTGAAGCATATTATAAATGATAACCGGTTTGAACACATTCAATTCAAAGTTTCCCTGGCTGGCTGCAAATCCGATTGCTGCATCGTTTCCGAAGACCTGCGTCGCAACCATCGTCACGGCCTCACTTTGTGTAGGATTCACTTTCCCGGGCATGATGGAACTTCCCGGTTCATTAGCAGGGATCGAGAGTTCTCCGATACCGCTTCGGGGACCGCTAGAAAGCCACCTGACATCGTTGGCCACTTTCATTAAATCTGCGGCTAACGCCTTAACCGCACCATGTACGTACACCATTTCATCATGGGATGTCAGGGCGTGAAACTTATTGTCAGAGGAAACGAACTTGATCCCAGTCTGGACTTCCAATTGTTTCGCAACCTTGTCACCGAACGTGGGATCTGCATTGATACCTGTTCCTACGGCTGTTCCTCCGATGGCCAAGTTGACTAGACGCTGTACCCCTTCTCTAGTCATACTATAGGATTTTTCCATCATGGAGCGCCATCCGCTGATTTCCTGACCCAGTGTCAAAGGAGTGGCATCCTGAAGATGCGTGCGTCCGATCTTTATTATGTCCTTGAATACATGTTCTTTATCTTTCAGTGTTGCAATGAATTCCTGAAGTACAGGAAACAGCTTTGACTCGATTTCCTGAAAAGCCGCAATGTGCATAGCAGTCGGAAACGTATCATTGGAACTTTGGGACATGTTTACATCATCATTAGGGTGGACCAACTCACCTGAACCATTCTCGGCCAGAATTTCATTGGCACGATAGGCAACCACTTCATTTACATTCATATTGGATTGTGTTCCGCTCCCCGTTTGCCAGACAACCAAAGGGAAATGTGTGTCCCACGTCCCATCAAGGATTTCGTCGCAAGCCTGCCCGATTGCCTTCATTTTGTCTTCAGACAGCTTTCCGAGTGAATGATTGACCACTGCAGCCGCTTTCTTCAGCTGTGCGAAGGCATATGTAACTTCGATGGGCATCTTTTCAGTTCCAATTTGGAAATTCTCTTTGCTACGCTGGGTCTGGGCACCCCAATATTTTTCTTTCGGCACCTTCATTTCTCCTATTGTGTCACGCTCTATACGATATTCCATGCTCATTCCTCCCTTAAAAAGTATTGTCTACTTCCATATTTCCACTAAATCGTTTCATCTAACCTTTTTCTGAAAAGTTTATTAGCTACATTTGACTTTATTCACAACTAAATTAACTAATTCAACTGTTAGGGAACTTGGAATCTGCCTTTTGAATGGCAGTGAGAAAGAATGAGCGTACGTATTAACATGGAATAAAGAAAATTCGACACCACGGCACGATTATCCGAGATCTCGCATGAAAATCATGAATCTCGCATGAAAAACTCACTTCTCGCCCAATTATATCTAGTCTCGAACGATTCCCCTCAAATCCCGCATGATTATCATGAAGATGGTGTTCAAATGTTAAAATCTACTCTACTCTTGACCCTATACTCCTTTCAAACATGCTTATCCAGCTAAAACAGACAAACTAAAGGGCAAATCGCTTGAATGGTGAGAAATATTAAAGCTATTGTACCTTTCCTTTGCTTCATTGATAATGAGTCCCAGCAAATAAAAAAGATGAATGGGCATTTTCCCCATCCATCTCAATCAAAACTACTGTATTAAGTTCAAGAATTGTTTCGTCCGTTCATTCTTCGGGTTCTCGAAAACTTGTTCAGGTGAACCCTCTTCCACGATGTTGCCGCCATCCATGAAGATCACTTTATCGGCTGCTTCTTTCGCGAATCTCATTTCGTGAGTGACAACCACCATGGTCATACCTTCTTCGGCAAGATCTTTCATGACCTTGAGGACCTCACCCACAAGTTCGGGATCGAGTGCAGACGTAGGCTCATCGAAGAGCATCACTTCAGGCTCGATGGCAAGGGCCCTTGCAATCCCCACCCTTTGCTGTTGACCACCTGAAAGCTGGAATGGATAATAATCAACCTTATCACCAAGACCGACTTTTTCAAGCAGTTTGATGGCCTTTTCGCGCATCTCGGATTTTTTTCGTTTCTGTACAACGGTTGGTCCTTCCATGACGTTTTCGAGTGCAGTCATGTGAGGGAACAGATTATAGTTCTGAAATACCATCCCTGTTTTTCTTCTTAGTGAAATAAGCTCCTGCTTGGATACCTTTTTATTGAAATCAACGGTGGAACCGCCTATCGAAACAGTACCGTCATTCGGGATTTCAAGGGCATTCAAGCAGCGCAGGAACGTTGTCTTTCCTGAACCAGAAGGACCGATCAGGACGATGACCTGTCCTTTTTCGACCTCTACATTCATTCCTTTTAATACTTCTAACTGATCAAATCGTTTTGTTAATCCTTTAATGGAAATCATGTTCAATCTCCTTTTATATTACTTGGCAATGTACCGATCCAGTCGGTTCTCTATACGACCTTGTATAATGGATAAAATAAAGCAGATGACCCAGTAAAGCAGCGCTGCTTCCATGTACATAAGTAAAAACTCATAGTTGGTAGCCGCAATTTCCTGTGCCTTCCTGAACATTTCCGTCACTAGAATCAAGGAAGCAAGTGACGTATCCTTCACCAGACTGATGAAAGAATTTGATAACGGAGGAATGGATACCCTTGTTGCCTGCGGCAGGATGATTCTCTTTAAGGCTTGAGAATAAGTCATGCCGATGGAATAGCCTGCTTCCCATTGTCCTTTCGGAATCGATTGAATCGCGGCACGTACGATTTCTGACGAATAAGCACCTTTATTTAATGAGAAAGCGATAATGGCAGAAGGGAACGGATCAAACTTGATTCCCAGAGTAGGTAACCCATAGAAAATGATAAATAATTGAACCAGTAAAGGGGTTCCTCTTATCGCAGATACATAAACACGTGCAATCCCACGTAAAATTGATATATTTGACAGACGGGCAAGAGCAGTCAGAACAGCCAGGATCATTCCTAAAGCAAATGAAATGAGCGTTAGAGGTATAGAATAATACAAAGCCCCCTCTAACATTGGAAGCAGGGAGCTTTGTAAAATATCAATCATTGCTTGAGGATCCTGGTAAATGCTACTTAGGAGATACATCTTCTCCGAACCACTTATCAGAGATCTCTTTGTACGTACCGTCTTCCATCATTTCCTCTAACGCATTATTCACTTCTTCTACCAGCTTGTCGTTGCCTTTGCGGAACATCAAACCACTTTGACCAGCGTCTTCAGCTTCTGCGGCAATTTTCACATTGGCATTCGGCTGTTTCTTCAGGTAATCAAGGATTGAAATCTTATCGTTCACTGTTACATCCACTCGGCCTTGCTCAAGTAATTGGATGGATTGTGATAGACCTTCCACCCCTTGAATTTTCGCACCATTTTTTTCAGCGATATCTCGGTAGTTACTAGTCAGGGATTGAGCAGAAGTCAATCCTTTGATGTCCTCAAATGAAGTAACATCTTTGTTATCTTTTGATACAACAACTACTGCACTTGATTCAATATATGGTTTAGAGAAATCATATTTCTTCTCGCGGTCTTCACGGATCCCTACCTGGTTTGCAATCATATCAAAGCGTTTGGAGTTCAACCCTTCAAACATTGCATCCCATTGTGTTTCCTGGAATTTCGCTTCCACACCAAGGCGCTTCGCTACCTCACGAGCAATTTCCACGTCAAAACCTGTCAGCTTTCCAGCTTCGTCATGGAATGTGAATGGAGGGTATGTACCTTCCGTTCCGACGAGTAATTCGCCATCTTCCTTCACTTTATCGTAAAGAGATGTTTTCCCATCATTCGAATCACCGTTAGATTCTTCTTTATCTTTAGATTGACCACATGCAGCTAATACCATGGATAAGGCGATTAGCATGATGATGGATAATTTCCACTTTTTCATCGTAAAACCCCCACTATTCTTATCGGATTTAAATTTGTTACGATTGTCATCATAAAACGTTATGGGAAATAAGTCAATATAAAAGTTTCATTTCGAGATTTTTTCATCTCGTTATCTAGTATGTAACTCTGAATCCATTATCATGTAAAATCCCTCAATATAAGATACACTATCTTTTATAAGGAAACGGGAGGTCATGATGATGAAAATTGCGTTATTCGGGAGTACGGGCCGGGTTGGTTCCGTAGTCCTTCAACAAGCATTGGCTAAGCATGATATAAAACGTTTAGTCCGGAAGAACAGTTTGGAACACGTGAAAGGAATACAAATGATAGGGGATGTACTGAACGAAGAAGACGTGATGAGGACCGTAGAAGGAACGGATGCTGTGATCAGCTGCCTGAATACAGATAAAAATGATACGCTTTCAAGAAGTATGCCGATTCTATTAAAAGCCATGAGGCATCATGGCTTAAAACGGATCATTACTTGTGGTACAGCAGGTATCCTCCAGTCTCGATACGATTCAACCCTTTACCGCTTTCAATCAAGTGAATCAAAAAGGAGGAGCACAGTTGCTGCAGAGGACCACCTGAGAGCCTTTTTAATGCTGCAGGCATCAGAGATGGATTGGACGGTCGTTTGTCCCACCTATTTACCAGATGGTGTGAGACTGGGGAATTACAGGACGGAAAAGGACGTTCTGCCTGAAGGCGGCAAAAGCATTTCCATGTTCGACACAGGAGATTTCATCTTTAAACAACTTGAGGACGACTCCTATATTAGGAGCCGGGTCGGGATTTCATATTGAACACTAAAAAACGGGACTGAAAATCAGTCCCGTTTCTCCGTTATTTGAATATGGTAGAAATGATCTCGTCCGTGGTCATCCCACTTTCGACTTCGAATGTACCTGGGCGCAAGTCGTTTTCAACACCCCGGTTTTCGACTTGTTTGTAAAAATCCAAACCGCTCTTAATGATGTTCGCCTTCTCCAGGGCATTTCCGACATCGATGCTTGTCATACCTGTAGAAACTGTTAGCATCGTTTTGTATATCACCTTACCGTCGGTGTTATCTTCTTTCTTCTCTGCTGTCTTGTCTTCCTTCTTTTCGTTCATGGCTTGAAGCTGCTTCTTCCACTGATCTTCTGTATGTATGACATAGCCCTTTGAAGTCAAATTCTTTACCATGTCGTCCTCTGACAGCTTTTCTACTTTGGCAGATTCAACTTTGCCAGTACTTTTTGCTTCTGATGGACCGAACAGATAAACAGCCCCGATCAAAGAGGTTGATATCAAGATCCCTGCAGCAAAACTTCGCAATGTATTCGATGTCACTGTCATTGTGCCACTAAGCCCCTTTCACCTTTTTGAACCGTGAAAGGCAAGAGCATTTGCTCAACTTCTATGGGCTTAAGCTTTGTTTTACCTGCTATACTTTCAATGGAGTAGCCTCTCTTATACAAATCAAGCATTTCACGAAGCATCTCACGTTCTTCTGATTCAGCAGGTACAGCCCCTGCCTGCTGAGCAGTGATTTCTGCATCCAGTTGAATATTTCTTAATTGCATTTCCAGTCCATGCACCTCATTCAAAACATTGATTGATACATGCTCTATCTGTTGCTCAAGCTTTGAGTTTGTTTGTGTCGTTTTAATAAACGATAAAATGAGCAGCACAACTGCTGACCCAAATAAAATGGCGATTGCCCATCCCATCATAGGATCCTCCCTTTATGAAACTTTTTTATCAATTAAATTATACATTGATAACGGCGAAATTTCGATTTAAAACGACAAAATACCACGAAAGTCCTGTTTTCTTAACAGGAAATTGTATTTATGGTGGAATGACAGAGTCCATTTGGTTCGTTTAATGATCTATTTCAAACCAAAAAAGAAAAGCATCCGACTCCCATCGTCAGATGCCTTCCCTCTATTATCCAGCCAGATCCCCTTTTGACCCCTGCTGGAGCTGGTACATTTGATAATAGCGTCCCATCCGCTTCATCAATTCGTCATGATTGCCCCGCTCCACAATTTCACCACGATCCAATACAAGGATTTGATCGGCCTCTTTAATCGTAGAGAGTCTGTGAGCAATGATGAAGGTCGTTCTGCCTTTCTTCAAAACCTCCATCGCTTCCTGAATGATCGCTTCGGTCTCTGTATCGATGCTCGAAGTGGCTTCATCCAGGATCAGGATAGCCGGATTAAACGCAAGTGCCCTGGCGAAAGATATCAGCTGACGTTGACCGGATGAAAGCGTACTGCCTTTCTCGATCACCGGCTCATCATACCCGTTCTCCAGATTCTTGAAGACTTTTTCAGCTCCAACGGCATTGAGTGCCGCCTCCACCTGCTCCCTTGAAATCCTGGGATCTTCTAAACTGACGTTCGAGGCGATCGTCCCCGTGAACAAGTAAGGATCCTGAAGGACGATTCCCATATGCTCACGAATCGTCTGATAGGGAATGTCGACGATGTCATTTCCATCGATCAGTATTTTCCCTTCATTGCTATCATAGAAGCGGAATAAAAGATTCATGATCGAGCTTTTCCCTGAACCAGTGTGTCCCACCAAGGCAACGGTTTCCCCTCTGTTTGCTGTAAACGAAATATCTTTCAGCACATATTCATTTTCCTTATATCCAAAGAAAACATGCTCAAAGCTTACATTTCCTTCGTACCTGCTCATTTTCTCATCTTCCACTGGAGTTCCAGTCTCTTCCAACAGTTTGAAAACCCGTTCTCCAGCCACCAGTGCCTGTTCGAGGTTTGCAAGCTGATTCACTATACCCGTCACAGGCTGGAACAATCGGTTGATGTAATCGACAAAGGCATATAGTACGCCGAGCGTGACCACAGACCCCACTCCGATCGATGCGCCTCCGAAATACCATATAAATGCCACGAAGGTAATATTCCTTAAAACCCCCACCAGATTATGAGAGGTCATTGAATTTAAGCTTAGCAATTTATTTTGATATTTGAAGTGTGTTTCGTTTAAGTCTTCAAATTCTTCATTTGTTTTCTTTTCCCTGCTGAATGCCTGAATGATGTTCATACCCTGAATGGATTCATTGATCATGGCATTGATGTCGCTCACTTTCGATCTGATGATGTGATTGTATTTAGACGCATATATGCGATATAGATACGTCCACAGTACCAGTATCGGAATGAGGATTAAGCAGAGTGCCGCCAATTTCACATCAAGGATAAATAAAGCAATGTATATCCCGATAATGTAAATCGTACTGGAAAAGAAGGTCGACAGCACTGTCACATACAATTCCCTGATTGCCTCAGTGTCATTAGTGATCCTGGCGACGACCTTCCCTGCCGGGAGATTATCAAAATAGCGGATCGGCAGCTTCTGGATGTGTTGAAATACATCATTGCGCATTTTTTGAATGACCCGGTTAGCCGCCTTCTGTAAATAGAAGCGCTGACCATATTGGAAAAAGGAAGAGACGACAAGCAACCCAAAATAAAAGGCGATCAATTTAATGATCTTTGGGATTTCAGGATTGAAAAATTTTAATAGCTCATCTCCTGTCAGCTTCTCGGCAGGGTAAGTGGCAGTCTTTTCACCTTTCGTAACCGTCATCTTATCTGATTCGACCGTACGTTCACCATCAAAGGATACGGTGGCCGGAACGAAATAGAACGACCTGCCTACCTGAAGGATGCGGACGTCTTCTCCTTTCGTCTCTCCTTGCATGAAATATTGTTCACGTTTATACCATTTCCCGCCATAAGGTACAGCATCTTTCCCCTTTACAGTCTCATACCAGGTGGATTCAATGCCGAGAATATGGTTATCGATCAATTTTTTTGCAATGAATGGGCCTGCAAGCTCTGCGGCAACTGATACAGTGAGCATTAAAAGGGCAACAATAATGATTTTTTTATACATAAGGGCATATTCGGTTAGTTTTCTTCCGACTTTCATGCGCCCACCTCCTCCAGTGAGGAATCTTCAACTTGTTGACGGTCGAATTGTTCTTTATACCAGCCGCCATTTTCAAGGAGACGTTCATGAACGCCTTCTTCTACTACTTTCCCATCTTCGAATACGATGATCCAATCCGCATGCTGTACAGCCGATAGACGGTGAGTGGTAATGATCGTTGTTTTTCCTTCACGTTCTGTTCGAATATTGTCTATGATCTTGGCTTCTGTCTTTGCATCGACAGCTGATAACGAGTCATCCAGAATCAGGATTTCCGGGTTCTTGATGAGTGCCCTTGCAATGGATATCCGCTGTTTCTGGCCACCTGAAAGGGCTACCCCTTTTTCTCCTACTAGTGTCTTTAATCCATCAGGGAGCATTTCGAGGTCTTTCTTGAAGTCAGCCAGCTCAATGGCTCTTTCGAGATCACTCTCCTTTGCATCATGTCGTCCGAACAGAATATTCTCTCTTACGGTCCTGGAAAAAAGAACATGATCCTGCGGGACATAACCTATCCAATCCCGTACCTGCTGAATACTCAACTCACTGATTGGTACCCCCCCGATGGAGAGGGTTCCTTTCCCCACCGGATATTCTCTCAGAAGCTGCTTAATGAACGTCGTTTTCCCGCTTCCAGTCTTTCCAACTATTCCAAGGGTACCACCCTTGGCGATATTCACATTGATATCGGTCAGATTCAGAACCTGTGAAGAAGGGTACTTAAAGTCCACTTCCTTAAATCCGATCTGTTCAGGCGAGTCCATCCATTTTGGGTCTTCTGAATCCCGTACATCCTGCACATAATCAAGTGTCTCCTGAACCCGGTCAAGCGAGGCATTCCCCCGTTGCATGACATTGATCAATTCTCCGATCGCAAACATCGGCCAGATCAGCATCCCGAGATACACATTGAACGAGACCAGCTCACCCAGGGTGATCGTCTGATGGAATACAAGATAAGCGCCGTAGCCAAGGCCGATTAGATAACTCAATCCGACCAGGACTTTGATGGTAGGTTCGAAAAGAGAATCGATCCTTGCCACCGCTATATTTTTGTTGAACACGTCTTCCGTCATATCAGAAAACCGCTTCTCATCCGCCCTTTCCTGTACATACGCCCGGATCACCCGCACACCTGCAATAGACTCGAGAACTTTGTCATTCAAGTCCCCGAATGAATCCTGGGCATCTGTGAACCGTTTATGAATCCTGGCCCCATATACCTTCATTAACAACGCCATGATCGGCAATGGTATTATGGCTGCAATCGTAAGTTTCCAACTGATCAGGAACCCCATAGTAAACAGGATCGTTAACATAAACACGCTTGAATCGATCAAGGTCAGAACCCCGAAGCCCGCCGTAACGGAGATGGCCTTCAGATCATTCGTTGCCCTCGCCATTAAATCCCCTGTACGATTCTTCTCGAAGAATGTAGGCGTCATTTTCAACAGATGTCCCATGAACTTGCTGCGAAGTTTCCTCTCTACAAGGAAGGCGCCGCCAAATAGTTGATACATCCATACATAGGTCATTCCGTAAGATATCAGGGCGATGCCTGTTATCATCCAGAGATACTTGCCCACCACACTCCAGGTCATGTCACCGAGGTGTATGTCATCAATGGCATTGCCCACAAGTTTTGGAGGCATAACATCCAGGATTCCGACAATCGTCAATAGGACGATCGCCACTGTATACCTCTTCCAATTTTCAATAAAAAACCATGATAATTTCTTGAAAATACTAAACATTTCAGTCTACCTCCCCCATATTGATTTCTTTACTATCCGCCTTCTGTCTCCACAGCAGACATCATTTTCTTCAATTGAACCATTACCATCATCTTTTCCTCCCCTTAAAAATGGATATTATATGTGATCAAGGATTCCCTTGGGTCCACCGCACAGTGGAAAAACCAAAAAAGACGGACGTCAAATGGCGGTCAGAATCAACATTCCCCTGATCGGGGCATGCGAATCTGTCGTGCCTTATAGACGTCCGTCTTCAATATTGGACATAAAAAAGCACAGATTATATACATAACCTGCGCTCATGGATTCAGATAAAATCGTTAAGGAGTTAACGGTCATGTGATGATATGAAATTGATTTGAAAAGCCGCTTGTGCTCCTTGAGATCTATACACATTCATCATCACAAACCCTCCATTCGTTTACGTTTTTTATTCCATTAATAACCATACTATAGGAACTGAATTGTGTCAATATTATTTTTATTGATAATTTTCTATACACTATATGCTTTCCTACCGTATTCCTGAACCACTTTTCAACATTTATCCTTCATCATTCCACAGTGACTGCCGTTCCATAGGCAATGATTTCAGAAGCGTTCTGCATGACGGAGGACGTCTCGAGTCGCACGGCCACCACTGCGTTCGCTCCTAATTGAGAGGCTCCCACTTTCATTCGGTCAATTGCCTGCTTTCTTGCTTCCTCCATCAATTCGCTGTATTCACTGATTTCGCCGCCGATGATGGTCTTTAAGCCTGCAATGATGTCCTTTCCGATATGCTTTGCCTGCACGGTGCTTCCCCTGACGAATCCCTTTAGCTCCTTGATTTCCTTACCTGGTACATAATCCGTCGTTACGATGATCATGATTTCCTCTCCCCTTTTCTACTAAAAACTTTCTTAGCGAATATGAAATAAAAAATGATGGGCATCGGGCACTGAATCAGCCCCCAAATTCCCCAGAACCAATGGTGATGTCCATTCTTGCGTGCATCGATGAATAAATAAATGCTTTGGGCCAACAGAATGGGAATGACGATGGGCAGGATATAAAGCTCTTCTCTTGTCATATCCTTTTCACCTTTTTTGTATAAGTCACACCAATGAACACCAACGCTCCTGCGAATATGAGACCCTGAAGGAGAAGAAATAGAAGCGGCATCTGAAATAAGGTAAGGGAGAATACAGTCAGCAGGCAGCAAGCGAGAAAAAGAAAGAGTATCATATCTCGTTTAAACCTTGCTTTTAGCTGTTCCTGCTGAACCTCGACCAATTGCTCAAACCATTGAAGAGAGGGGGTACTTTCGTCTACTCCACGATCAATGGAACGAAAACCCTCATCTATCAATTCCTTTAGTTCATCATGTTCATGTCTGTTTTTCATCTATTTTCAACTCCTTTCTCATCTTGGTAATCCCGTGATGAACCCTGGATTTTACGGTTCCAGGCGGCAGGTCCGTCATTTGGCCGATTTCATCATAAGAGTATCCGTAATAATGTTTTAAAATGATAGGAAGCCTCACCTCTTCTGAAAGTCGTCCAAGCGCAGATAATACATCATTCCACTCTTCATTTCTGGATTCCATTTCCCACTTCAGCTTCCTTATTTTCATTTCTTCCCTTTGCCAATCCTTTTCTCTATTACTTTTGCGCTGAAGATCGATATACCGATTAGTGGCGATCGTAATCAACCAGGAGGAAAACTTTGATTTCCCGTTGTATTGATGGATTTTCTCCACACATTTAGCCATCGTGTCCTGAGCAATCTCCTCTGCCAGATCACGGTTCATGGTTACTTTGATCAAGTATTTCACTAGAAAGGGATAATGTTCTTTAAATAGAAGAGCAAAAGCTTCATGATTCCCTTTTTTCGCTTGCTTAATCCATTTCTTCTCTTCCATTCTTTACTGTCCTTTCTATCCCCCGGCAGGTGAGTTCATTGATAAGACGTACATAAGGGAAAATCGTTCATAAAATGATTATACTTTTTAAAAATAATTTTCATTCTTTTTATAATAGCGGTTTATTAAACATTTTTACTGTTAAAGAAGCGAGTGCTGGTTGATTTAACTATAAGTAAAGGAATAAATCATTTTCTCCTTCCAATCCATTTTCAATGATCGGAGAGATTTATAATATTAAAAACCCCTACTGAATCATCTTGCCCAATTCAGCAGGGATGTTTCTTTAACTATTTAAAACGGCAGAATGTGGTTCTTCTTCCTTAACGTATTTAGGCAGGATGATGGTGTAGAATATGGCTACGATGAGTAAACAGCCTCCAACGAGCCAGTAGAGCATTTCAACCGTGATCACAGAAGGGAATGTCATGGCGATGACTCCAAGGGTGATTGATTGTGACAACATCATAAGGGGATTGATCCACCCCTGCACCCTCCCCATCATCTTGGGGTCAATGATACTCGGCATCCACCCCCCAATTGCAATGTTCACAAGTGGCAATCCCAGTGCTGCGATAAAAATGATCATCAAGAAAAGCCAGGTGGTCGGGGCAAACGATGCTGCGATGATAAAGGTACCCGATATCACGAGACCTGTCACGATCAATACATGAAACTTGAATTTCTGGGTAAGCATGGATGAGAAGATACTTCCGATCAGCACTCCTGCACCGAAGGCGATTCCTAATAGAATCGAATATTCTTCGTAGGAGCCTGGAGCCAATTTATATTTCAATATAAAGATGGGAATGACTGCAAATCCCCCGTTCACAATTCCAAAAACGACAAAGCCTCCAATCAATGATAGGAGCAGCTTATGATTAAGAATATATTTCATCCCTTCCGTAAAGTCTTTACTGACAGATTGAATGTTCAAATCTTTCCAGGAATGCTTCCCATTTGGGAGCCTGACTTCTTCCGGAATGACACATTTCTTAATCAAGATGGCAGAGATCACAAAGGTAACGAAATCAACCGCGATGGCTCCGTAAATCCCTGTCGTCCAATAGACAAAGATGGCAACGGCATTTCCGAGCAGCATAAACAGACTCATCACCATTTGATTAAGTCCGGCAGCAGTAGAATAATCATCCTTTGAGAGGACCCCTTGAAGGATTCCCTGTTCTGCCGGGAAGAAAAATTTCTGTACACCACTTCGCAGGAAGAGAACTGTAAAGATAAGAGGAAGCCAGCCTATGAAGATGGCAACGAATAATAATAGTGTGAGAAAAGCACTGATCGTATCACAGTGATAAGCAATTTTTTGGCGATCCATTCTGTCAGCCAACACACCAACAAGGAAAAACACGACAAGAGTCGGAAGCGAATACATCATCTCCGTAACCGACGCATACATAGGCTGCTCTGAAAAGCGATCCAGCAGGTAAAACATAAACGCTGTCAAGCCAATAACACTTCCCATATGCGACGTGAAATTAGCAAAAAATAATTTTAAAAATATCGGATTCTTAAAAATTTCAATCATTTTTTTCATAACATCCGTCCCCCATCAATAAGTAACTATCTTTATCATATAGAGATTTGCTTATGGGGAGGAGGGTCAATTGGTGGTTTTTTCCTCCTCCTCGGGTCGGATAAGGATTAGGCGCATCTGCGGAAATGGGAATGGTTTTTCGTTTCGGTGACATATTCGGGATTTCCCTGATAAATTAAAGATTTCACATGTGCCGCTCTAATAGTTCATTTATATTCAAAAAAAAAGCCGGAAGCGCAAGGCCCCGGGCTTTCCTTCTTTTCAATCACAGTTCAAATGTCCCTTTCACAAGAGCTTCCCCATTCTCCACCATCATTTTCCCCCTGGCGAATACCGTATTCACTTTAAGGGTATCTTCTTCCAATAGTATGAGATCAGCATCCCTCTCCACTTCCACATGACCTTTTTGTTTTAGTTTCAGGATTTTAGCAGGATTCGAGGTAATGACCCTGATCGCTGTTTCCAATGGGATTCCTTCCTTCAGAACGGCATCCTTCACTTCATCATAGAGGCTTGCAACCTGACCGATCTGCAGTCCGATCAATTCTCCATCAGCATCAAAGTTCGGCAGACTTGCTTGTCCATCGGAAGTGTAGGTGATTTGTTCCACCGGTACGCCCGCATCAAGCATGCGTTTAAGCGCCATACTGCATTTGACTTCACCGTCTTCCAGAAATTGAGGGATGGTACTCGTTGTAAAGTCTACATATCCACCTTTAAGGGCATATTGAATCCCCGCTTCAAAGAGATGTGCATTCCGGTTGATATGAGTCGGATAGAACTGCTTGATTGGAATATCCGTTGTCTCGACAATCTCTTCCAACAGGTTCAGGTGATCATAACTATCCCCGACATGGACATTGACAATTCCGGCTTTCCCCGACAACATCCCACCGATCCTTGCCGCTGAAGCAATTTTCGCTAACTCGTTTACCGTCGGCTGGGATGAGCGGTGATCGGCAATCGCCACCTCACCCACACCAATGATTCTATCCACTAAGATGATATCATCTTCAATCTTTCCGGTAAGTGTTTTCAAAGGTACCTGGTATGAACCAGTTTGCACATAACAGGTAATCCCTTCTTCTTCAAGCCCCTTCGCTTTGGCTATGAGGCTTGCCATCGTCCTCGTCGTCCCGTCGGTGCCGATGACACCGACAAGAGTGGTGATTCCCGATAGAGTGGCCTGAGTCAATTGGATTTCAGGAGTTCTTGTACGGAAGCTTCCTTCTCCCCCACCGCCCATAATATGAACATGCGAGTCGATGAATCCGGGTACAACATATTTCCCAGTTGCATCCACCACTTTAATATCCACAAATGGACCCGGAAGCTCAATCTTATCTTCAATGAACCCTATTTTATCACCTACCAGAAGGATATCCTTTTTTCCTAGATATGCTGGAGCATAAACTTCCCCGTTTTGTATAAGTGTTAGCATGATGTTTGTTCGCTCCTTTCACTATGTCTTCATAATCGAGCCTGGCCCGAAGTATGGCTAATTAAAATCCAATGAGCGTTGCCGTAATCACAAAGATGGATGATAGGACGAATAGAATAAGCATGAATTTAAAGATGAATTTAGCCCACACTCCCCAGTCGACCCGTGCTGCTCCCAATGTACCCATAAGGGCGGCGGATGTTGGAACCAGGATATTCGTTAATCCATCCCCCAATTGGAAAGCCAGTACCGATACTTGGCGGGTGACGCCCGCAATATCGGAAAGCGGGGCCATCAATGGCATCGTGAGTGCTGCTTGACCAGAACCGGAAACCACGAAGAAGTTGAAGATAGATTGGAATAAATACATACACCATGCAGAGATGGCTTCCGGGAAATCACCTACTACTTGCCCTGCACCATATAATACCGTGTTCAATACAGATGGGGCGTCCGGCGCGTCTCCACCAAGGATGATGACGATCCCCTTTGCCATCCCCACCACCAATGCTGCAGGCAGAAGATCTTTCGCACCGTCGATGAAGCCGTTCGCTACATCATCCCAACTCATTCCATTTAATTTAAACAGAACCCCGATAATCCCTGCAACTAAGCCTATTGTGAAGAATTGGCTTGCAATTTCAGGAATGTAGTATGCGTGCTCCACTACTCCCCAAATGATCCAGGCAATCCCCACTACTACTGTAAGGATGACAAGTGAGTGTCCCCATGTAAATTTCGCATTTAAATGTTCCACTTTACCTTCTTTCCGGAAGTACTCATCCGTTGTGTAGGAAAGGCTTCGTTTAGGATCCTTCTTGATCGTATTGGCATATCTCCAAGTATAAACGATTCCGACAAGAGTGAAGACTATCCACATTACAATCCGGAAGCCGGCTCCTGATAGAACCGGAACACCGGAAACCCCTTGAGCGATCGCTACCCCGAATGGATTCATCCACGATGTGGCAAATCCGATCTGAGTTGCAACATACGTGATCATGATACCCGTAATAGCATCATATCCTATGGCAATCATAATTGGAACGAGGATCATGGCAAAGGCGATGGCCTCTTCCCCCATACCAAAAACAGCTCCACCCAATGAAAATAAGAAGAACATGATCGGAATGATGAGGGACTCCTTCCCCTTGGTCCGATCGATTACTTTGAGGATCCCTTCTTCGATCGCTCTTGTTTTCATGATGATTCCAAAGGCTCCCCCGATAATGAGGATAAAGGCCACCACCCCAACGGCTGATCCCCATTTATCCCCTGATACAAGGCCTTCAAATACATAATTCAGGAAACCTATCCCTCCACCAGGTTCAAATAGGCTTGTTCCTTCCCTGATCAGATTTCCATCCTCATCTTTTAAATAACTAAACGAATCCGGATTCAAGACTGTTTTTGTTTGTTCTTCCCCATCCTGCATATACGTGATCTCTTCTGTTGCAAATTGCCCCTTAGGTATGACATACGTTAAAATGGCAGCAGCAAGTACGACGAAAAACACAATGATAAAAGTATGCGGCACCTTCCAAGCTTTTTGTTCTCTCTCCATTTCTTATCCCCCCGTTTGATAGATTAATATCCTTCATTTTCTTACATGCAAGTTCCGTGCCAACCCTCTATTATCTGAAAATACAAACTTTAATTCCGCTAATGGTTGAAATAGGTTAGAATATAGTTAACCAAAAACCTTTTATTAACCATAAGGAGGATTCAAATGAAACGTGAATTAATTCTATTAGCCGGCACAAAGGAAACAGAGAGAGCCCTGAAGGAGCAGTTACAGTCCGTTTTTGGTGAACTGATCCATATTACCAGTTATGCCTGTGATGAGGGGATTCCCACTTTTTTCACAAATAAGCTGATTGTATATTCTTCAGCGCTGATCGAGCCTGAAGTACAGGAATATATCGATTTCGATTCCTGTACCATTATGAAAGCCCGACGCACGGTGAACTACGAATACATAGATCGTATATTTGAATTGCCTCCGGGAAAGAAGATCCTTTATGTGAATGACTTCATCGAGACTGCCCAAGAAGCCGTCGCCACGTTAAAACGACTTGGGATTGATCATGTTGACTATATTCCTTACTCCCCTTCAGGAGTATATCCCAGACACATCGACATTGCCATTTCACCTGGAGAGATGTTGAGCATCCCCCCTACCATACCCGAAAAAATAGATATCGGCGTAAGATTGATTGATTTGAATACCATCATGAAAATTATCTATCACTTTCAGTTATCGGAACGATTGACCTTCGATATTACTGACCGATACACCCGAAAGATCATTGAACTCAGTCAAAAACTCGGAGCCATCAATAGACGGGCGAAAACCTTGAATAAATTCCTGAACAAAGTGGTTGATGGAGTCAACGACGGAATCCTGGCCTTTCAGGAAGATGGTGAAATCACTGTTTTCAATGAAGTCCTCGAGAGGATGGTGGGAATAACGGCCACCCATGCAATCGGGAAAAAGTTGAACAGGGTCTTTAAGAATATCGAGTTGAATCACTTCCTGACTTCCCGCCAGGATGAGGATCAAGAATATTTCACACTCAGACAACAGAATGTGATGGTCTATCGCTTCCGCTTGGAGGCTGAAGGTGTCATTGTGGCGACATTCAAAGATATGGAAGAAACCATAGAAATGGAGAAAGTACGTAAACGCGAACTTCAAAAGAGGGGATACATCGCCAAATATACGTTTGATAGTATATTAGGAAATAGCAGACTCATCAATGAGACGAAATTGATTGCGGGGAAACTTGCCCAAAGTGAACTTCCCGTTTTGATCTATGGTGAAACTGGAACAGGGAAAGAATTGTTCTCTGGTGCCATACATAATAGTTCCTCCCGCAAGAACAGCCCTTACCTTGCCGTGAACTGCAGTGCATTACCGGAAGATTTGTTAGAAAGTGAACTATTCGGTTATGAGGATGGTGCCTTTACCGGAGCTAAAAAAGGGGGAAAAAAGGGCTTGTTCGAACAAGCCGACGGCGGCACTCTGTTCCTCGATGAAATTGGGGATATCAGTTTAAAGTTGCAGGCCAGGTTGTTGAGGGTCCTTCAGGAAATGGAAATCAGGAGAATTGGAGGAAACAAGAATATCCCGGTAGATGTAAGGATCATCGCAGCCACCAACAAAGACCTTCAATCCCTAATTACAGAAGGAACATTCCGGGAAGATCTATACCACCGCTTGAAAGTCTTATCACTGCAGCTGCCAAGCCTGAGGGAAAGAAGCGGGGATATTCCCATCCTCATCGAAAATTTTCTCCGCACGGAACAAAGCAAGATCACAACAATCGACAGTGCCGTATTGGAAGCCATGCAGAACGCCCGGTGGAGTGGAAATGTCAGGGAACTTAAAAATACGCTCCTTTATATGATGACTGTCGCGGAACACAACCGATTAACGATAAATGAATTACCGAGAAATGATGATAATTTCCAAGACAACGGGGAAACTAGAAATGCCCACATTCATCCGGAAATAACCATGTCAAAATCCGAGGAGTATGTCAGTATCCTATCAGTATTATTGAGCTTCTACAATGAGGGGACAAGGGCAAGCAGAGAGAAGATTCATTCATCCCTGGAAGATAGCCCGACACCTCTATCCGTTCAACAGATCAGAACAAGATTGAACGAACTAAAAGATTTAGGATACGTCATTATCCAAAGAGGAAGGACAGGAACTGAAATTACGCCGGCAGGAATACAGTGGTTAAACAATCAGAAAGAGAATGTTTTAACCATTAGATAACGGGGTATCTTAATTTTAACCGGTTATAACTAGTAAATATTCTTCACGATACAATAAGTCGAGGTGATTTTTCATGGTACGTACAATCTTAATGGTCATTGGTGCAATTGTTGTTATTGGCTGGATTATCAGCATGCTTTAAGAGGTCAAACACTATTCATGCTATTATTTGAGTTATATTATTGAAAATAGAAAGAGCAGAGTGGATCTTCCCCCACTCTGCTCTTTCTATTTTCATTCCGGGAAATCCTTTTCCCTTTTATGTTAATTCTTTCAGAAATAACTGAAAAAGATTAACTTTTCTCCAAACGGGTAAACAACTTATATTCCAATACAGAGGTGATTGACATGTATAGACATATTCTATTAGCTTATGATGAAACAGACGGCAGCAAAAAAGCATTAGATGAAGTAACAAAATTAATGAAAAGTTCTATAGACTCAAAACTAACGGTACTCCATATTTCAGACGAGAAAACAGCAAACGAACCGCGTGACAATTACACACCGACTCACGCTATAGCCGACACGTCACCAGGCTTCGATCATCAATATATGGGGAATCTATCCGTTTCTCCGGATAACAAAGTGCGAGAAACAGAAGAAGAACATCATGAAATCAAGACACCATCATCTACCCATCCTTTTTTAGTCAATGCCCGCGAGAAGCTTTCTCCCCATGGAGTAGATGCTAATTATATTCACCTGTCAGGCTCTGAAGCGAAACGCATATGCGAATATGCGAAAGAAATACAGGCAGATCTGGTTGTCATTGGCAACAGCGGAAAATCCGGCATAAAAAAATGGGTACTCGGAAGCGTCAGCGAAAAAGTCGCCCATGACTGCGAATCAAGCGTACTGGTTGTAAAATAAGATAAAATAGAGGGACGGACCTTTAAAGGTCCGTCCCTCTATTTTGCTTATTCCCCTGTTAATTCATCAAATCGTTTATGGCTGCTTTCTTCATCGAAGCTGCTATAGATCCGATAATCCTCAGCGTCCAGTATGCGATAATGCTTACTGAAAAGATTTTGTTGCAGGATGTAATCATCGGTTTTTTTTAAATCTTTCCACCAAATTTTTCCACCAAGGGTTTTTTCTTTTCGATAATCAATCCCTTCCCGGGCAATGATTTCAATGACTTCAAGGGGTTCCCCCCCCAAACTAACCGTTAAGGTTTCACTATCTTTAAACAACGCACAGATAGCTACGGCAGCTGTCCAGCTCGCCATGACTCTTCCCTTCTCAATCTGCACCAGGGTCTTTTTCGATAGCCCTATGACTGTCGCCATCTTATCCTGGGTATAGCCCGCTTCGGTTCGTATCAGCCTTAACTTTTCAGAGATGATTAATATGATTTCTTCTTTTGTCATGGTTTCACACCTTATTTGTTTATAGTGTAATATTACACCTAAAGCACCACTGTTTTCAATCTTATTGGAATATTTATTGTCAAACCCATTGATTTTTGTATCGATTCCATCGATTTATTATACTTTTAGATAGGCTGGAACGGGTAAAAAACGCTTCAGTCCTATTAACAAACACAATTTAAACCTAATGGACATTTGATCATAAGCCACATCTCATACGAGGAGGAATCAAAATGGATAAATCAATCATCGTTTTGTTTAGGGAAGATCTGAGGATCCATGATAACCCCGCACTCTATTCGGCTTGCCAGGAAGGCAACGTGATCCCTCTTTATATTTGGGATGAGGAAACTTCCCATTCCACCAGCGGCGAGGCAAAGAAATGGTGGCTGCATCGCAATATCGATTCTTTTCAGAGCACAATCCGTTCAATTGGCGGCCGACTCTTTCTTGATGCAGGAAAAATCGAAGAAATCCTTCCGAAATGGGTGGAGAAAACAAATGCCCAAGCAGTATATTGGAATCGCGCGTATGAGCCTAAAGTATATGAACGGGACCTGAAATTGGCACATTCATTGTCCTCTCAAGGTATAGAGGTCAAAACGTACGAAGGATCCCTTCTTTTACCACCGTGGAAAATTAAAAAGGATGACGACAGTCCTTATAAAGTATACTCGGCTTTCTACAGGTCAATCAGGAAAGAACACATCCCGGAGCCATTTCCTTCCCCTGAACACCTGGAGATTCCAACATTCAAGAAGGAAGGGATGTCCCTTGAGGATTTAGGTCTTTTACCATCCATCCCCTGGTATCACGTCATGGAAAGCATATGGGAACCGGGCGAAGAAGCAGCATTTACAAGATTAAACTCATTTCTGGAGAGTAGCCTGCATGACTATTCAGAAGGAAGAGATTTTCCCAGTGTAGGACATCATTCCACCCTGTCTCCATATTTAGCCCTCGGGGTGATATCTGTCAGGAAGATTTTCCATACATTGATTGAAATGAAAAACAAACCTGTGGAACCTTTTATCAAGCAACTTATATGGAGAGAATTCTCATATACAGTACTCCTTCACCATCCCGAGTCCACCACTCGGCCACTCAATGAAAAATTCGGAAAGTTTGAGTGGCAACCAAATGAAGATGAATGGGAGAAGTGGACAAAAGGTCAAACCGGCTATCCGATTGTGGATGCCGGAATGAGGGAATTGTGGGCAACCGGATTCATGCACAATCGGGTTCGGATGATTGTCTCTTCCTTCCTCACAAAGCATTTGCTCATTCCATGGCAAAGAGGAGCGGAATGGTTCCTCAATACCCTTATCGATGCAGACCTGGCAAATAATTCGATGGGATGGCAATGGGTAGCGGGTTCAGGGCTCGATTCAGCCCCTTACTTCCGCATCTTCAATCCCACACTGCAGAGTAAAAAATTTGATGAAGACGGCACCTACATCCGAATGTGGGTGCCTGAACTAAATAACCTTCCCAACAAATATATTCACAAGCCATCGGACACACCCGCTGATGTATTGGAACAGTCCGATATCACGCTGGGAAAGGATTATCCTTGTCCGATCGTCGATCACAAAGCAGCGCGCGAAAGGGCTTTGGAGCGGTACGAAGAGATAAAATAAATAGACTACGCATGACAAAAGGACCCAATAGCGATTATTGGGTCCTTTCCGTTACAGCCTTAATCTTTCAGGCGTAATTTAACCGTATCGAATTCTTCCTGCACTTCTTTTGAAGGCGGGTTGCCAACTAAGCTGAAGATGAATATTGCAATGGTAGCAAAGATGAATCCTGGAAGAAGTTCGTACACATCGAATAGTCCTCCAGACAACTGCTTCCATACAATAACTGTTACTGCACCTGTAATCATACCTGCAAGGGCACCGTTACGAGTCATTCGCTTCCAGAATAAGCTTAGGATGACAACCGGTCCAAAGGCTGCACCAAATCCTGCCCAAGCATAACTGACAAGTTCCAATACCTTGCTATCACGATCATAGCCAAGGAAGATTGCGAGGATTGCGATGACCACTACAGAAATTCGACCAACCAAGACTTCTTCCTTTTGGCTTGCTTCTTTCCTGAATATCGCTTTATAGAAATCCTGAGCCAGGGCACTGGAAGAAACAAGTAGCTGAGAATCCACTGTGCTCATGATCGCTGACAGAATCGCCGCCAGTAAGAAACCGGCTACCCAAGGATTAAATAATACTTGGGAGAACATGATGAATACCGTTTCTGAATTTTCTAACGGTGAATCGGCGAAATACGCAATACCTGAGAATCCGATGAAGATTGCCCCAAACAAGGAAACAATCATCCATACCATACCAATCAGGCGGGCTTTCGGAATTTCTTTCGTAGATTTAATTCCCATAAATCGAACAATGATATGAGGCTGTCCGAAATAACCCAAGCCCCATGCGAGAAGCGATACGACCGATACAAATGTCGCTCCTGTGTAAACATTCAAGTAAGATGGATCAATGCTTGATACGGCACTTACCGTCGCATCCCATCCGCCGATCTCAGAGATGGCTACTATTGGAATAATGATCAATGCCAAGAACATCAGGATACCCTGAATGAAATCTGTCCAGCTGGCCGCAAGGAATCCACCAAAGAACGTATATGAAAGGATAACACCTGCTCCAACCCATAAAGCTAACCGATAATCCATATTGAATGATTCTTCAAGTAAGATTGCTCCACCGACTAAACTTGATGAAGTATAGAACGTAAAGAAGATCAGGATGATGATAGCAGAGAACACTCGAAGAATTTTGCTTGAATCGTGGAAACGATTCTCAAAGAAATCCGGTACTGTAATGGAATCATTGGCAACTTCCGTATATACACGGAATGGTTTTGCAACAAATTGCCAGTTCAGGTACGCACCTACCGAAAGACCGATTGCCAACCAGATTGACCCCATACCACTTGCATAAATGGCACCAGGCAACCCAAGCATCAACCAACCGCTCATGTCGGATGATCCCGCACTGAGGGCGGCTACACCGGCAGTTAATCGTCTTCCTCCTAAAACATAGTCGGATAAGTTACTGGTTAACTTCGCTGCCATGTAACCAATAACACCCATTCCAATTAAATATATGATGATCGATGTTAACGTCTGAATATTAATATCCATAATCTACTCCTTTGTTTGTTCTGTGAAAAAAGTGATGATTGATAAAATGATCAATGTCGGCATTGGAATTAATAGCCATAACCAGGTTCCCATTGTTAATCCTTCACCCAATTTCAAACCCCTCCTTCTTATGCAATTAAGTGTATTTTTTATACACTTTCTTTTTAAATGTTATTTTCCCGGCTGTTGTAGACACAAGATTTATCATACCATAATACAGATTTTTTTAAAGTCATACGCCTTACAACAAGAGAAAGTCATGAATAAAAATACAGTAATATTCGATATTTTTGTTTTATATCAGCTATTCCTCTATATTTATTCACAAAAAATTATTTAAATTTATTCAAAAAACAGTACTTTTTTCACACTTCTGTCAAAATAACGTACCCAGCAGATACGCTTTATTCATAGTTTTTTCATAATCAAATTTTTTATCCCTGTCCATTGTGTCAAAAAAGATCTCTACTTCTTTATCAATGACCCCCATCCTTTCTGAAATTCCCGATATTAATTGGTGTCGCAACGCTTCATTATGACCATTTGAGAGAAACTCCTCTTTTGTTTCACCTGCAAGCCCCACCCAAAGAACCTTCTGATGACTGATTTGAGTAAAAGCCGGATATGTAAAGACTCGATCAATATACCCTTTCATGATGGCAGGCAAACCATACCACCATATCGGAAATACGAAGATCAGGGCATCATATCGCTTTAATTTCTTTCTCTCCTTATCGACAATATATGAAGGCTTCCCTTTCAGGGGGGTATCCCATTCTTCTTCGCCTTTGTCATCTAACACCGGATGGAATTCCTCCCTGTATAAATCCAGTATCGATGTTTTATATTCTTTCTCGTGAAGGCCTTTCTGAATATGCTTTGTGATGGAAAATGTAAGGGAGTTCGTTCGGGGATGGGCAACAATCATAAGTACTTTCAAGAATACCAACTCCTTAAATGAACTTTCGTGATTACTGTGTTTAACTCTCTGTTCAGGATAACATACTGAATTTCCTATCAAGTCGGCTTCCTTGTAATTTGCCAAATCAGAGCAGGCAACATACAGGAAAACCTCCCCTTTCCAAAAAAAAGAAGGTGAAATCAACATGATCTCACCTTCCGTTTGTTTTACAATATGGTGGCTGTCACTTGGTTACGCTTCGCCTCTTTGTATCTTTATGGTGCGCTTTTTTTCAGTCTCTGATACAAATAGGGCGCATGCAGCATCACCTGAAATATTGATGGATGTTCGAGCCATATCAAGAAGGCGGTCTATCCCTAAAATCAAGCCGATCCCTTCAACAGGAAGATTGACACTGCTTAGAACCATGGCAAGAAGGATTAGACCTACTCCTGGTACTCCCGCCGTACCGATACTCGCCAATACAGCTGTCAGAACGACCGTTATCAGCTGTTCCATCGATAGATCGACATTATACACCTGAGAGATGAATACAGTCGCAACACCTTGCATGATGGCAGTACCATCCATGTTGATCGTCGCTCCTAATGGTTGAACGAAGGAACTCACAGATTTAGAAACACCCAATCTCTGCTGGGCAACATCCATGGAAATCGGAAGAGTCGCATTACTGCTTGAAGTACTGAATCCAACGCTCATGGCAGGGCTGAAATTCTTAAAGAACCAAAGCGGATTCTTCTTAGCAAGCAGGAGAATCGTTCCACCATACGTAATGAATGCGTGAACGATGAGAGCCGCCAATACAACGACAAAATAAAGCCACATTGCTTTTAAAGCACTGGCACCCTGACTACCGATTGCAGAAGCAATCAACCCGAATGTTCCGTATGGAGCGAATTTCATAACAAGGGTGACGAGATACATCATCAGGTCATTCCCTTGCTCCACAAGTTTCAGGATGCCTTTTGTCTTCTCCCCTAAAGCTGTTAATCCAAACCCGATGAAGATGGCAAAGGCGATGATCTGGAGCATATTGCCTTCCGTCATGGCAGTTAGCGGATTTTTAGGAATAATGTTCATTAGTGTCTCCCCAACCGGAGGAGCTTCTTCTGTTTTAAAACCTTCTGATTGGGAAGTATCAATCCCTTCCACAAGTCCAGGATCAATAATATAAGCAAGAGTCAAACCGATTACGATGGCAATACACGTTGTCACTAAGAAGTAGACAATGGTCTTCAACCCTATTCTCCCTAGCTTCTTCGGATCCCCAAGCCCTGCCGATCCAAGAACAATGGAAAGGAAGACAATCGGTACCACAAGCATGCTGATAAGATTAAGGAATATTTTCCCTAGTGGAGTGAAGAGATATGGATCTAATATATCGAATAAATCTTTTGCAAAAATATTAAGTAATAAACCAACTACCGCACCAAGTATCAAAGCGGTAATAATCTTCGTTGTTAAGTTAAATTTCATAGATGTACCTCCCTATAATTTTCCAAATAATATAAAGGTATTTACCCCCATATCTTTTTTATAAAACCAAAATTTTTGAACTTTTAGCAAGCTGATCCTCCCTGCTGCTTTATTCGTTTAGAGCGCTGCATTCTCTTTCTACTATTATACTGATTTTTTTAATAATTAAAGAAGAATAAGGGTGAATCACATCCATTTTCCTATAATTATATACCTTCACTTCATAATTTAAGGCAGTTCATTGAATCCATTCTACTAAAAAGTTTCTACCAAAAATTTCTTTTCTTCATTCAGGGGTTAAACAATACGTGATTGGGTAAATAGTAATAACAGCATGAAAATAGAAAGGAACATACTTTTATGAATAAAACAGTCTATTTTCTTTCAAGTAGTCAACAGCGCAGCTTGATAGCTGAAGGGTGGGCCGAGAAGCTCAATGTGTCAGACTGGTCCTTTAAAAGTGCCGGATGGGTTGCTGAAAGCCGTGCTGAATTCAGCGTCTTAGCAATGAAAGAATTATGTATTGATATTAGTTCTTTTCCTCTTTCACGCATTGAAATGAAAGAACTCGGTGACGCCTCGGTAATCGTTGCGATTCAGGATACAGAATATGACGATAAGATCGAACTCCCATCTGAATTAGAAGACAGGGTCATTTATTGGAATTTACCTAACCCCCGAAAACGTTCGACAACCTTGATTGAAGAATGGGTCCATTACCAGGAAATCTGTGATGAAATTGCCATACGAGTGAAAGATTTAGAGAATATCCTTCCACAATTACATTAAATGGACTGATTACAACCAATATTTCCATGTAATCAGTCCTTTTTTTTAGGTGAAATATTCAAGCTTTGCTTTCGGGAAATGCTTCTCCATATACGCGTATAGATGATCTTTGATTTCCTGCTCTTCATCCTTTTGATAAATATACTTTCCTATTCCATATTTACCCCATTTATAGCGGCGTTCTTCTTCATTTAATTCAAGTTTCGTCATCGGATAATTCTTCTCGATCACCCTCTTGGCAGGCTTTGTGAAGCGATGCTGGATAAATTCGAAGGTTAGATCCTTTTTGGCTTCTTCAGGCAAATGGGCTTCCAGATGTTCGAACATTTCCTTATATCCCTCTTGCCACCCTTCATGGATATAGATCGGGGCCACGATAAATCCTAACGGATAGCCGGCTCTCGCAACCTTCCCTGCTGCTTCCAATCGTTTATCCAAAGGCGAAGTTCCCGGTTCAAAATTCTTAATGACATAGTCTGCATTGATACTGAAACGGAACCTCGTCTTTCCGTTATGCTTCGCATCCAGCAGATGATCTACATGATGGAATTTGGTAACGAAGCGTAATTTTCCATACTCCGATTCACCAAAATGCTCAATCGCCCGTTTAAGTGTATGAGTCAAATGGTCCACACCGACAATATCGGACGTACACGCAGCTTCGAAGCGCGTGAACTCAGGTGCCCTTTCCTCGATATACTTATCTGCCGCCTCAAATATTTCATCCACATTCACATAAGTACGGATATAAGGTTTGCTCCCCATCGTAGTCTGGAGATAGCAATAATGACAGTGACCCATGCATCCGGTCGCAAACGGGATGGCATATTCCGCTGACGGCTTGGATGTATCAAACTTCAGGGTTTTCCGGACCCCCACAACCAATGTGGATTTTGCGATTCGATATTTTTGAAAATGATTTTCCCCAGGTAGATTTCGAACCTGATTATGGGACGTTGTATAACGGATTTCCACATCCATTTTTTCAAACTTTTCCTTTAATTGCTGCCCTAGTGGATAATCAAGTGCATTCGGTTCAAAATAGACCAATTGAGGCATGAACGGTTTCACCATATTAATCCCCTCCTAAAGGTCTCCAAATGATTGTGTGTAAGCCTGTTCTGCTTCTGCTTCTGTACTGTAGACAGCAACTTCATGGGATAAAGGATAATAAGTCTCATATAGAAATAATGCCAGCCCATCCGGATTTTCCGGATCGTGTACAACGGCGGCTTCCTGTACATTGGCCACACTTTGAGTATGCGGGTTTCTGTAAATTACATATACAACATCCCCGGCTTGATAGGGAGTATAGTGATTATTCAATTCCATTTTCCTCACCTTTTTCATCATGTCATTGTTATCATTTTCTGTTAAGAAGAGAAGAAATATGATGGTAAAAGATGTTTAAATATTTTCAGGAAGAAAAAAATGGCTCCCCATGCAAAATTCACAGGAGGAGCCTAGCTTCTATATTTTATAGAATTCCTTGGTATTTCTGAATAATTGTTTATATACAGTTGATTCTGATAACCCTTTTATTTCGGCTATTTTCTCAACTGAGCGGTGCATCAAACCGGGATGAGTCATTCTCTTAAGAAAGACTCCTTCAAATCGCCATGGTCCGTCCGTTTCCACCATTAACCCTTCTATGGGATATATTCTTACGAGTTCTTGAATTTCCTCTTCATACAGGACATCAGGTGTAATAGAAACCATATATCCATTATCAATCATGCGTTCTGTCGTATCATTATCCCCTTTAAACCAATGAAAGTGCGCTTTTTCTATTGAATGTTTCTCCAATAGATCACAGATAATGGGAGCATGCTCATAGATTCCATGAAGAATGATGGGTTTATCAAGTTGCTTTGATTGAATGATGAAGCGTTCCAGTAATTCCACATAAGGCGCAAGAGGAAGTGAAGGATTTTCTTTTATTTTATAATAAGGCAATCCTACTTCCCCGATTGCCACAAGCTCTTGATGATGTTCCTCAATGAAATCCATGAGTAGTTGGATATCCTTCTCTCCAGGAAGATCTTGTTCGGGATGAAAGCCAGCTGCAGGTCTCACCCGTGCGTCCTCCCTTGCAATCAATATATTATGCTGTGATGATTGGAGATGGAACGATACGGATATAATGGATTTCACAGCATACAACTCAAGCTCCCGAAGGATTTTTTCACGTTCCGCCAGGTTATATAAGTCTAGGTGGACGTGTGAATCAATGAGTGAGGATTTAGACATACTGAGATAACTCCTCAAAGATATCCGTTTTCCATTTAAGGAACTCCTCCGTCAATAAGATCTCTTTGTCACGGGGACGGGGAAAAGGCACCTTGAATTCCTTCTGTACCCTCGCAGGCCTTGTTGATAGGACAATGATACGGTCAGACAAGAAGAGGGCCTCATCAATATTATGGGTGACAAAAAGAACAGAACTTAAATCCTCTTCCCATATGGATAGAAGCCATTTCTGCATATCCAGTCGTGTAAATTCATCCAGCGCAGAAAAGGGCTCATCCAGGCACAAGAAGGATTGAGGACTTACAAGCGCACGGATAAATGCCACCCGCTGTTTCATCCCTCCAGAAAGATCATCAGGATAGGCTTCCTCATATCCCTTTAAACCCGCCCGATGAATCATTCTGATTGCCATGTCCCTGTCTCTTTTCCCATGCAGCTCCTGACCAAGCATCACATTCTCAATGACAGTGCGCCACGGCAGGAGGGAAGGACTTTGAGGCATATAGCTGATGGAGCCCCGCTGGCCACTTATGGACTGACCATCCAGCAGGATATCCCCTGTGTCAGGGGTGAATAAACCACCAATCACATGAAACAATGTACTCTTCCCACTTCCTGAAGGACCGAGTATTGAAACAAACTCACCTTCTCCGACCGTAATGGATAGATCATCAAGAATAAGCTCTCCATCAAAGGACTTGGACATATTTTCTATTGATAAGGTCGTCATATTACTTGTCCTCCTTTCGATTCCACTTCACCATGAATTTCTCCAGTAAAAGGATGATACCGAAAAACACCAGACTGAGGAGCATGATCATGAAGATCGCTACAAAAACCCGGTCGGTCCTGAATGAAGACGATGCGAGTGTCATATAAACACCAATGCCTTTTTGGGCACCCAGCCATTCAGAGATGACCGCTCCCATTACACTGTAAGTAGCTGAGATTTTCAATCCCGAGAAGATGGACGGCAGTGCGTGTGGCCACTCCACTTTCCTGAAGATCTGCCCTTTTGATGCTCCCGACATTTTCATATATAGGATGTATTCTGCATTTGTCTGTCTGAATCCATCGAGTGCAGAGACCGCCACTGGAAAGAAGCAGATCAACGTAATGACGATGATTTTCGGCAATAGTCCAAACCCAAACCAAATGACAAGAAGTGGCGCAAGGACGATAATGGGTATATTCTGGGACAGAATCATCAGTGGATAGATTGCTTCCTTTACCTTTGGAAGGAGATGGAGTCCGACCGCTGTCCCGATTCCAATCGAACAGCCAATCACAAACCCTGCAATCGTAAGAGTCGTCGTCGAAGCAAGATGTCCCTTGAACACAGGCCACGAAGCAATACCTTCTGCCCAAATGTCTGAAGGTGGAGGCATCAGCCAAGCAGGTACTTCGAATACTCTGATGGATACTTCCCAAATGATGAATAAAAGGATGAGGACCAAGAAGGGTCTCCATCCTTTTGAAATCCATGTTCTCATCATCTAAACTTCTCCGTTAATTGATTCATTTCAATACCGTCGGGCTGATACAGTACTTTGATTTGTGAGATCACGTTTTTGCTACCTATTTCAATCATCCGTTCATTCATTTGTTCAATCACCTTAAATAGGTCAGATAGATTTCCCTCCATCGTCGTTTCCAAGGGATGTACTTCATATCGGACACCCGATTTTTCAATGATGGCAATTGCCTCATCAACATATGGAATGACGTCTTCCCCGTTATTTGTCTTCGGAATGATTTGTATGCTTACGAGTGAGTTCCCCATTTTGTTCACCTCTTATTTCGGTAAGAATTCGTTCGTGAATGCTTTCTTGCTTTCCAGCTTCTTATCTAATAAATCATTATCATACATCCATGATGCATAGTTTTCCCATACTTCAAGCTTCTGCTCTCCCCATCTTTCAGCGTCATCTTTGTACTTTGGTGCTAACCATTCCTGACTCTTCATGACTAGTTCTTTATCAAGATCAGGTGCTGCTTTCAGAAGAATGTCACCAGCTTCTTTCGGGTTATCGATGCTGTACTCGTACCCCTTGGAAGTAGCTGCCAGGAACGCTTTGACCGTATCAGGGTCTGATTCGATCATTTTTTCATTTGTGGTGAGGACCGGTGTGTAATAATCCAATTTATCCGAATAGTCCTTTACATACATCATGTTCAGATCCTCACCGCGAAGCTCTGCCTCGATACCCGTCCAACCATAGTAGATCCAGGCGAAATCAACATCCCGTTTTACGGCAGTAAAGAAATCGGTATCTCCCATGTTGATGAAATTCACTTTTTCCACATCGGCATTTTCCTGTTTCATGATCGAATCCATAACGGCTTTTTCAACAGGAGATCCCCATCCGCCATAGCTTTTCCCTTCGAAATCCTTAGGTTCTGTTATACCCTTGCTCTTAGGTGAAGCAAACCCTGAAGTATTATGCTGAATAACCGCAGCAATAGATACGAGCGGTACATCCTGGACTCGTGCTTGTGTGACACTTTCCTGGTATCCTACCCCGAATTGTGCCTTTCCTGAAGCAACGAGTTGGTCCGCACCCGCTTCTCCGGGTAAGATGATTTCAACATCGAGTCCCTGGTCTTTGAAGTAGCCTTTTTCTTTCGCTACATATAAACCGGTATGATTGGTGTTCGGTGTCCAGTCGAGTACGACCGAAACCTTTTTAAGACTTTCTTTCTTCTCATCAGTTGTATCTTCCCCAGCGCTGCAGGCAGTTAATAGAAATACAGAACAGATGATGAACATCCATTTTTTCATCATGTTTCCTCCTTACATCTTATACAATATCAACGTCTATTCAATTATTCTTCGCACATGAGGGTGAATGAATGTAAAATAAAAAAGCGCCCCGGGCTGTAGCCTAGGACGCATCGTTAAACATAATATGTATCGTTTAATAGAATGTTTCCTACGCTGGTATCAGCCAGTTCAGGTTCAAAGGGTCAGCATCTACAGGATACAATCTCAACCGGCCATTCCGGTCCCCCTACACATTGAATATGAAATTAAACGTGATCTTCTTTCCTACTGTGCCATAGAACGGATCGTTAATCAAGTATTTACTTTTCATTTTGATAAAATCCATATATTTAAACCCGGTTCAGGATCTCATCAATCAGGGAAACACAGAAGAGGCCCTTTTCTGCATATCCCTTTTGGTCATATAAAAAGGCATATTGCAAAAGGAAGAGAATGATCACTATAGGCAGCATCCTTTTCTCCAAGTTGGTCAAATGTCTTTCAGCCCCATATCCACCGACAAATAATTGTTTAGACCTGAAATAATTCTCCCTATCAACCTTTTCATTATCCTTCAGTAAACCTGCCAGAAAGTAAGCGATGTCTGTAATGCGTGGTGCCGTTCTGATCCTGGCAAAATCAATGATCCCACTGACATCATTCCCCTTCATCAATATATTCCCCCGATGATAATCACTATGGACAAGCTGAACAGGCAACTGGTCATAGTACGATTCCCAACCTTCCATTCTTGATAGTAAGTCCTTCCCTCGCTTCCCAATCCTTGTAGTTTCAAGCTCACTCATCCATTCCTTCACATGACGTGCTATATCCCAAGCCCTTATTTCATATGTGCTGCGATATTCTTTCAGGAGGCGGTGAAGGATTGAAAGGTTTGCTCCTGCACTTCCAAAGGAAGTGAAAGAACATTTCGTTAATGGCGTTCCAACAAGTTCTTCATAGAGTGAATAGATTTGCTTTCCCTCTTTCACAAAGGGTCTCTGTGATGAAGTTAAGATTGGGGATTCAACATGGAGGCCATTATTCAGTAGATATGAGGACAAATGGTACTCTTCCAAGCAATTCTCAATAGATGAATCCTCTCTCTTCTTTAGATAATAGGTTCTCTTACCATCCATCACCCTCATGACATGGGGATGAAGGTGGAGCATCTTCACGCCAGTCGCATCCACATCCCACTGACGTAATATATCCCAATGAGGTCCAATCATTTCTATTTCCTTTCAAAACGTAGTAATATACTTACTAGTATGACTTTGAAAGAATGTCTACATACCAAATGAAGAGAGGTTACATCTATGCAACGAATACAAATGACTGAAGACTTATCGTTCTCCAGGATCATTCATGGTTTGTGGAGGCTTGCAGATTGGAATCAATCGAAGGAAGATACACTATCCCTTATTCAACATAATATTGAAAACGGAATCACAACCTTTGACCATGCCGACATTTATGGTTCATACACATGTGAAGCTTTATTCGGTGAAGCTCTAGCCCTTGACCCTTCCTTGCGGGAAAAGATGGAGATTGTGACGAAATGCGGTATCGTTCTGCCTTCGGATCATCGACCTGAACATAAAACACATCATTACAACACTAGTAAGAAGCACATTCTCACATCCGTCGAGAATTCTCTTCAAAATTTAAAAACGGACTATATCGACTTATTATTAATTCACCGACCAGATCCATTCATGAATGGTGAGGAAGTGGCCGAAGCCTTCACTCAGTTAAAGGAAGAGGGAAAAGTACGCCATTTCGGTGTTTCAAATTTCAAAGATCATCAATGGAATATGCTTCAATCTTATTTACCGTTCCCATTGATTACAAACCAAATTGAACTATCTGCTTATCACTTAGAGAACTTTGAAGATGGCACTTTAAATCTATGTCAGGAAAAACGAGTGGCACCGATGGCATGGTCGCCACTCGCAGGAGGGGCAATCTTTAAAGGTGAAGATGAGAAAGCTCTCCGACTTCAACACACATTAAAGAACATCCAAGAGGAAACGGGTGCAAAGGGAATTGACGAAGTTTTATATGCATGGCTTCTCAATCATCCAGCTAATATTATGCCGATTGTCGGTTCAGGTAAGAAAGACAGGATTCAAAACGCAATCGATTCCCTTTCCATTACATTGAATCATGATCAGTGGTTTGAGATCCTTCAAACATCCATGGGGCATGATGTGCCATAATATCTTCACACATAATAAAAGACGATCCTTTTTCTAAAGGGTCGTCTTTTTTAACGCAGTATATCTCCACCAACATAGTACTCAAGATAAACGTCCTGTAATTCATTCATCGACAGTTCATAAAGCTGCTTGTCGAAAGATTTATAGACGCCAATCCTCAATAATTGCTGTATATAGAAATCCTTTTTTATTTCGGGTGTTTTTTTTATTTGTGATTTGGTTTCTTGATGTAGCATGTTCATCCCTCCAGTTGAGGATATACCCCATTTTCGGAGGGAATTAAACATCCTTATGATTATTTCATAAAATCACCATAGCTCTGTTCATGCTGAATTCAAATCCCCTGTAAAGACAGTCATTATTGGGGATGATGCAGCCGAAATACTCCATGGCCTGGCACATGATTGATCATGTACAACAGTGATGATGTCCTTCAAGGACATGTTTCCCTTCCACTTGAAGAGTGGCATGATGAATGTCATATTCATCTTCAAGGAACCGAGAAAGCTGCTGTATGATTTCATCTCTGTCGACTCCATCTCCCACCACTACATGACAGCTTAGTGCCGTAAATTCCGAAGTGATGCACCATACATGAAGATCATGCACTTCTATTACTCCCTGTACTGTAGACATACCTTTTTTCACTTGATCTGTATCCACGTTCCTAGGGGACCCTTCCATTAAAATGTGAATGGAGTCCTTCGTCACCCTCCATCCGGAGATGATGATAAGAATCGCCACGATAATAGAAGCAATCGGATCAGCTAGATTCCAACCGAAGAAATAGATAAGAAGACCGGCTATGATGGCGCCGACTGAGCCCAACATATCACCCAGCACATGAAGGAAAGCACTCCGGACATTCAGGTTATGCTCTGTATCTCCCCTCATGAGGATCCAGGCTACCAGGATATTCACCACTAATCCAATGACGGCGATGATCATCATATTGGCTGAAACATCAGGTGTGTCGATAAAGCGGCGGTATGCTTCCCAGAAGATATAAAGGGATACAAGAATCAGGGTGATCCCATTCAGAAAAGCAGCTAGGATTTCAAATCGCCTGTAGCCGTATGTCTTCCCTTTGTTGGACGCCTTCTCTCCTATATAAAAAGCAGCAAGGCTCAGCCCAAGTGCCGCAGCATCGCTGAGCATATGTCCTGCATCTGAAAGAAGTGCCAGGCTATTTGTCACGATTCCCCCGATCACTTCAACGATCATAAAGGTGAATATGAATAGAAAACTGATTAATAATGCTTTTTTATTTTGTGAGTGGCCATGACTGTGATCGTGACCCATTGCATATCCCTCACTTTCCATCTCTTATTTTGAGTAATCTGAGACCATTCAATGTTACAAGTAGTGTCGCTCCCATATCGGCAAAGATGGCAATCCATAATGTAAGCATTCCTGGGATGACAAGCAATAAAGCAAGAAGCTTAATTCCGATAGCGAAAGAAATATTTTGTTTAATGACGGTAAGCGTTCTCCGGCTTAGGCGGATGATATAGGGCAATTTTTTCAAGTCATCATTCATTAATGCAATGTCTGCTGTTTCTAATGCGGTGTCTGTTCCTGCCCCGCCCATGGCAATGCCGACGTTTGAAGCGGCAAGTGCTGGAGCATCATTGATTCCATCTCCAATCATGGCGACTTTGCCATAGGTATTCATATATCCCTTAACGAAACTCAGTTTTTCTTCAGGAAGAAGGCCGGCTTTTGTCTCCTTGACCCCTACCCGGTTCCCAATCGATCTAGCCGTATTTTCATGATCCCCTGTCAGCATCACGGTATGCTCTATCCCTATCTCGTGAAGAAGACTAATCACTTCCTTACTCGTTTCCCTCACTTCATCCGCGACGGCTACAAGTGCTAAAGGGGTATCTGCCGTTCCGAACAGCATGACGGTTTTCCCTTCCCTTTGAAGTTCTTTAATTTCAGCATACGATCCGTGAAAGAGACTCTCAGAACCAAGATAATACCTTTCACCCTCAATGAGACCACTGATTCCTTTACCCGTATGGGATTGAAACTCAAACACTTCATAACTTCTATAATCTATGTTACGTTCCTCCGCTTCTTTAATGAACGCGTGTGCGAGAGGATGTTGAGAGTGAAATTCAAGAGCGGACATCCATTTCCATAATTGATTCTCTTCCACATTTGACAATGGTATCATATCCGTAACCTCTGGCTCACCCTTGGTAAGAGTCCCGGTCTTATCAAATGCAATGGCCTTCAAACGACCTAATTCCTCAAGATATACCCCACCTTTGATGAGGATGCCATTTTTTGCTGCATTTCCGATTGCTGTGACAATGGCCACGGGAGTAGAAATCACCAATGCACATGGACAACCGACAACCAGCACCGAAAGCCCCTGATACACCCAAGTGGACCAATCTCCATCCAATAAGAGAGGTGGTATTACTGCTACAAGGAACGCAACGACCATGATGATCGGCGTATAATATTTTGCAAACATATCGACAAATGCCTGTGAGGGGGCTTTTTCACCCTGCGCTTCTTCTACCAGGTGGATGATCTTGGCAAGTGTCGTATCTTCTATCCGCTTTGTAACCAATACTTTAAGGTAGCCTTCCTCATTTAACGTACCGGCAAATACGGCATTCCCTTGGACTTTCTCAACCGGTACAGACTCACCTGTAATCGCTGCCTGGTTGACGTATGAAGAACCTTCGATAATGTCCCCATCCATGGCTATTTTCTGCCCGGGCTTCACCAGCATGATGTCACCGATTTCGATTTCCTCTGCATCAACCATCATCTCTGATCCATTTCGAATGATGAGTGCCTGCGGAGGAGCTATATCCATAAGTGAACGGATCGATTCCCTTGCCTTATCCATTGAATAAGCTTCCAGTACCTCACTGATGGCAAAAAGGATGACAACAATCGCCCCTTCACCCCACTCGCCAATGAACGCTGCACCGATAATGGCAATGGTCATAAGCGTCCTCATATCGAACTCAAGTTTAATCAGGTTTTTAAAACCCGTCTCAAACAGGCGATATCCACCGGTCACAATGGCTACGGCAAAAGAAAGATTAGAATAAAATTCACTATTATCCCAACCGGTCAATGGTAATGAGTAGGCTAACAGAATGAAAAACAAGGAAAGAAAAAGATGCTTATGTTTCCTATGAAAAGGTTCTTTCTCTTCCTGGACCTTCCTCAAACCGTCTTCTGTTAAGCGAAGCCCTTCGAATGCCCCCGCTTTTTCTACCGATTCCTTTGATGTATCTCCGTAGACAGTAATCTTGGCAGCACCGAAGTTCACCTTAGCGTCTACCACTCCTTCGAGATGCTGGACATTTTTTTCGAACTTGGCTGCACAACCTGCACACGTAAACCCTTCAACCCGGTACGTTTGTTTATGGGCTGGTTTACTAGTCACGATCCTCCACCTCCAACTGATGGGTCACTGCAATTTCAATCAACTGTTTCACATGATGATCATCCAGGGAATAATAGACAAGCTTGCCTTTTTTTCTGAATTTAGCCAGCCCCTGCTTCTTCAATAAACGCAAATGGTGGGACGCGGTTGCTGTGGAAGAGCCTACAATATTGGCCACATCACATACACAAAGTTCGTCTTCTATCGTAAGTGCATACGCTATTTTCATTCTCGTTTGATCAGAAAGTGCTTTAAAGATTTCTGCCACTTTAGACGTATTTTGTGTTAAAACCATCGATTTTAAGCGGTTGACCTTTTCATCCTCTACACAGGTCACTTCGCATACATCTGTTTCTTTCATATTGACACCTCTCCTCATTCAAACACCCTTTTGAATATAGTATAAAAGAATACATGAAAATGTTCAAACATTCTTTTGAATGTTTTGTATTTCTCTCTAAGCTATTCAGAAAAACCGTTGTCCGGTTGGGTTTTTTCTCTAAAAGCACAAAAAAAACTCCGAAATCGGAGCTTTTTTAGAAACCATATTAATTTTGCTGAAGCTTTTTACGACTGCGCTTCATGGAGAGGTCGATTGTGATCCAAAACACCACTGATATAATGGCGAAGATGGCGATTGCAAAGTAGATGTCTTCTGTTTTCCAGTCTAACCGCGGAATAATGAGGCCCAATACGCCTGATACTATGTAGTAGCCTCCAATCAATTGAAGGTATAACCGTCCTGTAGGGGACTGGAGATTTTCCAGATAACCTTTTCCTGCTTTCCCAAAGAAAATGGCTATTCCCCTTACAATGATATACGCCGAAAAGGCAATGATAAGGGCTACTACAAATTCTTGATTGAATACGTCTGCCATAATCGTTCTCCTTTCCAACTATCGTAGGATGACGAATCCAAAATAATTGTATTGTTCATTCTTTTTCTCTATGATGAAATCATGAAACGTCCTGATAAATCATTATATTTTAGGATAACCGAATGATGGTCACATTGCAATTGCAAACCACATTAGAAGATCGTGATGAAATTGCCTGATTAAAACAAATATACTCATCGAAGGATGATTCTTGTCTCAATCCTTCATCCATGATGGTATATCTACTCTTTCAAACAGGAGGTGAGTGAAGCAGAAGAAAGGAAATGAACCCCTTTCTTTTTGACTTCTATCCATTGGACATTTTATTTAATTTATTCCTTGTTGCCCTACTAATAGGGCTGACTGCATTCTTCGTGGCTTCTGAATTTGCCATCGTCAAAGTGAGGAGTTCGAGAATTGATCAGTTGGTCTCTGAAGGAAATCAAACCGCCGTTGCGGCGAAAAGAGTCATTTCCCATCTGGACGAATACCTGTCAGCCTGTCAGCTGGGTATTACCATCACCTCCCTTGGACTTGGGTGGTTAGGAGAACCTACCATAGAAACCCTGCTTCACCCTGTGTTCAAAAAATTTGATTTAAATCCGTCCATTGCCAGCATCATATCATTCGCATTGGCTTTTTCTGTCATTACCTTTTTGCATGTGGTTATTGGAGAATTGGCTCCGAAGACATTTGCCATCCAAAAAGCAGAAAGAATCACATTACTATTTGCCAAGCCGCTGATCTGGTTTTACAGGATTGCTTATCCATTCATTTGGACTTTAAACAGTTCAGCCCGCGTGTTTACCGGGATGTTCGGTTTAAAACCGGCTTCTGAGCATGAAATCGCGCATTCCGAAGAAGAGCTCAGAATCATTCTTTCCGACAGCTACAAAAGCGGTGAAATCAATTCATCCGAATTCAAGTATGTGAATAAGATATTTGAATTTGACGAGCGTATCGCGAAGGAAATCATGGTGCCCCGGACAAACATCGTGACTTTATCCGCAGAATCGACCATTGACGAAGTACTTTCGGTCATTAAAGAAGAACGGTACACGAGATACCCTGTCGTGGATGGTGATAAAGACAATATCCTCGGGATTGTGAATGTCAAGGAACTGTTGACGACACTCGTGAATCACAAAAGCGAACATGAAAATATTACTTCGTTCATCAAACCTGTCATTCGCGTGATCGAAACGATTCCCATCCAGGCACTGCTCGTCAAATTGCAAAAGGAGCGTTCCCCCATGGCGGTTCTCCTAGATGAGTATGGCGGGACAGCCGGCCTCGTTACGGTGGAAGACATCATTGAAGAAATTGTCGGCGAAATCCGGGATGAATTTGATATCGACGAAATACCTGAAGTCCAAAAGGTAAAAGATGATCACTATATCTTCGATGCCGTCATGCTCATCGAGGATGTGAATGACCTTCTTGGGATCTCAATCGAAGAAGAAGAAGTCGATACCATCGGGGGCTGGTTCCTTACCCAGAAATATGAAGTCAAGCCGGAAGATAAGATTGAGGAACAAGGCTATTGCTTTAAGGTGAAGGAAATCGATGGACATCATATCCAATATCTGGAAGTGACAAAAATGAATAGCACCAAAAATAAAACGAACGGGTCAGATTAACGGCCCGTTCGTTTTTCTATGAGCTGATATATCCCTTGGCTTCTGTTTTCTCTTATCCATTAAAGATTAACATTTCTTGCTCTGCCACATTTAAACTTTCGGACATTTTTCGTTCATATTTTGGCCATATTTGGTGGATAAGCTATTTCTGTAGCCCGGTTTAAACCATGTACACCACGGGGCTTTACAGGAAGTAAGGAAGCAGTGGGTCGAAAAAAAACACGCCCTCATAATCATTTGAATGGATAGGAGTAGAGGAGAATGAATTTTATTAAACGTGCCTTTTGGAGTGTGAAAGCACGAATGGGTAAGAGCATCTTATTACTGATTGTCCTGACGGTCATATCCGTATTGGTGCTGTCAGGATTAACGATCCAGACAGCTGCGGATCAATCCAGCATCTTAGCACGTGAGAAATTAGGTGGCGAGGTAACATTGACCGTGGACCGGGAAAAGCTGATGGAACAGCAGCAAGGAGAGAATCAAGGTGGCGGAAGGCAAAGATTCCAATCATTTCCCGTCCCCATCGAATCTGCTGAAGAACTTATCGATTCAAATTATATAAAAGGCTACAATTACTATTCAACCACTTCTGCCCTTGCGAAAGATTTTACTGCTGTAGGCAGTGATGACACAGCGGATAGCAGTGATCAAGGGGGATTTGGCGGCGGCAGAATGATGGCCGGGGATGTATCAGTTGAAGGAATTGTATTCTCGGATTCAACAAGTTCTTTCATAAATGGCGATGCATCCATAGTAGAAGGTCGGCATCTGACTAAAGAGGATGTAAACAAAGATGTAACGCTTATTGAAGAAAACCTGGCCTCAGAAAATGACTTGAAAGTCGGGGACGTCATCACCATATCCAATAGTGATGGGACAGAGTCCACCCTTGAGATTGTGGGAGTTTATGAAACGACCACAGAAATGGATGAAAGAGCGCAGGATTTCACCTTCCTGAATCCATATAATCAGCTGCTTGTCCCTTATACCGTTGCAAATACATTAAAAGGTACAACGGGTTCGATCGATCGAGCCGTCTATTATATGAAGGATCCAGCTGACATTCAAAGCTTTATCGCGGATGCAGAAAAATCTGCTATTGATTTTGATCAATTTAAGTTGGATGCAAATGACCAATTGTATCAACAAATGATGGGACCGATTGAAAATGTAGCTTCATTTTCTAATAATGTGGTACTTCTGGTCACCATTGCTGGTGCCATCATTTTAGCGCTCATTGTCATGATGACGATAAGAGAGAGAAAATACGAAATGGGTGTACTCCTTGCCATTGGTGAAAAAAAAGGGAAACTTGTCAGTCAATTTCTCGTTGAAATTTTGATTGTGACCGTTTTGGCGATGGGGATCTCTACTTTATCCGGAAATCTGGTTGCCAATCAATTAGGGGAACAACTCCTTCAGCAGGAAATCTCTCAGTCTGACGGAACAGCGGAAACACCTGCTTCTTTTAACTCACGCCGTATGCCGTTTCAACCTTCAAACGTCCAGGATGTGGACACGATGAATGAATTATCCATTCATACAACAGGTGAAGATTTGATGAAATTGTTCGGAATCGGGATGATTGTCGTTTTACTGTCAACTCTGATTCCATCACTGACAGTTCTAAGACTCAACCCTAAAGCAATCTTAACGAAACAGGATTAAGGAGGATTATGATGAGCACCCTTTTACAATTTGATAATGTCAGTTACAGCTATAAACAAGAGTCTAACAAACATCATATATTAAAGAATGTTACCGCTGCATTCAAACGGGGCACCTTCTATACTTGTGTCGGTCCATCAGGTTCCGGTAAAACTACTTTTCTTTCCCTGGCAAGCGCATTGGATTCACCTACCGAGGGACAAGTCCTATTCGAAGGAAAGAATATACGCAAAATCGGGTTATCTACATTTCGGAATAAATATGTTTCCATCGTTTTTCAATCTTACAATCTACTACCCTATATGACAGCTCTACAAAATGTAATGACTGCCATGGAGATTACAAAGACACAGGCTAAAAACAAAAAAGGATTTGCCCTGGAAATGCTCCATAAGGTGGGAATCTCTGAGGAACAGTCGCGCCAAAGGGTGCTCACTCTCAGTGGCGGCCAACAGCAGAGAGTTTCGATTGCGAGAGCACTTTCGTGTCAATCAGAACTTATTCTTGCAGATGAACCGACAGGGAACCTTGATGAAGATACCGCCAGTGGGATCGTTGATTTGTTCAGAAATCTCGCCCATAAAGAAAATAAATGTGTCATTGTCGTAACCCATGATCAAGGGCTAGCCCAGAAATCAGACACCATCATCACCCTTTCAAAAGGCAACCTCATCTTCAAGGATATAAGGAAAGTGGAACAACTCATTTGAGTGTAATACCGATCGAAAGGCAGCCGCAAAGTCAATCGCGGCTGCCTTTTCATTTACTCCCGTTCCACACACTGCTACATAGGATTTAACCCTACCACAAAGAATAAATCCCTTCATTATTGGAAAAATAACTGAAAACATATATGAAGAGGTGAATTATGACTAGTATCATCATTGGATTAATCCTGCTAATGGTATTAGCGTATCTCGGCTGGTCGATCATATGGATCGCTCCTTTAGTTGCAGGTTTAGTAGCGATAATGAGTGGTCTCGACCTGCTCCCGGCCTATACAGAAACGTATATGACCGGATTTGTAAACTTTGCAAAGGAATGGTTCCCTGTCTTCCTCTTCGGGGCCATATTCGGGAAATTGATGGAGGATGTAGGAGCCGCTCAGTCCGTCGCATATAAAATAACCAATCTCATCGGAAAAGACAGGGCCATCCTCGGTGTTCTCATCGCGGCAGCTGTGTTGACTTATGGAGGTGTAAGCTTATTCGTAGTGGTATTTGCCATCTATCCACTGGCGATCGCCATGTTCAGAGAGGCAGACATCACTAGAAAACTGCTTCCGCCAACCTTTGTGTTAGGTGCCTTTACCTTTACGATGACAGCCATTCCGGGAACACCCCAGATCCAGAACTTGATTCCCATCGAGTATTTCAAAACATCCCCAACCGCCGCTCCGATCATCGGGACCGTAGCTGGATTAATCATGGCGGTTGGCGGGTACTTTTACTTAAGATGGCGTCAAAAGCAATTTACGAGTAAGGACGATCGGTTCACTGAGCCGAAAGGCGGTAATGACGTGAAGGAGATCAAAGAATCTGAACTTCCTAACTTCTATCTATCGTTTCTCCCCCTTGTCATTGTTGTCGTCACATTAAATGTTTTTAAGTGGAACATCTTGACGTCTCTGCTTGTTGGGATCCTTTCGATTCTAGTCATAAACTTCAAGCACTTCAAGAAATTCATACCAGCCATTAATGGAGGGGCAAAAGGGTCCGTAATGGCCGTAATCAACACCAGTGCCGCAGTAGGATTCGGAGCAGTCGTTACGGCCGCTCCCGGTTTCAAAACCTTAACGAAACTGATACTTGGGATCAAGGGGAATCCTGTCATCTCCGAAGCAATTGCTGTACAGACGTTAGCCGCCATTACAGGTTCGGCATCTGGAGGAATGGGCATTGCCCTGGAAGCGTTGGGTGATAAGTATTATGAATTATCCCAAACTAGCGGAATCAGTGCCGAGGCATTCCACAGAATTGCTTCCGTCTCTTCCGGAGCATCCATCCTTCCTCATAATGGGGCTCTCCTGACACTGTTTGCGGTAACAGGTCTCACTCACAAGGATTCATATTTAGATGTCGCCGTTGTCGGACTCCTGATTCCGACGGTTGCAGAAGTCGTCTCAATCATTCTAGCCAACATGGGAATTTATTAATTCGAGGAGGAAATGAAAAATGGTCAATGACAAAGTGGTTTTTATAACAGGTGCTGCAAGAGGGATCGGATATGAAATCGGGGAACATTTCGCTCAAAACGGTGCAAAGGTCGTCCTCTCTGATATCAACCAGGAAGGACTGGATGAAGCGGTGGACGAACTAAAAAGCCGGGGGTTCGATTGCCTTGGTGTTAAATGTGACGTAACCAGTGAAGATGAAGTAAAGGCAGGAATCGATAAAACGGTTGAACATTACGGGAGAATCGATGTTCTTATCAACAATGCCGGACTTCAACACGTTGCTCCGATAGAAGATTTCCCTATAGAAAAATTCGAACTATTAATCAAAATTATGCTGACCGCTCCATTCATCGCAACAAAATTTGCTTTTCCACATATGAAAAAACAAAAATTCGGGCGTATCATCAATATGGCCTCCATCAACGGGTTGATCGGTTTTGCAGGAAAAGCTGCTTACAATAGTGCCAAACACGGAGTCATCGGATTAACAAAGGTCTCTGCCCTTGAAGGTGCTGAACACGGCATCACGGTAAATGCCATGTGTCCTGGATACGTGGATACCCCCCTTGTCCGTAACCAGTTGAAGGATATTTCGACTACCCGCGGAGTAGAACTTGAAAAAGTATTGGAGGACGTCATTTACCCTCTCGTACCTCAAAAGCGATTACTCTCAGTGGAAGAAATTGCGGATTACACCATCTTCCTTTCCAGTGACAAAGCGAAAGGTGTAACTGGTCAAGCCGTTGTCCTGGATGGAGGGTATACGGCTCAATAAAAACCACAAAAAATCGGATCAGAATCCTGATCCGATTTTTATTTATTTCATGTTTTCAGGAAATCCTCCCAGGTCCACTCCCCATACAATTGGCATGACAAAATAAATCAAGAGAGTGATAAACACAATACTGATAAGATTCAACCAGACACCTGCTTTCACCATATCCCCCATCTTTATATAACCCGATCCGAATACCACCGCATTCGGCGGTGTCGCAACCGGCAGCATGAATGCACAGGATGCAGCAAGACCGGCGGCTACCATCAGACTGTACGGATGAACATCCAAGGCAGCAGCAAGGGCTGCCATAATCGGAAACATCATAGTGGCTGTGGCCGTATTGGACGTGATTTCTGTCAAGAAAATAACAAAAGCCGTAACGGCAACAAGGATGATGATAAACGATATTCCGTCAAGTACCGTCAATTGCTTTCCTATCCATTCTGCAAGGCCCGTCTCCTTGAACCCTTTGGCAATGGCAAGGCCTCCGCCAAATAGAAGCAGGATACCCCAGGGTAGCTTTTTGGCATCATCCCAATTCATCAATCTCGACTGCTTTCTCCCAGGAAGCAGGAAAAGGACGAGTGCACCTGTAATGGCAATGATTGTATCATCCAGAGATGGAATCCATTCATTCAGTAGAAACGAGCGTGTGATCCAGCAAAGGGCCGTGGCAACAAAGACTGTCAAAACAAGCTTTTCTTCGAAAGATATCCTTCCAAGAGAGTAATTTTCCTTCTCCACGATCTCCCTGCCCCCAGGAAGTTCCTTTATTTTCAGCTGGAAGGCTACTTTGATGAGATACCACCATGTAACCATAAGAAGGATGGCAGCAAGAGGGACCCCGAAGAGCATCCACTTGGCAAAAGAAAAATCAATTCCATACAGTTGTTTGATCACTGCAGCAAATATCGTGTTGGGAGGCGTCCCGATTAAGGTTCCCAATCCTCCGATCGATGCACTATAGGCAATTCCCAGCATGATGACTTTACTGAAATGCCCCGTCCTTTTTGCTCCTTTCTTCTGTAAACTTTCATTTACTTGATAAACCACGGCGGTTCCGATCGGCAGCATCATCATGGCCGTTGCCGTGTTGGAAATCCACATGGAAAGAAATCCTGTAGCGAGCATAAACCCAAGGACAATCCGTTCTGTGCTTGTGCCGATCAATAAGATGATATTCATCGCGATTCGCTTATGTAAATTCCACTTTTCCATGGCGATGGCAATAATGAACCCACCCATAAATAAGAAGATCGTGCCATCTCCATACGCAGACGTCACTTCTCCGGACTGGAGAGCGCCGGTAACCGGGAACAAAATAATTGGCAGAAGCGATGTAGCCGGTATCGGTATTGCCTCCGTAATCCACCACACCGCTATCCATACTGTTCCTGCGAGGACCGCCACGGCTTCCTTGGAGAGTCCCTCTGGGGAAAAAAACAAGAGTATGAGCATAAATAACAACGGGCCTAGTACAAACCCGATTGTTTGTCGTGGATTCGCAGTAGGTTCAGGCTTTCGATCGATTTCCATCGTGCCATTCACCGGCGTGCTTCCTGAGGTGAAGAATTGAAGCGTCTCCTTTACATCACGATTCCAGCTCCAGAGTGTCCCCCACGCTCTTTTTACCATTTGCATAAACCATTCCCCCCTTATAATTCATACTAGACCATACCCCTTTACGAAAGCGTCATAAACAAAACAAACCATATTTTGTAAGAATCCCATCTTTATTCCCATCCCATTCCGAGAACGAAAAAAGGACCATTTTATCATAGAACGTTTCGTTGTAAAATAATGTTAGATAGATACAACGTTTTTACAAAAGGAGAAGCGATGAAAATTCACTGGCAAATTAGCTATTTTGTGATCGGGTTACTTATTTTCAGCTATGGGATCAGCATGTCAATAAAAGTCCAATACTTAGGCATCCATCCATGGGATGTACTGAATATAGCCATGTTCCAGAAGTTCGGTTTAACCATCGGAACATGGAATATCATCGTGGGAGCGGTGCTTGTTTCAGCTACGCTTATACTAAAGGGAAAATATGTTCAAATCGGCACCATTCTAAACGGGGTTCTGGTCGGGATGCTTGTGGACTTTTTTCTATTCTATGATCTGCTTCCCCCACAAACTGGTCTGATTACGGATATCCCGATTCTACTATCTGCCATTTTATTGATGGGGGTTGGCGGGGGATTATATTCCGCTGCGCATCTCGGGACCGGTCCACGGGATGGATTTATGCTTACCATCTCAGATTTAACCGGTCTTTCCATCAGCAGGGTCCGGATCATCTGCGAGTGCACAATACTACTGATCGGCCTTTTCCTCTCCGGGCCAGTCTTTGTGTTTACATTCATTTATACATTCATTCAAAGTCCCATCTTTCAAAGATCTTTCTTATTTTTCACAAACAGACTCCACACACGTTTCCCTAAACAGAGTAATATTAGTATGTGAAACGGAAAGCGGAAGGGATTGATCCAAAAAGGACAAACCGCCACAGACAGGCAGTTTGTCCTTTTATATTATGTCATCTCACATGCAACCAGTCCGTATTGTTGTTCCGGGTCCAGCTGTTTAATAAACTGAAATAATTGCTGTACTTGTTCATCATCCAGCTCTCTCTTGTAATAATCTTCCAGCATCGACAGCATTTCTTCCGGGAACATCAGGCAGGTATGACTCCCCCAGTCGGTCTGTCGTCCCTCCAACCTTTTATAATAAATCCCGTCCAACAGTGAGAAAAAAAGTTCATAACCCTTCGGAAAGAAAGGACTGATCCGTTTCGGGTAATTATGATTCCAGTCTCCCCCCTCATATTGAAACGACCGGTCCTTTAAATCTCCGATAAAGACTTCCACATCCGCCATCCTATCTCCTCCTCAGATTTCCTTATTATTATGTATAAACCCGTCCACCTTTTTTAGAACCTAAAAAAGAGCCCCATCAGGATTTTCTCCTAAATGCGGCTCTTTCCTGCTATAGATATTTCCGTTGCACACTTCTTCCATCATACGTAAACAGCATATCACGGTTCTCCACATGAGTTTCAATATGGACCGGTCTTCCCCAGAGCTGATGCAAGTAAGGTAATACCTTCTCCAAGTATTTTATATCCAATTCAACATCTTCGAACCAGTGCTTGAGATAGAGCTCGCCACTCTTCATATAATCCCCGTCATTCACCGTGATGTAAGGAAAACCGCCATTCACCCTCATGCCGACGAGCTGATCTCGCACATGAGTCCATTCCTTATCGACAATTTTATAATCCTTTCCTTGTTTCTGGAACAAATACATATCTTCTCTCGTCACCAGATCCTTCGTCAAATAGTTTCGTAAGAAGGAGATATCCGATTCGATTTCACGGACTTCAAACATTTTTTCACGTCCGGAATTCGGTTTCACCCCACGCCTCTTCATTTCTTCAGTCGGATTATCAAAACGATCTTCAATGTCTTCGAATATTTTCAATCCGAGGTAATATGGGTTGATCTGTGTACGGGAAGGCTGTACAACACCGGCATTCAGCTTTGCGAATTCGATGGATTCACCGCTCGTCAAATCCATTTCCCGTATGATCCGCTGGTGCCAGTACGAAGCCCACCCCTCGTTCATGATCTTCGTTTCAAGCTGCGGCCAGAAATATAACATTTCCTCCCGCATCATAGTCAAAATATCCCGCTGCCAATCCGACAGTTCCCTGCTGTACTGTTCAATGAAGAGAAGGATATCTTTTTCCGGCTGCGGAGGAAACTTCTTCTTCACTTTTTTCTTTTCCCTGCTCTTCGGCTTTTCGTCAAGAGACCACAGATCATCATACGGGGACGCATGGCTCACTTCTTCCTCTTCCCACTCTACATCATCCATCGTCCATGAGAGCTTCGGACGCATCAGGGAAGGATCGATATGTTCATCTACGGCAAGAACCGCATCCAGAAAGTTCTCTACTTCCTGCTTCCCATGTTCGATCTCATACATACGTACCCGTTCAGCAGTCGCTGCCATGCTTTCCACCATATCCCGTTTCGTATTCTGGAAACGTACATTATTCTTAAAGAAATCACAATGAGCCAGCACGTGAGCCACGATCAGCTTATTTTGAATAAGCGAATTTGAATCCAGCAAAAACGCATAACAAGGATCGGAATTGATCACGAGCTCATAAATCTTACTCAACCCCAGATCATATTGAAGTTTCATCTTATGGAACTGCTTTCCAAAACTCCAATGAGAAAACCGGGTCGGCATCCCATAAGCACCAAATGTATAAATAATGTCAGCAGGACAAATTTCATATCGCATAGGATAAAAATCAAGTCCAAAACCGGCTGCAATCTCCGTAATTTCCCCTATCGCATTCTGTAACTGCTTCTGTTCCTCTAAATTCATTTTCATCCCCCTCTTTATACTCTTATCTAAATGTATGAAGAGAAAAGGGATTTGATGAGAAGAAAAGCGGAAGGGCTTTGCCAGAGGCGACAAGCATAAGTCAAGGTGGCATGAAGGTGTGCCCTTTCACCTTCTTGACAGCTTGACTTATGACCTCGAGCCTCTAAGCCCTGGAGCTGGACATAAAGAAAAGCGGAGCCGGGTTGGGCAGGCCCGACAAGCATATGGCGAATCCACATAAAAGGCGCTTTTTGCCTTTTTTGTGGATTTGACTTATGACCTCGAGGGACTACCCGGCGGAGCTGGACAAGAAGAAAAGCGGAAGGGCTTTGCCAGAGGCGACAAGCATAAAGCAGGACATACAAAAAGGGCTGTTCCCTCTTTAAGGAACAACCCTTTCTGTATTACGACTTTAAATCCTTTTGCAGAAACCACACAGGAATAAGTGTACCTAGCAGCAACAGGGCAGACAGCGTGAATATCATGGAAATACTCAGCACTTCAAGGAGCAGCCCTACTCCAACCGATGATAAGCCGAACAACAGCGTGGTCAATGCTCCTTGTGCCGCATAAATCTTTCCCAGTTCTTCAGGAGGGGCACTCTCCTGCAAAAATGTCTGAAGCACAACATTTTTAATCTGATCAAACAACCCGAACACAAAGGACAGGGCAAGTGCCACGAGGGCCATCTTGTTCCAAGCAAAGACAACGGTAACCCCTGAAGTGACAATCATACAGAAAGGAAGCCACTTATACCGATGCTTTGAGAAGATACCATGAAGCTTAAATATGGCATAGGAGGCAAGAACGAGCCCGACAAAAAAGCTGGCGTTTATGAACCCCCACCATTGTTCCCCGCGCTGAAGCATGATATCCACATACAAATAAAGAACGGCCGCTATCCAGACAGTTCCCGAAATTGACTCCAGCCCGTAAATCCAAAAAACGGGAACCAGTCCTTTACGTCCTTTCACTTCTGACCATCCCTCCCCAAGCTGTTCCCACCAAACCTTGCGAACTTCCAAAGTGGTAGTCGGAATAACCGGAAGCTTCAGCATAAAAAAGGTACTAGCCAAAAACAAGACAATCACAACGATAAAAACATTCTTATCACCAAGTATCGCTAATAGAATTCCTCCCAATGCCCAGCTTGAAAACTGAATTGTCTGGTCGACGGTTGAAAGAAACCCGTTCGCCCCCATCAACTCTTCCCGCTTCACAAGAAATGGCACATAGGAATTTCGGGCAGGCAGGGCCCATCCATCCAAAAAGGAAATGATACTCGCACACGCAAGATAGAACCACACATTTCCCATTTGGAGAACCATCAACAGAAGGAAGACACACAGGAAAAAGGTCTTTCCCATTTGAGAGTACGCGATCAAACTCCTCATCTGAGTCCGGTTCAACAGTAATGGTGCCGCCATACTGCTGATAAACCTGGAAAACGTAATGACTAAAGGAACGGCCGTCATATACACGGCGGATCCTGTCAGAGTGTAGACAATGGAGATCAGTCCTACGATATAGAACACATCCCCCATATTGGCCAATGCCTGGCCGAACCATAGATTTCTAAATGCATTGGAATGCATATCTCTTCCTCCCTTTATTCAGTTCGTATAGGTAAGAAAAGAACGGCATCACATTGGAAAAAGGTCCCCTTTCAGAATCGCAAACGATTTATGTATAGTGTTATTTTAGCAAACCGAAGCTTATTATGCAGGTACTACTTTAACTAATCATAATATTTATGTGAGGAAGTCAGATTCCATATCCCAACTCTCTATACTCCATTGTTTATTTACCATTAAACTTGTGCCACTTTCAGTCCAACTTGTACAACATTGAACGTAACTCGTTCCACTTCAGGAAGAACTTGTGCCAAAGCATGTTGATCCAACGGGATCCAGGTCATAATACCCTCCATCAGCCACACTACTGCCAGCCTCCCCCAAAACAAAAAAAGCCTTCTTTTATAGAAGACTTTATCTGCTTACGTTATTCCTTCACAGAAATATTCAGTACCTTTTCATTGTCCAGATCATGCACAACGATGACTACGACTTTTTTCTCAGCATCATTTTCCTGAACCGTAAATTCAAATGCATCGGACACTTTGTTCTCTGACATTTTTTTACGACCCTGATACTGATAATCCTTTACAGGCTGGCCGGGATAGTCTTCTTTGATCACCGCTGTCGCAATGCGTCCGAACTTCTTATAGTCGCCCTGCTCTGCATTGACCTGACTTGAAAACAGTAGAAAAAATACAGTTGATAAGATTACGATTACTTTCTTCATTTTTTATCACCTCTGTTAACGTTACATTACATAGGATGAATAAAATGAACGTTTTTATTCACCCAATACAAGGAAAACCAGCGTTTGCAACAGTACCAACTTTTTCAGAGAAATAATTGCGGTTTTCTCGTGCACAATAGGAGTACCCCTTCAGAAGGAGGGAAACCAAGTGAACAAAGTCGATTACGACCGGGCCTTGTATTACACTCACCGATCAGAATGGGATAATCTCTTGATCCTCATGGTGAGAACGAAGGATGACCTTCTTTCGAAAAGAATTGAACATTTCTTACACGCGTATCACTTTTCAAACGATTACACGGTTGTAGAGCGTAATCTCTATACGCTTTTACGATATATTGAACATGCAAATTTCACCTATAGTGTCGAGCAACCACTTCAGGAAACCTTTGCAGAGATGTAACACAAAAGAGAATTCCACCTATGGCTGATCCAATTAGCATGCGCTATTGGATCAGCTTTTATGTGATTTGAAGGTACAATCAAAAAAAACCGGCCCAATGCCAGTTTTTTTATTTAAGAAGAAGATATTTCACTTTTGACAAGCGCCGCAGCCTTCATATAAACTTTCAATTCATTCATCAAACCATCGACAAGTTTCGCAGGTTCTTCCAGAAGTCCGTCTCCCTCATAGTCGAAACAATGTGGATCAAGGACCAGCTGCTTCGGAATGACATTTGCATATACTCCGCGACCGACGATGCGAAGATTGTTCAAGCAGTTGATGCCGCCTTTTCCTCCACCTGCACAAGCGAGTAGGGCTACAGGTTTGTGTGCGAATTGTTCACTGCTCAAGAAATCCAATGCGTTTTTGATGGCCCCGCTCATACCACTGTGATATTCAGGGGAAGCTAAAATGACGGCATCTGCTTCCTTCACTTTTTGTTTGAGTGATTGAACGGCCTGAAGCTCCGCCTGATCTTGTTCTCCCGTATACAATGGAAGGGTTCCATCACTTAAGTCAATGAGTTCACAGTCGTACTTACGCGCAATGAATCTTGCAGCAATTCCCGTACGACCATGTTTCCTGGGGCTTCCGTTAATAATGACGATATTCATGATATAAAATCCTTTCTCCATTTAATTTATTGTCAACTTATGCTTTACGGCATACAAAGCCGCCTGTGTCCGATCCGATACTTCCAGCTTGGAAAAGATGTTCGAAATATGGGTTTTTACCGTTTTCTCCGTTATATAGAGGCTAGAAGCTATCTCTTTATTACTCTTCCCCTTGGTAAGCTCAATCAAAACATCCTTCTCCCGTTTGGTCAGTTCATGGATTTTGTGGGGGGGTTCCTGTTTCGATATCCTTGTCAGTAAATGATTGGTAGCTTTCGGGTGAAGAGAATTTTCACCCGATAAAAGCTTTCGGATGCTGAGTACTAATTCATCGGGTTCAATGTCCTTTAACTGGTACCCTGCCGCACCTGCTTCGATAGCAGGAATGACGTGATTCTGATCAGAGAAGCTCGTCAGCATCAGAATTTGTATGTGGGGATGATTCTTTTTTATCTCCCTGGTCGCCTGTATACCGTCCATGACGGGCATCATCAGATCCATTAGTATAATGTCGGGATTTACGTCTGCCGCCATTCGAACCGCTTCCGCTCCATCCTTTGCTTCTCCTACAATATCCAGGTCCTTCTGGGTTTTCAAAAAGAAGACCAATCCCCTGCGCACAACGTGATGATCGTCTGCTATCAATACTCTAATCATTGTCCGGCACCTCCTAATACGGTATTTGAACTGATATGATCGTTCCTCTTCCAAGCTGGCTGTCGATGGTAAATGTACCCCCGATGCTTTTCACACGTTCCCTCATGCTTTGAATCCCCACTGAAGGCAGGGACTGCTTCCTGTCATAATGAAATCCGTTGCCTCTATCTTCAATCGTTAAAAGAATGGATTGTGCATTGCTTTTCATGGTATAGAGAATCGTTTTCTCCCCGGAATGTTTTTTGCAGTTATTCAATGCTTCCTGACTGACACGCCACAACACTTCTTCTATTTTAGAGCTTAAGGAAATGACCCCCACCACTTTCGTTTCCAAGGTCAACCCAAGCATTTCTGCATAACCTTTGGCCGCTTCCACCACTCCATTTTCCAGGCCATGAGGTCTCAATTGCCAAATGAGGGCCCTCATTTCCGATAATGCCTCCTGTGCAAGACCTTGAATTATTTTGAAGGTATCCTTTACATCTTCCTCCCTGGTCATTTCTGCCCCTCCCCTGGCCGTTAACGTAAGGGAAAACAACAACTGATTGACCGAATCATGAAGGTCTCTTGCCAACCGGTTCCTCTCTCCGATCAACGCGACTTCCTGCTCTTTTTTCGTCAATAATATGCGTTTAATCGCAGAACCGATTTGAAAGGCAACCGATTCAAGAAGAGCCAGTTCATCAGTGGAAAAGTGGGTCTTGTTCGGCGCGGCGACATTCAATAACCCAAATGACTCATTCCCTGACTGAAGGGGAACTGTTGCATGATATGTAATATCATCCGTTTCTCCCCTGTTCTCTTCGATCGCCTGCTCAATCCGCTGGCATTCAATAATATTGGAGGCTTTGGTGAGCTTACCTTTACGGAAACGATTTACGCACCAGCACCCTCCCTTATTCATCAGCTCGCACTTACGGTCCGATAGGGATTCTGGCAGATTTTCATAAGAAACCAGTTCGTGACTTCCTTCCTTTTCAATGAAAAAGATCCAGCCTGTCGTGAAACTTGAGCCCCTGATCAGTTTCTTTAATGCACCTGAAAGCATGGAAGCAAGCTCTGTTTCATTATTCAGCAATTCGGCTATCTCTTTCAAAAGCCCGATATTTGAAAGGGATTCCTGATTCATGTTCATCGTCCTCTCCGATCCTACACTACTAGTATATAGAATTTACACAAAACCGGTATTATCAAAAAGAATGAAACGTTCTACGACCTTTGACCGAAAACACATGTTCTCCTTATAATTCAAAAAACAAGAGATGCAGGAACACATCTCTTGTTTCAACATACGAAAAGGGTTTACACCTCTCCTACAGATGAACTGATCATCGTCTCCACTTTTGCCATGATGGCATTCTCGAGAGCTTGTAATTTATCATCACTATCTCTTTGTGTCTCACCGATGACGCTGAAGTAAAATTTGATTTTCGGTTCAGTTCCAGATGGACGCAGGCAAATCCATGACCCGTCTTCCAGATGATATTTCAACACATTGGAAGATGGAAGATGGATGGATGTTTCCTCACCAGATACTAAATCCACTTTTTTACTTACCTTATAGTCTTCTGATGAGACAACACGTAAACCGGCCACCTCTTTCAACGGTTCATCCCTGAAGTCCTTCAGGATCCCCTGAATTTGTTCAGCTCCTTCTTTTCCTTTCAGAGTTAGACTTTTCAGCCCTTCCTGATAGAAGCCGTGCTTCTCAAATAGTTCATTCAATACATGATAAAGCGTTTTGCCTTCTTTTTTATAATATGCAGCCGCTTCCGCTGCCATCAACACAGCTTGAATCGCATCTTTATCACGTGCGAAATCGCCGATCAAGTAACCATAGCTTTCTTCATAGCCGAATAAAAATGAATATTCACCGGATTCTTCATACTTCTTGATTTTTTCACCAATGAATTTAAAGCCAGTCAGCACATCCTCGACTGAAGCTCCATAATGTTCAGCAACTTTGCGTCCCAATTCAGATGTAACGATGGTTTTGAATACTCGTCCGTTTTCAGGAATACTGTTCTTTTCCTGTTTGCGGGCAAGGATATAATCAAGCAGAATGGCACCAGTCTGGTTTCCGGTTAGGAGTATATACTCGCCTGTTTCCCCTTTTACGGCTACACCTAATCGGTCGGCATCGGGATCTGTCGCAATCAGGATATCTGCGTCGATTTCCTTCCCGTCACGTATGGCGTATTCAAATGCTGCTTTATCTTCCGGGTTAGGAGACTTTACAGTCGTGAACTCAGGATCCGGCACTGCCTGTTCCCTTACGATATGAACTTGCTCATATCCTAATGCTTTCAGTCCTTTTTCAGCCATCTTCAAGGCTGTACCATGCAGTGGTGAAAATACGATTTTCAGATCCGATTCCTTGGCGATCTGAGGCTTTTCAGAAATTGAAATCAGGTGCTCCAGGTAGGATCGGTCGATCTCTTCCCCGACCATTTTGATCAGGCCGGATGATTTTAATTCTTCTTCAGTCTTAACATGGATTTCCAATTCGTTTTCAACGGCATTCACTTTCCCGATCACTGCATCGGCAACATGTGGAGGGAGTTGTGCTCCATCTTCTCCATATACTTTATAACCATTATATTCGGGCGGGTTATGACTTGCCGTTACCACGATGCCTGAGAAAGCATTTAACTGTCGGAGGGCAAAAGAAAGCTCAGGTGTCGGCTTCAATTCATCGAAGACATACGTTTGGATACCATGGGTTGCCAGGGTTTTCGCTGACTCCATGGCGAATTCAGGTGATTTATAACGGGAATCGTAAGCGATTACAACACCGCGATTTTTAGCCTCCTGGCCTTGTTCTTCTATGTATCGTGCCAATCCTTCAGAGGCTTTTCTGACTGTATAAATGTTCATCCGATTGGTTCCGGGACCGATTTCTCCCCTCATCCCACCAGTACCGAATTCAAGGTTTTTGTAGAATGCGTCTTCTAAGGACTTTTCGTCGTCTTTCATTGACACTAACAGTTCATTGACTTCTTCATCCAGATTTGAAAAGCTGCTCCATTTTTCCCAAGATGTTTTCCAACTCAAAACGATCCCCTCCTAATGTTGTATAATAATGAATTCTATCATATATTGTAGAATTCCTTCTAAAACAATCCGTCAGTTGTCGACAGGATTCGCTCAGTCCTTATTTTAGCATAATTTTTCTTCAGACCTTTTGCCTTTTTCTCAAAAGCTGTTTTCCTTCTTTAAGTTGCAAGTGGTGGTTGATTTCTTTGTGACTAATATACTCTATCCATTTTAGTAGTTAACCGAGCCGTGACATTTTTCAATATATAGAAATTAACTTAAATAAAATATACACAATAAATACCCCGCTGAACGATTCAGCGGGGTCATTTTTATTTCCCTTATTTTTTATAATTCACTCCATATACATCATGTCTCCGGTCTTTGAGCTGACGTACTGTCCCTGATTGACGTTGTCGGCGAAGGACTTCAAGGTCGACGTCGCCGATCATGACCATTTCGATGTTCGGGTTGGTTTCCCCGACGATTCCGTCACGGGCAAACTCAAAGTCAGATGGAGCAAAGATGCCTGATTGAGCGTACTGAATATCCATATTTTCGGTTTGCGGAAGGTTTCCGACCGTACCGGAGATGACCGTATAGATCTGGTTTTCAACAGCGCGTGCCTGTGCACAATATCTTACTCGAAGGTAGCCTTGTCGGTCCTCTGTACAGAATGGGGTGAAGATGATTTTTGCGCCCTTGTCTGTAGCAATGCGAGCAAGTTCAGGAAATTCAATGTCATAGCAGATCTGGATCGCGATTTTTCCGCAATCCGTATCGAATACCCTGACAGAATCCCCAGGGCTGATCCCCCACCACTTCCGTTCATTTGGTGTGATATGGACTTTGTATTGCTTTTCTATCGTTCCATCACGGCGGAACAGGTAAGCAATATTGTAAATTTCATCATTCTCTTCTTTAACGAAGTGCGAACCTCCGATAATGTTGACATTGTATCGAACCGCAAGATCTGTGAACAATTCAATATAGTCTTCTGTGAAATCTGTCAACCTTCTAACGGCAAGGCTCGGTGATTGGATATTCAGGAAAGACATCAGCTGCGTTGTAAAGATTTCAGGAAATACGACGAAATCCGATTTTGCATCAGAAGCAACATCCGTGAAGTATTCAACCTGATTCGCAAACTCCTCAAAGGAGTTGATTTTACGCATCATATATTGTACGACGCAGATCCTGACGGGATAGCTCGTCTTGAAGTGACGTTTGCTCGACGGTCGGTAGTCGACGTTATTCCATTCCATCAGTGTCGCATATTTATGGGAGCGCTTGTCGTCGGGTAAGTAGTTCGGGTTGATCCGCATCAGGGTGAATCCATTCAGTAGCTGGAATGAAAGCACTGGATCATAAATCTTATGTCGCCCAACTGAATCCACGTACTCTCTTGGGGACATTTCTTCAGAATGCTTATAGTAATTCGGGATCCTTCCCCCGATGATGATACTCTTTAAATTCCACTGTCTCGCGAGATCTTTCCTTGCCTCGTATAGTCGGTGCCCTACTTTCATGCGCCGGTATTCAGGGTGCACCATTACCTCGATTCCATATAAATTATAACCATCTGGATTATGATTCGTTATGTAACCATTATCCGTTACATCATCCCACGTATGACGGTCGTCATATTCATCGAAGTTGATGATCAGGCTGGAACAGGAACCGATGATTTCACCGTCTAATTCCGCCACGAGCTGTCCTTCTTGGAATACTTCCAGGTGACTTTCCAGATGCTCCACTTTCCATGGATCCATCCCTGGAAAACAGACAGACTGCATATTGATAATATCTTGAATGTCCTTATGTTCCATTGGACGGATGATCATTTTCTTTTCAAACTGTGATAAGTCTAGTTTTTCTGCCATCTATGATCGACTCCTTCATCAAATACGTGAATTATATACCCTTATGGTGCACTGTTGAAACGAAGTTCATGACAGTGCATTTCTTTTATTTTAGCAAAGGGGCATGGATGATTTGAAGAAATTTGATTTATCAGTCGTTCGGATTTTTCTTTATCTGAAACCCTTTTGTCCCAGACTCCTTTCTTTATCCTTTAATATAGTAAGCTGTTGCCTCCCATGGCATTAAAGTAAAGACATCTTTACTATGCTGTTCTTCGTTCGTGATTAAAATCTCTGCCTTTGTGATGTCAAAGGAATCAACCCTTTCGATGACCTGCTGTTCACCTGAAACATTACAAAGGACCAGGACCTTCTCGTTACCGTATGCCCGGGTGTACGCATATACGGAAGGATGATCGGCATAATGGAGTTCAAATGATCCGTACGGAATGATTTCATGCTCTTTCCGTAATGAGATCAATTTTTGATAGTGGTAAAAAACTGATCCTGGATCTTTTAATGCTTCTTCAGCGTTGATCTCTATATGGTTCGGATTGCTCCTGATCCATGGTTCCCCTTCACTGAACCCGCCATGTTCACCGCTGGTCCACTGCATAGGGGTTCTGGCATTGTCTCTTCCCTTTACATAGATGGACTCCATAATTTCCTTAGGATCCTTCCCTTGTGACAGCTTTTCACGGTACATGTTCAGTGTTTCGATATCCTTGTACTCATCAATGGAAGAGAATCGGACATTGGTCATCCCGAGCTCTTCTCCCTGATAAATGTAAGGAGTCCCCTGCATCAGGTGAAGAAGGGTAGCGAGCATTTTCGCCGACTTCACGCGATGTTCCCCATCGTCACCGAGTCTTGACACAATTCTCGGCTGATCATGGTTGTTCCAATAAAGACTGTTCCAGCCCTTACCATGAAGTTCCGTTTGCCACTTCGTCAAGATTGTTTTCAATTTAACCAGGTCAAATGGAATCACATCCCATTTCCCACCGGGGCCTGAGTCCACGTCCATATGTTCGAATTGGAATACCATATTCACTTCATCCCGGTCCTCGCCCGTATAAAGGACAGCTTCATCCGGTGTAACACCAGGCATTTCCCCGACTGTCATAATGTCATAGTGAGAAAGGACTTCCTGGTTCATCTCTTTAAGAAATTCGTGGATGCGTGGACCGTTCATAAAGAATTCATGACCAGAAGCAAACCTTCTCCCCTCCGGATTTGGTGCATCAGGAAGGCCGGGAACTTTTGAAATAAAGTTGATAACGTCCATCCGGAAACCATCGATTCCTTTATCCAGCCAGAATTTCATCATGTCATAGATTTCCTCACGGAGTGTTGGATTCTCCCAGTTCAGATCGGGCTGTTTTTTGGAAAAGATATGAAGGAAATATTCTCCTGTTGTATCATCATACTCCCAGGCAGAACCGCTGAAAACAGACTCCCAGTTATTCGGCTCTTTTCCGTCTTTCCCTTCCCGCCAAATATAATAATCACGGTATGGATTATCCTTTGATGACCTTGATTCCATAAACCAGCCATGCTCATCCGAAGAATGATTCACCACTAAATCCATGACAAGCTTCATATCACGGTCGTGCATTTCCTGTAGCATCTCTTCCCAATCGGCCATTGTCCCGAATTCATCCAGGACCTTTTTATAATTGCTTATATCATAACCATTATCGTCATTAGGGGATTCATAAACAGGAGATAACCAGACCACATCAATCCCCAGTTTCTTTAAATAATCCAATTTAGAAATAATTCCTTGAATATCACCAATACCATCACCGTTGGAATCCATAAAGCTGCGAGGGTAAATTTGATAGACGACCGATTCTTTCCACCATTGTTTTGTCATATGTGCTTTCCTCCTGTAAGATCCGTTGGAATCAAGCAAGCGGTTTCTGCAACCGCTTGCACAAATCGTTAAAAAAATATCATATTTCTTCATAAAGTTTTCTTATTTTACTTTTATAATAATAACATACTATAATTTGATAGAATATACGAAGAAAGGAATTCTCTATGAATAAAAAAGCAGATTCTCTGTTATTCCTTGCATGGGCTTCCTCCCTTATCGCAACTCTCGGGAGCTTATATTTCTCTGAAATTTTGAAATACGAGCCTTGCGAATTATGCTGGTATCAGCGTATTTTAATGTATCCGATGGTCATTCTATTAGGAGTTGCTTATGTACGAAAAGATTTTCAGGCGGCATTATATTCTACCATCCTATCCGGTATCGGGCTTATCGTTTCAATGTATCATTATTCCATCCAGAAGGTTTCGTTCTTATCAGAAAGCGCACCTGCCTGCGGACGAGTCCCGTGTACAGGCGAATATATCAACCTGTTTGGTTTTGTTACGATCCCGTTTTTAGCCCTGACCGGTTTCATTATCATTTTCATCTCAAGCGTAATGGTTTTAAAAGCAATAAAGGAGGACAAATAGATTGAAGAAAATCATCATATTCCTGGTGGCGATTGTCGGATTATTTGCAGCCATCGCCATTGTCACAAGTATCCAGAACAATCAGAAAGCGGAAGGAAATAAGTTCAAGAAAGCGAAATTGAATCCGGCAACCGTTGAACTTCTGGACGATCCAAACTACCAGAATGTCATTCTTCCGGAGGAGTTGGAAGAGAAGATAAAGAACAAAGAAGACGCTACCGTATATTTCTACAGTTCTACTTGCATTCATTGTAAAAGGACGACACCTACACTGGCACCTCTTGCCGAAGACATGGGAGTCGATATGGAACAGTACAATCTGCTTGAATTCGAACAAGGCTGGGATCAATACGGCATTGAAGCTACTCCCACCCTCGTTCATTATGAAGATGGGAAAGAAATGGCAAGGATCGTAGGAGAGCATCCTGAAGAGGACTTCAAGAGATTTTTTGAAGAGAATGTGAAATCAGAATAAAAAAAAGAGGGGCTGACCTTTCCACAGGTCAGCCCCTTTCAAGTGAGGAGGAATTTCAAGATGAAGATACATTGTATCTTCGAGATTAACTTATTAAAAAGTATTTTCCCCACAAAAGAATCTTCTAAACATATTTATCAGAATTTCACAAAATATCTAACTTCTTCGCTCGTGTCGCGTTACACAAGCAGTTGATTATCTGCTCTGGAATAAATGCTTAAATTATGCTTGCAGTCAGATTCCTCACTGAATTGTTCATACGATAAAGGAAAGAACATGCCGAAACTTTGGAGGATCCCAGCATTGTGATAAAACATATCTTCATATACTTCTTCACTTGAGCCGCTTTCAACGATTGAAATTAATGTTTGTAAACTTGAAATCACTTGGAAGGCTTCCTTCAGGGTTCCAAAATATTCAAAGTTTCTCGTCGTCGTATGTAATACTTGCATATCATCGAATTGTTCGATTTCTTCATCTGTAAAATAATCAGGGAAAATAGTACAATACATATACTGTATGAGCTCCTGAATTTTATCTTCCTGTTCATGTGTTGATGCTAGTAACACTTTCACCATCATAACCCACCTTTGTAATGGTTGTAATCTCTCTGTAATAGATATATTAAGGATAACATAGAAGTAGAACCAACTGCGTGGTAATTATACCCATGAATTGGTTCGAAAAGGGGTTGCGGTAGGAATTAATACCCATATAAGTATAAGATATTTGTCATTTAAAGGAGTTTTTTGATGAAAACATGGAGAAAAGGCGAAGAATTCGACCTAGTCATTCCAGATAAATGGAAAAATGTAACGATTGAAACAATTCTTAGAAAACATTGGGAAGCACCGAAGAAACTGGTTCATTCCATGAGGATGTCCGGTGATATTAAAGTAAACGGACAGATGATTACCTGGACTGAACCCCTTTCTCCGGGTGATGTGATGCAGATTCATTTGTTTAAGAAAACAGCCTATGATGTCCCTCCGGCCTATGGTGAAATCGATGTATTGTATGAAGATGATCACTTGATTGTCGTGAATAAACCTGCAGGGATCGATACTCATCCGAATTCCCCCGATGATGAGGATACCTTGGCCAACTACGTCGCTTTCCATTATCAGGCAAAGGGTGAAAGCTGCAGGGTCATGCATATCCATCGCTTGGACCGTGATACATCAGGGGCGATCATCTTTGCTAAGCATCCTCTGAGTAAAGCGATACTTGACCGGCTACTTACCGAACGAAAAATTAAGCGCACCTATTTCGCCCTTGCCCACGGACATTTGAAAAAGAAAAAAGGTACCATTTCTGAACCGATTGGGAGGGACCGGCACCATAATTCAAGAAGAAGGGTGTCGCTGAACGGTCAAAGTGCCGTCACCCATTATAGAGTAGTGGAATATCGGGGAACGACTACATTTGTGGAAGTTGAATTAGATACGGGGCGAACTCATCAAATTCGTGTACATATGAGCCATATCGGCCACCCTCTTGTGGGAGACCGCCTTTATGGTGGAAAACCGCTACTTAAGCGCCAGGCATTGCATGCAGCCCGTATTGCATTCCCGCATCCGCTGACGGAAGAACCAGTCGAATGCGAGGCGAAGTGCACCGATGATATTGGTCTTTGAAAAAAAAATGAGTCACGCTTGGATGAGCGTGACTCATTTTTTTATACAGATGGATTACTTCAATCCGTTTTTCACTGCTTCAGCGATCTGAATGGTACGGCGTGTCTGGTGTTTTACTGCTGGCTCCACCGATTCCACCATATTGCCTTCCTGGTCCACTGTCACACTCGTTCCGTAAGGATTCCCGCCGGTAGTAAAGCTTGACTGATCTGTATATCCCGGAGCGGCGATAATGGCACCCCAGTGCATCATGGTTGTGTAAAGGGCCAGTACCGTCTGCTCCTGTCCACCATGTGAGTTACTTGCAGATGAGGTGGCGCTCACAACTTTGTTTGCAAGTTTCCCGTTGAACCAAAGTCCACCGGTCGTATCCAGAAAGGCTTTAACTTGAGAAGGCACGTTTCCGAAACGGGTCGGGACATTGAAGAGATAAGCATCTGCCCATTCAAGGTCATCAAGGGTTGCTACGGGTACGATATCTTTTGTTTCATTATAATGCTTTTCCCATGCCGGATTTGAAGCGATCGCTCCTTCTGGTGCTGTCTCTTCAAAACGAAGCAGCTTCACTTCTGCACCTGCTTCCTTCGCAGCTTCTTCTGCCCATTTTGCCATTTGATAGTTGGTTCCTGTTGAACTGTAGTACATGATTGCCAATTTTACGTTCGTCATAAATAAAATCTCTCCTTTTTTCATTCATTTCTATATTAAATGGGTGAAACACAATTTCAGGTGGCGGCCAGGTCAATCAAGTGAATAACAAGGCATCCAGTGAATAAGATCCTGCTCCGATGAGGGCTACCCCTAAAGCAACAACGATAAGCATCACATTATATTCTGTACCGTTTTGGGTCACCCAATAACCGTTTGCTCCATGTACCTTTACGATTGCCACAATCATTGTGCCGATAATGAGCAAAGCAGCCAGTGGTGTAAGAAAACCTGCAGCGAACAGTACTCCTCCCGCCACTTCAGAAATCCCAGCGAGAAGCGCCATCGTCCTTCCAGGCTTGATTCCTATAGACTCGAAGAAACCTCCTGTTCCCTCTAGTCCGTGACCCCCGAACCACCCAAATAATTTCTGAGTTCCATGGGCAGCGAACGTCAATCCCACTACTAAACGAATAACCAATAAACCTAACGCAGCTAATGCGGTCATTTCTATTCCTCCTTATGTTTTCCCATCGAGATTTAGGTCTAAACAATTCAACTTCAATTATTTTTACATCAATTATCTTGAATTTGAGATATATGATTAAAAAAAGAGACAAGTTATCTCGAATGTGATTATTTTGATTTCGAGATAATTGTATAATACTCTTCTCATCTCTGTCAATGACTTTTTTCATTTTTTTACATACAGGTTAAAAAAAAGAGATCCGTTCGTAAACGGAACTCTTCAATATAAAGTATATATTAAAAATCGAAGTTGTCTGGGTCTGGACCAAAGCGTTCATCAAGGTTCAATTGGTTGATTTGATTCATCTCTTCCATGGAAAGTTCGAAGTTGAAGAGATCAGCATTTTCTTGGATGCGGCTTTCATGAACAGACTTCGGAATAATGATGACATCGTTCTGAAGATGCCAACGCAGAATCACTTGTGCTGCAGACTTCTCATGCTTCTCAGCAATGTGATTTAAAGTAGGTTCATCCAATACTCTTCCTTGAGCGATTGGAGACCATGCTTCTACTGCGATATTTTGTGATGCACAGAATTCACGTATCTTTTCCTGATTCAGGCGAGGGTGTAATTCGATTTGGTTTAAAACGGGCTTTTCATTGCCATTTTTCATCAGGTCTTCAAGATGGTGCTGATGGAAATTACTAACACCGATCGACTTGATCAATCCTTCGCCATAGAGCCTCTCCATCGCTTTCCATGTATCATTGTACTTGCCTTCCACCGGCCAGTGAATGAGATACATGTCCAGGTAATCCATTTCAAGCTTTTTAAGGCTGGTTTCAAATGCCTTCAATGTCGTATCGTAGCCTTGATCACTATTCCATACTTTTGATGTGATGAACAGTTCTTCTCTCGCTACTCCACCGTCCTTCACGCCCTGTCCTACGCTTTCCTCATTATCGTAGATCGCCGCGGTATCGATGGAACGGTACCCTGACTCAATCGCAGTGCGCACTGCCTGTACCGTTTCAGACGGATCTTTCATTTGGTAAACTCCTAAACCGACATAAGGAATTTCATTCCCGTTATGTAACGTCTTCGTGCTTTGTAAGTTTTTCAACATATTGCATCCCTCCTGATTTATTATTTTACAAATTTCAATAACAGAAAGCGAATCTTATGATTGAAAAAGAATGTTTCACAAAGGAAAGGTCCGTCCCTCGGATTGAGGGACGGACCTTTCCTTATAAAATTCTACTGGCCAATAAATTGATCTCTGTTTTTCCCTATAAACGCAAGCTTATGAAGGGGACGGGTCATAGCCACATATTGCAGCTTGATGTCGAGTTCATTATTTGGATTGAATGCTTCATCCAGTGCAGCAATCAGGACGACATCAAATTCAAGTCCTTTTGACAGATAGGATGGAACGACGACGATCTGATCTTTTGGGATCGATTCCTGTTCTTCTAGTAACTTCACTTTCCCGGGCTGCCGTTCTTGAAGGAGTGAACTGATCTTCACACAGTCTTTCATGCTTTTCCCGATCACAGCGAAGGTTTGGAATCCTTCTTCTCGTCCTGCATCCACTTTCTCCTCAATCAAGGAAGCGAGTTCATCCAATGCCACATACTCATCAAAGCTTGGAGAATCCCCGTGCCTCACCACCGGATTCACTTTCGGAAAATCATAGGGTAAGAGACTCAGCAATTTATTCGCTTCCTCCATGATTTCAATCGTGGTACGATAGCTTTTTTGAAGTTCGGTATATGTCGCCCTAGGAAAGATATCCCGATAGACCGGCTCCCAGGACTGAAGCCCACGGTAAGAGTGGATCCCTTGAGCCAGATCCCCGACCAGCGTGAACATGTCGGTTTCCAGTGCCCTCTTCAATGAATAGAGCTGCAAATAGCTATAATCCTGCGCTTCATCTATCACGATGTTTTTCGCTTTGTGAAATTTATCAATTCCAAACAAATGGGACTGCAAGTAGAGAAGGATTGCCAAATCTTCCACTTCATACTGCTTCTTCTTTGCGTACTTCAACGTGTAGTGACAAAGCTGTTCCGCCTGTCCCCTGCTCAGCTCCCCCTTCGAGTAGGAAGCAAGGCGCTCGGGATCCGAGAATAATTCGATAAAGTATTGATTCAGATTCTTCTTTTCAAACTGCTTCATATATCCGGTGACGCTTGTACGGATCGCTTTTTTAATCTCGTTTACACGATCAATTTTCTTGTCCAACGCTTTTGATACATATTCCTTCCTATTCCCCGCCTTTGAACGCTCAAAGAGAGCCGTTTCGATCCGCTCATCAAAGAATTTCTCTACCCTATCCACCATTTGCTTTTTGTTTGAACGGACGTAGCTTTGCAGGAGCGACTTTAGCTTTTCCATCCTGCGATAGATTGGCATATACGTATACTCTTCTTTAAAAAGGTGGGTGAACTTCTTAGCCGTATATAGCTTATATTTGTCCACATAAAAATCTTTCGATGTATAAAAGCGCTGTTCGATTTCTTCCAGGTAATCATCTAGGATCCTCCTGAATGCTTTGGACCCTTTGAAACCTGAAATCCAAGATGCGTTTTCAATCTCTTCATCATGGGTTTCAATCAGTTTTATGAGCTTGTGATCTTCAACCATGGAAAGTTCCTTCTCCAGGCAAGTCATGACATAATCTGTAAATGTGGTCTGCCTTACCCGTTCAACGCCAAGTTCCGGCAGTGCTTCTGATATATAGTCGATAAATAAATTACTGGGAGCAAGGATCATCAGCTGATTTGGATCAAAGTGTTGTTTGTAGTTATAAATAAAATACGAAATCCGGTGAAGAGCTATTGTGGTCTTCCCACTTCCAGCCGCTCCCTGGACAATGATGGGCTTGTTTAAATCGGCCCGGATAATCCGGTTCTGTTCTTCCTGGATCGTGGAAATGATCTCAGTCAAACGGTTACTGGAGCTTTTGGCTAAAGAATCCTGCAGCAGTTCATCCGTGGTGGTTAAGTCAATATCTCGTATTTCCTCCAGAAGTCCATCCTCAATCATATATTGACGCTTTAGTGACAAGTCTCCATCATACGTTTCACCTTCTGCATCGTATGAGACATCACCGATCCTTCCTTCGTAGTACAAGTTTGCGATGGGGGATCTCCAGTCGACGATGATTTGCTCCTGATTTTCACGCTGATACAGGGAAGTCTTCCCAATATAATGCTTCTCCACCTTGCCGGATCCCTCATGCTGGAAATCGATCCGGGCAAAATACGGTTTTGTTTTTGCTTTCGTAAGGGACTCCAATTCTTCTTTGGACATTTCAAAAAAGCTTGAGTTCGTCAAAATATCGATATAGGCGGCACTCGACTCGCCCCAATCGATATCTCCAAAAGCTTTTTCCATGTTTTCCTTATACTTTTCCTTACTCGTCTGGGATGTACTGATGACAACATCAATGTAGCGCTTCGTAAACTCTAAGCGTTCTGATTCACTTGAAAAATCGGGATGGATATTCGATTCCTTCGTCATACATTTCTCCTTCCAAATGTTTTAGCCGCAATGGAGAAAAAAACGTCCTGTCATTTCCACTAAGGTAACGAGGCTCAGGTGGATGAACAAGATAAAATAGACATATCGAAATCTGTAAAAATTATGTAGGCGTTTGGGAGCAGAAATTTATATTATCAGATAATTCAAGAGGATTCAATACATAATTCGAAATATGATCATTGAGCCTCTTGTAAGTGTGATAAAATTGTAAATAATGGATGTTGATATATTCATAACGAATGGTTGATGACCAGAGTAAAGAAGAATTTAATATTTGTAGGGTGGTAAGTCGATGATAGGTATCAGTGTAGCAACGAAGTGGGAATATGAAGCGACATTAGCATATTTCGGAATAAAAGATAATGAACGTGTCGGTTATCCTTATGGCGAGTATTTCATCACAACCATTGATGATACCGAACTTGTATTTTATAGTACCGGTGTAAGAAAAGTAAATGGTGTTGGCGGTAATCAGTATATGATTTCGAAATTTCATTTAACGAAAGTAATCGTTGCCGGAACATGTGCAGGAATAGATGAAAGGTTCAGTAATCTTGATATTTTTGTACCCATTAAAGCCGTTCAATATGATTGCACAGTAAAAGAAGTAGAGCCCCTTATTAAACAATCATTCATAGTCGATATAAATCTATCAAAATATGGAAATGATTTTCACACCGGTACGATCGGCACCGCCGATAGAGCAGTAGTGATGTGGCAGGACTATTTAGAACTGAAAGAAAACGACATAACCATAGCCGATACCGAAGCGGGTGCCATTGCTTACATCTGTAAGAAGAATGATGTTGAATGCATTATTATCAAAGGAATATCCGATTTTCCAACAGATGAAAGAAACGCTGATAAATTTGAATCAAACATGGAACAAATAAATGTTTATTTAGAGAACACACCCAAGGTGATGAATAAAATATTTGACGAATATTTAAAAAGGTTTATTTAAATACAAAACCCAGAGTTAGTAGCTCTGGGTTTGTACTGTTAAATATCGTGTTATTCACACGGCTATTTCTGCTGTTGAATTTGGTGGGATTGAAGCTGTTCCCTCCCTGAACGGAACCCCCTTACTAAATAAATGAAGGATTCTTCCTTTGATCCATCGGAAATATTATTTGAAAGCTTGTCCCCTTACCAACTCGACTCTCAACCGTAATAACGCCCCTCATCGCTTCAATGATCCGGTAAGACACCATCAGTCCAAGGCCCGTTCCTTTTTCTTTCGTTGAGAAATAAGGTTCGCCGAGTCTCGCTTGTTGCAATGGCGTCATGCCGGTTCCTGTGTCGGTGATCGTAATGGTCACGCCCCCTTTTTGAACCATTGAATGGATCGTAAGGGTGCCTCCTTTAGGCATGGATTCAATCGCGTTTTTGATGATATTGAGAAATGCCTGTTGAAAGTTGCGGGTATTGCCGACAATCATGGCCTCCTGAATATCTTTGTGCACAAGCACAGATTGTTGATTACTCAATGGCTCGACCATATCAGCAAGCTTATGCAACTGTTCGGCAATGGAGATGTCCTCCACTTGTTCCGGGTCGGGCCTGGCAAATGTAAGATAATCATTGATGATGTCTTCTGCCCTGTTCAGTTCGGATGATGCAATGGTTAAATACTGTTCTTTTTTTCCTATTGGTAGATTTTCCTGATGGAGAAGTCTCAGGAATCCTTTGATCACGGTCAAGGGATTTTTCACCTCATGAGAGATACTGGCAGCGAGCTTAGCCAGTACTTCCATCTTTTCTATTTTGACTAGTGCTTGTTTGATTTGGATCTGTTTTAGCAGCGTCTCACATATGTATGTCAGGATCAGCATTCCCAACGAAGGAAGCAGAATGAAATTGATTAAGTAACTTTCATCGATTACAAATACCGTCATCGCCTTTGCAATCAGGGCAGCAACGATGGAATGGATGGTAAAGAGAAACACTGAGAATATGATTTTTTTGCGACTGGATAACCGGTCGAATTTGAACCATTTCATCCCGAAGACCGTCATCAAGAAGATGACCACATAAATCACAAATGCAACGATACTCCAACTATACATCATGGTCCTCGATACAAGTAAAACCGCCAGCAGCGCAAGACCAGTATAAGGGCCCCCATACAATATGCCAAGAACAAACGGGATCATCCTCAGATCATGGACACAGTATTGATTATGGTATATGGGAGAAAGCATGCACAGGATAATGGCAATACTAAAAGAAACAAGGGTTGCTAACCTTGTATACCAACCATGTATCATTTTTTTTTCAATAAGGAAAAAAACTAAAAATATACTTAAAATGATATAAAAGAAATTATTAATAACATCCTGATTAAAAATAATCATCCTTACCCTTTGACCTTTCACAGAAATAGTATTCTTTATAAAATTCTACCATACTGCAAACATATTCGTTACGCTTTTCTATTTATCCTGCATTTCATAAGAGAACTCCCCTGAAAAGAACAGGAGAGTCATCTGACTTACACAGTCTTCAATTGTTCACCAAGGTACTTCGCCAACTCCAACATACCGTATTGCCCGTACTTCGCTTCGGCATCTTTATTGTAATTCGTATTGGTGTTCACATCATACGTATAGATCGTTCCTTCTTTGTCTTGTATGAATTCGATCCCTGCTATATCGATCCTGTTCTCTAATAAAAATGTTTCGTAAGATGAAAGGATGTCATGGGTAAAGTTTTCCCGGATTTCGAATTTAGGCTTTTCTTCCTGCTCTCCTGCAGGACAGAATAAATCATCTACCTGGCAGACATCAGCAGGACATAGTTCAAATCCCTTTGATGTGTCCACCTTTACAGCATACATGAACTTCCCTCCGATAAATTCACAGCGTGTAATGGAAGCATCTGGAGCTTCAATATACTCCTGGATGAGCGTCGTCCCATCCAACGGTTCTTCAAACGAATCACTGTATACGTAGTTTTTCAAAGCGTCGACCGAATGAAACAGTTGGACACCCAGTCCTTTTCCAGCACGATTATGCTTGGTGATGAAAGAGGGTTTATTGAGATTTTCTGCCGCTTCTATTATTTGCTCTTTTCCGACAGCGGCAAAGGTCTCAGGCGTCTTAATTCCTGCGGCATTCAGAGCCATATACTGATTCACTTTACTTACTTCCAATCGGAGGGCTCGGTTTCCGTTCAGTACCTTTTTCCCATATCTCTCTAACCAGGCAAGAACGCTCTCGGTCAACTCTGGTGCAAAACGATGATTCCGTGTATGGGACGATGCACTGATCCTGTTATAAAATACACCTTCAGGCGGCTCTTTCGATAGATCCACAAGTCCCTGGTCCAAAAACCATTCTTCATAATCCAGCTGAAGCTCCTCAAGACGTTTCGTTAAATGATTGGTCCATTCGCTATTTTCATGTATGATATGAATTTTTTTCACGATCATTACCCCATTTGTTCGTAGGATTTTTTAAAAAGTCTTACAACACAAAGTAATCCTACTATAAAAGTAGGATTTAGGTCAATGATCAGGAATTCACTTCGACTTCCGGTCCGTTCTCCTCATTTGGATCTTCATCCCGCTTTTTGTTAACAGTTCTCGGGCCATTGACGGCTTCTCTATCTTGGCACTCCGTTGATCGTCCTTTAGGATGTCTCTGATTTCCTGAAGGACTTCGAGATTGGTCGTTTGTTTCACCTTATAAGGCTGATCTCCGCCTTTTAGCCGGTTGACCACTTTGATCATTAAAAACACACACATGGATATAAGAAGAAAATCCACCAATGAGCCCAGGAATTTCCCCAATTCAATCACCTCTGCCCCTATTCGAAGATGCAACCCTTCAAAATTAATTCCGCCAAAGAAGATCCCTATTGCAGGCATCATCATGTCATGGACAAGAGACTCCACAATTTGACCGAATGCGGATCCAATGATGACTGCTACTGCTAAATCAAACACATTCCCCCTTGAAATGAACTGCTTGAACTCTGCCCACATAATTAAGTTCACCTACCGCTTCATTACTCTTAACATATGGGAAGGAAAAGCGAGATATGAAGACAGGAATATAATTCTTTATAGAAGATATTTTCCTACTATGACGGCCAACATAATGAATGCGACGACTCCCATTAGAATGACGAGTTTTTTTTCTTCCTTTTCCGCTGACATTTATATTTGCCTCCTCTCATGATGGGTGACAGTTATACGGTTCCCCTTTCAAATAACTTTGTGTCAAGTATTACCGGATCAGGATGTTCTTCCTGCAGGAAAAGTTTAAATGCCTCTTCCCCCAATTTCCTTATCGGTACTTCAAAGGAGGTGATACCGAGGGCATCTGCAAGAGGGTGGTTATCAAAGCTGAGGATGGCCAGATCCTTCGGTATCCTGATGGACTTTTTCCCCGCCTCAGCCACCATGCCTGCGGATACTTGATCGCTCGTTACAATCAGGGCAGTAGGTCTATCCCCCAGACGTTCCCAGGCATCCAATACATCCCTACCATCTTGAAGATCATAGCAGTCGTTGAAGATCCAGTCCTCACAGACCGGATGGATAGCGGCGGCTTCCGAGCTGTCGTAGAAACCTCTGATCCGCTCCTCACTATTCGTTCCAAACGTACGGTGTAGGCACAGCCCGATCCGTGAATGCCCCTTTGAGTGGAGGTATTCTACGCCGCTTCTGATTCCCTGATAGTGATTGATGAACACTTTTTTATACTTTGCCTCTGATACATTTTCACAGAGAACGACGTTGGGGCCGATGAACGGCGCCAAAACTTCGAGTGAATTGGAGCGTGAAGTGAGGATCAATCCATCCACTTCCTTCATCTGCAAGCGATGAAAGGCATCTAGTTCTGCTCCTCTGTCATAGTTCGTCTGGAAGAGTTGAAGATGATACCCGTGTTTTAACGCTTCCCCCGCGATGCCCTGGAGAATCTCTCCGAAGTAAGGAAGATTCAAATAAGGTAAAATCACTCCTATACTATAGGTTTTCCCTTTTGATAAATGAACGGCATTGGCGTTTTTTATATAATTCAACCTCTCGACAGCATCAAGCACCTTCCGTCGTTTCTCTTCTTTCACATACGGATGATCATTTAAGACCCTGGATACCGTCGAAACAGAAACCCCTGCAAGCTTCGCGATACTCCTGATATTTGTCATATACATTCCCCTAACTGGCAATATGTGAAAATAAATATGTAAAGACGCTTGCTCTGAAACGCGTTTCACACTTTAGAGTTAAACATGTAAAGGGATCGATTACTACATTAAGACCCTAAAACATGACAAGGAGGCTATTCTCATGCTCGGTTTTCTGTATCTACCCCTGCTTTGTATCATTATCATAGGAGGAAGTTACGCTGCATTAAAGCCCATCCATTTCTATACTCCCCAAGATCAGGAGGATCCACTAGAAAATATATACAATAAGACCCTGAACTAACTCTGGTTGCCTGCTTTCATGTGAAGCAGGCTTTTATTTTATCCATTTCACTGCCCAAACCTGGACCGCATCCATGACAGGTTCCAACTCTTTTCCTTTATTGGTCAAACTGTATAGGACTTTCACAGGCTTTTCATCAATCACCTCACGGCAAATGATTCCACGATCTTCCAATTCCTTCAATCTGTCCGTCAATACCTTTTGACTGATATTTGGTATTCTTTCATTTATATCTTTAAAACGGCAGGTTCCGTCAAATAATACCTTTATGATCATCCCGATCCACCGCTTACCCAGTAACTCAAAGGCATTGGCATATTTCGGACATAATTTCGTTTCCATTTCGTTCACACATCCTACATCTTTTTCCCTTGACGCAACAAGCATCGTCGGTTATATTGTTCATATTGCCCACCCACTTACAAAAAGTAAGTAACATACAAATATATACCATATTATAACACTTTTTTAAACATCAAGGAGGCATTACCATGGATAATTTCTTTCAAATCGTCGACGAACGCCGCTCAACGAAAGTGTACGACCCTCAGGTGGAGATCCCACGCGAGGAATTAGTCAGCCTGCTCGAAACCGCAGGGAAAGCTCCATCTGCCTGGAATCTTCAACAGTGGAAGTTCCTTGTATTTGATCAAAAAGAAGTGCAGGAACGCTTGCTTCCTATAGCTTATTACCAGCAACAGGTACAGGATGCTTCTGCAGTTGTGGCGATCCTGGGTGACCTGGAAGCCAACAAAAACATCGACCCAGTCTTTGATCCAGCCATTGAAAAAGGAGAAATGACGGCCGAGATCAAAGACGTTTTGAAAAAACAAATCGATGGGGCATACAGCCGCGAAGAATATCCCCGGGATGCTGCATTCAGTAATGCTTCCCTTGCAGCCATGCAATTCATGCTTGCAGCGAAAGCGAAAGGTTGGGACACTTGCCCGATCGGCGGCTTCAATCCGGCAGCACTCGTTTCAGAATTCAGCGTGTCTGACCGCTATATCCCAATCATGTTGATTACAATCGGAAAACCTCTTCAAAAAGCGCGTAAATCCGATCGTTTAGATATACGTAATTTAATCGATTGGGCAGAATAAACTCATGAACATGAAAAAGCCACATCCGTACAGGGTGTGGCTTTTTCAATATGCTAAAACAGTACGCTTTGCTCAATCTGCTTCATCTCATAGAAGTATCCTTTTTTCCTAATAAGCTCCTCATAGCTTCCATACTCCACAATGCTTCCATGATCCATGACGATGATCTGGTCCATCTCTTCAAGGCCGGTCAACTTATGACTAATGAGGATCAGTGTGTCATCTTTCGCCACTGCATGTAGATGATGAAAGAGTTCTTTATCCATTAACGGGTCAACGGAAGATGTCGGCTCATCGAGCATCCAAATCGGTGACCCTTTCAGCAGGGCCCTGGCAATCGCGAGACGCTGTCTTTCTCCACCGGATAGATTCTCCCCTTTTTCTAATACTTCATCTTCTAATGAGAAATGATCCAGTTTCACGATAGCTAATACCGATTCCAATTCGCCGTCTGTCAGATCGTCACTCACCAGCATAAGATTATCCTTCACTGTCCCGTAGAAGAAATGGTTTTCTTGAAGAACCACATTGGTATGTTCCCACAAGGACTCTTGATCTATATCTTTTAAGGAAACATCATTTACGAATACCGCTCCTTGATCTGGTGAGTAAAAGTTTAATAATAATTGAAGCAATGTCGACTTCCCTGATCCCGAAGGTCCTACAATCGCTGTTTTCGAGCCTGCCGGCAGGTCGAGAGTCACTCCATCCAATGCCTTTTTTCCCTCTCCATGAAAGGTAAAGCTTACATCCTTCAAGCTGAAAGAAGGAGGAACCCCCTCAAGTCGCCGACCGGTTGAAGGTCCGTCCCTCTTGATTTTTCCTCCATTATGAATGGCAGATAGCCGGCCTTGAGCTCGGCGTGAATCTTCATAATGGGTTGGGAGGATTGCCATTGGCGTCGCATTTTCAAATACAGTCAAGGAAATCATGACGAGCATTGCGAGGAAGATCCCATCCAGTTGATCCGTGGCGACGGAATACGCCCCTATTGCCAGAACCGTCCATGATATGAACAGGGAAATCAGGATGTTGGTTGAATGACTAAAAAGAGAAAAAATGCTCTCCCGTTCTTGCTCGTTCACATATGTGGATGCGGCCCGGGCAAGATTTCTCTCCTTCCCCTCCAATCTCTGATATATCTTCAAGTCCCTGAAACCGTGGAGGAATTCCGTCACTTCGGTGGATAATTCCCCCCGGCTTTCACGCACGTTTGTTTTGATACTTCTTTGTTTCCATGCAAATAAGGATGGTACAATCAGCCCTGTCAATAATAGACCCATGAGGAGGATCATTGCAACGAACAAAGAATAATACATCGTAAAAAATATAGTACTTAAGAACACCATCACCAGTATAATTGGTGGGTAAAAAACGCGAAGAAAGAAATTCTGCAGGCTCTCTACGTCCCCTACGATACGTGAAAGTAAGTCCCCGCTTCGATATCGAGAGAATATCCCCGGTGTTAGCGGCTCTATTTTTTCATAAATGGATACCCGCAAGTTCGCCAGGATTGTAAACGTAGCCCTATGGGAGAAATAGCGCTCCCCATACCGGCTCAATGCCTTTGTAAAACCGAACAGTTTCAAAAGGGCAATCATCACGGTCAACGCATAAAGAGGGACCTCCAAAGCCGCTTTTGAGATTAAATAGCCGCTGGAAGCAAACAGGCCAACCGAGGTAAGTCCAGCCAGAAAACCCAATAGGACGGAATACACAATATCCTTCTTTTCCTTCAACATCAACTTTACGACAAACCCCAATTCCTTCATCTACACTCTCACCCCTCTCTGCACAGTCACCATATCACGATAGTGAGGGACGGACCTCATGAGTTCTTCATGATTCCCGAGTCCCGCTGCTTTTCCTTTATCCAACAACAGAATGTGATCCGCTTTCCGTATCGTATGAAGACGGTGCGCTACCGTAATGACTGTAGCACCCTTAGACAACTCCTCCAGCGAGGACTGTAGAATCTGCTCAGTCCGCAAATCCAGTCCGGTAGTCGGTTCATCAAACAAGATGAGGGACGGACCTTTGAGAAATGCCCTTGCAATGGCAATGCGCTGTTTTTCTCCACCGGAAAGACCTCTGCCGGCTTCCCCGATCCGTGTTTCATATCCCTTCTCAAGACCTGCTATCATTTCAGAAATCCCTGCTTTCTCAGCCGCATATTCAATTTCTTCACGGGTCACCGAGCCGTTTCCACCTATGGCTATATTCTCAGCTATCGTCCCTGAGAAGAGATATGGATTCTGAGAAATGTAACTCAATTGATCAAACCAGTCTTTTTCTCTGTATTCGCTTCTTGGGCGTCCATTCAGAAGAAGATCTCCGCCAGATGGCTCAAGAAGTCCCGCAATCAGATGCAGGAGCGTTGTCTTACCCGCACCACTTTGACCGACAATTGCCACTTGGCTTCCAGGTGGAATGACGGCTGTGATCCCCTCAACGGCATATCCTTTTTCACCATAGGAAAATCCAAGGTTACTCAATTCGATTGTGGGCGTATTGCCATTTGATACGATTTCTTTCTCTCCCCATCTGACCGGCTGATCCTTTTCTTGCAGCTCCTCCAAGACCTTCTTGGCGGCGCCCATACTTCCACGGCCGGTATGAAAAGCGTTTCCAAGCTCTTTTAACGACAGATAGAATTCAGGTGCCAGGACAAGTACGAAGAATGCCGTGTAGAATGAAATACTCTCGAAGACGACCAACCTTAACCCTACCTCCAGGGCAATCAGACCGATGCTTAACATGGAGATGAATTCAAGCATCAAGGATGATAAGAAAGCAGTCTTCAGGACGGCCATGGTCGCTTCCCGAAAGTCCAAACTACTAGATCGGATCACCTCTTTCTGCCGGGTCCCCCTCCCCAATAGCTTCAAAGTAACCAACCCTTGAAGGGTATCGAGGAACTTCCCTGAAAATGCCGTCAACTTGTCCATCTGCTTCTCAGATTTCTTCTTGGTCATGACGCCGATGATCGCCATAAACAAAGGAATGAATGGAGCCGTAACCACCATGATCAACCCTGTATAAACATGCTCCGTAAAAATCGTGATCAGAAGGATCAATGGTACAAGTGTCGTTTGGATTCTCTGAGGTAAATACTGACTGTAGTATCCATCTAACCCATCGACCGCATCCATCATCGTACTGACCTTTTGACCCGATTGGCCATGGATCGATGCTTGAAGAGGATTGTTTGACCATTTCATTAAGAGCCTGTTCCTTAAATCCCTCTTCACATTTGATGCCATTCTGATACCTGTGCGTCCATTGATATAGGATAGGATAGCTCTCCCTGTTAGAATAAGAAGCAAAGCCCCAAGCATCGGGAGGATTTCCCGGAACTCAAGATTCTCGATAAACATGCTATTGACTACGCTAACGAGCAAGTACGCCTGTCCAACTACGACTCCCCCCATCAATATGGACGTTCCATAAAGCGTCATAATGGATAATCTCTGCTTTTTAGCGAATTGATTAAGCTCTTTCATCTCTGCTCTCAACTCCAAAAGTTAAAAGTTAGTGAAATACTTCACAAATTAATATCTCCATTATAGTAAACTTGCTCCCATCATGCATCATGTAGGATTGACCTTTTTGTAACAATTCCAGGTAAGCTGGTGAACATTTGTAACACACACAGTGAAATTAGAAATTCCAGTTTAATATTTATCGGGCCAGATCTCACCGGTATCCAAGTGATTCCAGCCGAAATCACCAATAATCCGGCCGTTTTTCTACATGATCAGGCGAAAATTATTAATAATTCAGCCAATCCAGGTAAAAATCCAGCCGTTTTCGTTATTTATCCAGCCGAATTACAATAATTGCAAATTCCAAACTTCGCTGTAAGCTGTAAATAAAAAAAGGGAGACAAATCGCAAAGCGAATTACCTCCCTCTCTTATTCTATCCCATCATATTTTCAATAAATCCCTCGTCACGCGTTGAATGATCTCCGGAAGTACTGAGAACGTATATGGTTTATACACTCTCTCTGTCCATTGGTGACCATCTTTGCCGTATACTCCTATGTTGATGGAGGGGATATTCAGCTTTCTGATCATGTCGATGGGCACTGGATACAGCTGGTCGATCAAGGGCAGGTTCTTCTTGAACACTTCAATATCTTCATCTTCTTCATGAAGAGAAAGGAAGCTGCCATCTGCCAGATATGGAAAGAACCGTTTAATGACGAATTCTTCACCTGTTTCATCTGAAATATCCTTCAAGCATACTCCCAGTACTTCTCTCACCTTTTTACCGTATTCATTTTCTTCATTGACGAAGTTGTGAGGTAAAAAAGGCGGGGCAAAGAAAAGGATGACTCTTGGGGTCCGGTCAGGATCTAGGTGCTGAAGGGCTTCCACCATGGCATAAGCGATAGTCCGCCGGTCTTCCCCATTCATATCATGAAAGATCTTTTTCAGGACGGGATCAGGATCGATCCCTCTTTCTTTCAGCCAGAACATATACTCCCTCATGGTCAGTACTTCCACTTCCCACGAGAATTCCCTTTCAGGGAAACCGTGATACTTTCGATATTGTTCAAATTGCTTTTTGCTTCGATCTTCCATTTCACTAACTACTTTCAACGCTACTTTTTTCATGTCGTACAACACTTCTCTCGCCGTTCTTTCGTATACAAAATAGTTGAAGTAAAGGGAAGCGCTGAGAGGCGTCTGAACATTATACGTATGCTTATCATCCTTGAAATAAAGGCATGAGGGCGGTAGGGTGAACTCTCCCGGAATGTCCTCAAGATAATCGAGATTTTGATTGATTTCGAGATTGATCTTCGAAGCAATCACGGTCGGGTCTATCGATGTCAGTACATCGCCAACATGCGCTTCCCTACCATATATATAGAAACTGGGCAGAAGCTTACCGGCAGCTCCTGTGTAAATATATCGCTTGCAATCACCGTCATAAATAGGCGAGATGAAATCCGTATTGATGGCAGCCAGGTAATCGAATCCATCTTCTTTTAATCTGTAGAGATCGCTTAGTGCGGCAATCATACCGGCATGTTCACTCTCTTCGTCTCCATTGAAAAGGAAGAGCAGATTCCCATCCGGCACTTTTTCACCAGTGTGAAACAATAGATTGGCTAAATGGACGGCAATACCGCTTTGCATATCCAAAGCCCCTCTTCCAAACAGCCAATTTCCGGAAAGGGCATCTTCCTTCACTTTTTCCTCTCCTTCATAATCCATGAAGAACTTTTGAAGAAAGTCGGGATCATGGGCCATATCCTGAAGTGCACCATAATCATCTGTCCCCACCGTATCGTAGTGAGCATGGAATAATACCGTTTTAGAAGAATTTCCTTTCACAAGGGCAAATACATTCTTCCTTCCGATTGGATCATTCGGGACCTCCTGGAGCCAGACTTGATCAGGATGTTCCTGGAAATAAGGAAATGAAGAAATAAACTCGTATATAAATCGGGCTTTTTCACTTTCCCCTGTTGATCCGTTATAACTTTTGAGAGCGACCAGGGATCGTGTAATGAGTTCAATCTGTTCAGAAATAGGCTTGTTTTTCAGTTGGGTATACACGTTAGCACCGCCCCTTTCTTTGAGAAATATCATCTTTTGGGTAGTAAAGCAATCAGTGCAAGGGCATTATAGAAACTGATTCCTCTATAATTGATAACATCTTATCGAAAATGAATGTGGTTTGGAAGGGGTTTCAAGATATTTTCTTAAAATTTTTTCGGCCTTTTCTATTGAAATCCATTCTATTACCGAATATTATAGAAGTTGCGTGTTTTTAATGTTCGTTTTTATTGGAGGTTTTACGATGTTTAAATTAAAGGAACACGGCACGAACCCAAAAACGGAAATTCTGGCAGGGATCACTACATTCCTGACGATGGTGTATATCGTGATTGTCAATCCCATTATTTTATCCGATGCTGGCGTCCCGTTTGATCAAGTATTCTTAGCTACCATCATATCGGCTGTCGCCGGAACACTATGGATGGCACTATTCGCAAATTATCCGATTGCCATCGCACCGGGTATGGGGTTGAATGCTTATTTCACTTACTCAGTAGTTGGAGCACATGATGATATATCGTATATCGTTGCTTTCTCTGCGGTATTTGTTGCAGGTATCGTCTTTATTCTTCTTTCTTTAACACCTTTACGGAAAAAATTGATCGAAGCCATCCCTCAAAATCTAAAACACGGGATTACGGCAGGAATCGGTTTGTTCATTGCCTTCATCGGTCTGCGTCTGACAGGATTGATTCAGGCACATCCTACGAATTTAGTGCAGCTGGGTGATCTTCACTCTCATTCAGCACTCCTTGCCCTTACCGGACTGGCTGTGACCCTGATCCTAATGGTCCTGAATGTCCATGGTGCCCTATTTATCGGAATGATCGTCACTGGAGTGATTGCCTACTTCACAGGAGACCTGTCATTTAAAGAAGGCTTCGTTGCCATCCCCCATTTACCTGAAGGACTGATGGTAGCAAATCCAGTTACGGCATTTGCTGATGTCTTCCATTATGGATTATATGCTGTTGTCTTCTCTTTCTTGCTTGTCACCATCTTTGATACGACAGGAACGATGGTCGGAGTGGCTCAGCAAGCGGGACTGATGAAGGGGAATACACTCCCAAGAGCCCGCCAGGCTCTTTTGGCCGACTCCGTTGCAACAACAATCGGTGCGATGTTCGGTACCAGTCCGACATCTGCCTACATCGAATCCTCAGCAGGGGTTTCTGCAGGGGGAAGAACGGGATTAACGACCTTGACGGTTTCGATTCTATTTATTGCTTCGGCCTTCTTCGGGCCACTCGTCAGTGCCGTATCGGGCATTTCTGCCATTACGGCTCCAGCACTCATCATTGTCGGCAGTTTGATGATGGGAAGCATTGCGCAAATCAAATGGGACGAGTTGGATGAAGCATTTCCGGCATTCCTGATCATCCTGAGTATGCCTTTAACTTCAAGCATCGCGACAGGAATCGCACTAGGTTTCATTTCTTATCCATTGCTTAAAGTAGTGAAAGGACAATGGAAGCAAGTACATCCCCTTGTTTATATCTTTGCTGTCCTATTCTTCTATCAGCTGGCATTCCTGCCTCATTAAGATAATTGAAAGACCGTTCACCGTGAACGGTCTTTTTTATCTGCTTCGATACATAAATAAGAGTTTATTACACCACCCTATGGGTACACGGGGGTGGGAGAATGATTGAATCAAACGGGAATAAACCAGTTCAACATCATTTAAAGGAAAATACGCAATACATCGAAAAAATGTTCACTTATCCTATTAATCAGGATCTGAACAAAAGAGAGTTATATATACCCAACATACATAAAAAAGGTGTCCTGTATTTTTTAAATGGGATGTACGACAACGAAACCCTTGAAAAAACCCTGATTCCTTCTTTAATGAAACTGGAAAAAATGGAGAACGATGCTAGTCTACTGGATGTACTGAAAAACAACCTCCCTCCTTCCTCCATTCAATGTGAGAAGGACTTGGCAAATGTTGCGAATGGAATTCTGATGGGAAATACCATACTCGTGATGGACGAAGAGGACGCAGCCTTCGTGATCAGTACGGTTTCATTTGAAAAAAGGAGTGTAGATAAGCCCCAGGATGAAAATGTGTTAAAGGGGCCGAAAGAAGCGTTTGTGGAGTCTATCAGCACCAATATTTCACTTATTCGCAAACAACTCCGTTCAAAGAATTTATTGACCGAATATGTTCAAGTCGGCGAGAGAGGTATCAGTAATATTGGGATCCTTTATATGAATGAGATTGTCAATCCCTCATTGATAGAGAAAATAAAAAAGCGCCTTAATCAGATTAAAACCGATGAAATATTAAATTTAGGCATTTTGGAACAACACTTGGAAGAACGGCCTTATTCCATCGTTCCCACCATCCTATATACGGAAAGACCCGATCGCGCCGTTTCCTTTCTAAATGAAGGGCACGTCATCCTGCTCATGGACAGCTCACCAAGCTGCCTGGTCCTTCCCGTCACATTCTGGTCCTTCTTTCATACACCGGAAGAACATTACTCCAGATGGCTTTACGGAAACTTTTCACGGTTGTTGCGAATTATCTCGATCTTCATTACAGCATTGACTCCTGCCATCTATATTGCTGCAACCAACTATCATATCGAAATGCTGCCGACCGACCTGGCATTGGCCATTTCTGCCACACGGGAAGAAGTCCCTTTCCCAGCCATTCTGGAATTGTTACTCCTTCTTGGTGCATTTGAATTGATCCGGGAAGGAGGCATACGGGTACCAACGCCGATTGGCCCCACCATTGGGATTGTAGGGGCCCTGATATTGGGCCAGGCTGCCGTTGAAGCGAGTATTATCAGTCCGATCCTGGTCATCGTCATCGCCATTACGGGACTGGCTTCATTTGCCATCCCCAACCTTTCTCTAAATTATATGGTTCGCTTATCCACCTATATCTTTCTCTTGTTTGCGAGCATATGGGGGTTTTTCGGTATTGCCGTCTGTTTGACTGTCAGTATCGGATATTTGACTTCCGTCACTTCATTCGATGTGCCTTTCTTATCTCCAATGGCCCCCCATTATGAATCGTCCAGTGATATGCTGTTCAGAAGAGTCGTCTGGAAAGAATGGATTCGTCCAAAGAACCTTTGGCCATCCGATGCGCAGCGCATGAAAAAGCCTGAAAGGAGGAAATGATCCATGCTTATGAAAGAGGATCGGAGGATAAGGACAAGGGAATTCATTGCGATTATCTTACTGATTCTGGGAATCAAGTTTACAGATATGACAGCAACCATCCTATTTAAAGAGACGACTACTGCCACATGGATGATTCCAGTTATATCCGCGGTCAGCTTTGTCGTTCCCCTATCAGCCATTCTTTCCCTGGTCAAAAAATTCGGGGAGATCAATCTTATTGAGATTGCCTTTCAGGTGACAGGAAAGTATATTGGATTTCTGATAGGAATGTTATTATTTCTGATAGCCTTTTCTTCTACGATTGTCAATACAAGGGGATATGTGGATATTATCACATCCATGTATTTTCAGGAATCAACAAACCTCTCGTTTTACATCCTTCTAGTAGGGTCCTCCTACTATTTAGCGAATCGGGGATTGTTGGCCATTGGACGTACCGCATGGATCTGCATTCCTTATATAAAATTCTCATTGCTTTTTGCCATCATCTTATTGTGGAACAAACTCTATTTCCAACACCTTTTCCCCATACTCGGTCCCGGACTCAAACCGTTAGTGATGGAAGGGGTAAAGTACTCATCCATATCGGGCGATATTTTATACATGGCCATGATCTTCCCCTTCGTCAAAGGCTACCCTGCCTTTAGAAAGGGAATTCTCATCGGATATGGCTTGGCGGTTTTAGAACTATCGTTATTCTTTGCCTTTTTCATTGCTTTCTTCGATTACCCAACCTTTGAATTCATTGCCTATCCGTTTCATGAAATTTTACGGATGATTAAACTTGGGCGGTTTGTTTCTAATATTGAATCATTGTTCTTTGCTTTTTGGAGTGTTGCGAGCATCATTCGCTTTTCATTTTATTTGTACATTTCTGCTTTAGTCTTATCTGCGACTCTTAAAATCAAGGAATTCGAACCGTTATTACTCCCCTTGGCAGCCCTGACCGTGATCATTGGGATCATGCCTGAGAATAACATCAAGAATATGCTTTATCTTCGGGGAGATTTCATTTTGACATCCAGTTCTCTCCTGCTTTTCTTCATTCCTATATTCATTTATCTTGTGGCAAAAGGAAAAGAGGTTTTCAAAAGTGAAAAAAATTAAGCTTCTGTTTGTTGCTTTTGCCATATTTCTAGGTGGGTGTGCCAATAAGATTGAAATTGAAGAAGCAGGTTTTGTTCTGGTCATCGGATTGGACAAACCGGTTGAAGGAGAAGGTCTCGTTGTTACCTTTCAGCTGGCAGACCCTGCTGCCGGAAGTCCGGGCAGTCAACCATCTAACCAGCAAGAAGAGCGAACGATCACCATCCAGGCTCCGGATCTGATCACTGCCAAATACTTGCTAAACGCATCTGAAACCAGGAAGATCAATTTCTTCCATACGAAGGCCATGATCGTGGGAGAAGAATTTGCAAGGTCCAAGGAGTTTCTTCCTTTAATCAGCACATTGGCAAGGGATCCGGAGGTCAGAAGGGATATGTATATGATTGTGTCGAAGGAAAGGGCGGAAGATTATCTCAGAAGCAATAAACCTGCATTTGAAACGAGCCCGCATAAATTTTATGATTTCATGTCAAGGAGATGGGATACAATCGCCATGGTCCCTCCTTCGACTTATCACCAGTTTTTAACGGAAACAGAAGAAGATGCGGGTCTTTCCCTCAGCATTTATTCAACCGGAATCAAAGGCGAAGCAAAGAATACATTGAATGAGGACAATATTCTCTCCGGCCAGCTTGATAAAAAAGGAGGAACGCCTACTCAGATGATCGGAGCAGGAGTCTTCAAAAATGGAAAGATGATAGATACATTCACCGGAGAAGAAATCAGGCTGACTTCGGTCTTGACCGGTGGGAAAAAACCGCAACAAATGCGTTTCTCATTTCCTGACCCATTGGATGAAACTTATAGAGTTGTCGGGAACGCAAGAAATATCAGTACGAAGGTCCGAGTAGATGTTTCAGAGCCCTCCCCAACCATCCAAGTGGATGTTTGGATGTCCATTACGATTCTTTCTATTCCAAGTGCCATCAATTACGTCGAGGACATCCATAAGCAAGAAATACTGGATGAGCATTTGCAAGAAAGATATGAAGAAATCAGTAAAAAATTCATTAAGAAAACCCAGGAATTAGGTGGAGAGCCCTTTAAATGGTATTTAGCAGGAAGAAAGCATTTCTTAACCTTAGATTCCTACAAAGACTATGATTGGATGAAATCCTATCCCGATGCGGATGTGGATGTCAGATTCCATATTAAGCTGGATCAATTCGGGAAACATTTAAGACCGAGAAGCCTCGAGAAAATTAGAGATTGATGGGGGTTTGGCAGTGTACTTTTTTCTGTATGTAGTGATCATTCTGATTTCCCTTTACACCTTCAAGTTTGCGAAACTGGTATGGAAAGATGGAAATTGGGCAGGAGCGGTGTTTGTATCGTTCATCGCCATCTTGCTGCTACTTATACCAGTGGTTAACCGATTCCTATTCAATTATCGGTAGAATTGAAAAAGCTGCGTGAGATTCTCACACAGCTTTTTCTACATTCAATAGTTTGTCTTGCTCGAAGGTAAGCTTATACACATCCGGCATTTCAAGTTCTTTCCAAAAACAGTAGTCATATCGCTTATCAAAATGATTCATGATAAGCGTCATGATATTACCATGTGTACCGATGGCCACCCTTTTCCCTTTATATTTTTCCAGCAATGCCAATATGGCCTTTACCCCTCTTTCCTGGGCAAAGAGATTCGATTCTCCCCCTTTAAACGAAAAGGAGGGGTTTTCCCAAACCTTTGTAATGGCTGCGTCAAAGTCATCAACAGGATGTGAAGATAATAACCTCTCTTTAAATCCCTCAACGAGGAGAATGTCATGGTTATTCGCCAACCCTTCCACGGTTTGTACAGCTCTTTTATACGGGCTGGAACAAACAACTTCGATTTGTTCATTTTTCAGCTTATTTGTCAGTTTATGTGCATCTTGCATGCCCCGTTCTGATAACGGCCTGTTCAGTTCATCAGGGGTATAAACAGAATGTGCGTGCCTGACTAAATATAAATAGGTTTTCATATCGTTCCCTTTCCGATTTTTCATCTTTATTGAGTCCACACTTCTTCTAAGCGGCTGCCATAGTAAGAATTTCCCTTCTGAAAGGCTTTGATGTCAGGATCATGAGAAGTTTGACTTACACTTATCAATACTAAGTCCAAAAGTCCATGGCTTTCTAATACTCCCTCAAATTATACAAAGTCATAGAATAAATGACTTTCCCTGCATGGTTATCAGAGAATGGCCGGATTCCAACTTGAAATACTTTTTGACTCTCGGCATACATTTCCCCACATTCTGTATGTACTTCCTAAACCAAGATAGGCACCTTGCATGTTTTTTGCGTCCACGCCCAAACGAAGGGCTTCTTCATAATAAGTACATCCCTTTTAGAACCCATTTCCCAATTCCAGTTTGATCAGTGCCCTCCATCTTTCTATGGGAGCTTCGTATTTACCTGTCTCTCTTAAAGCAACCGCTTATTCTATTTGCTTTTTCATATTTAAACTCCCAGTTACTCGGGAATGAACTCCATCAACCAGGCATCATGATATTTCCCTTCATGGAGCTCGTGCTCCCGCAATATTCTTGCCTTACTGTATCCACATTTCTCATAACAGCGAATCGCTCTTGTGTTCCATGTCATCGGATCCATCACCAGGCGGTGGACGCCTTCCTTCTGCAGCAAATACTCTACCACTGCCCGGATGAGCTGTGTCCCGACTCCCTTGTTCCAATACTCCGTTTCACCAATGAATTGATCTGTACCGTAAATCACCTCATCGAGATTGGTATATCCGTAACGAATCATCGTTTCATGATCAAGCTGATAATACTGAAGATAACCGACTTCATTCCCTTCATACTCCACAAGACAGCTCATGACACCCCTGTCCGAAAGGAATTTCTCCTCCACCAACTGTATAGTGAAAGGACGGTCCCTGCCTTCATAAAATTCCAACACCTCCGGATTCGATAACCACCTCGAAAGCGTGTACTTATCCTTATCTTCCAACGGACGTACATTCAAAGCCCCACTTATCACATTCATACACACACCTCCATTCACACACCTCTTCCCCTATACATTCATCACAAACAAGAAAAAACCCTTCTTTTAGGAGGGACGGACCTTGATTCCTAGGACCAGGTCCTAGGAATCAAGGTCCGTCCCTCTCTATATGACATATTTGTGAAACATTTCACATAAATGTGTGATAAGATGATTTAAGAATAGAATATTTATGTAAAACATGTTATGATCATATTGTGAAGTATTTCACAATATACATGTTAACGTATTTCTGGAATCATCTGTTTATCCAGCAGGATCCATTCTTTCTGGATAAAACAAAATAATTAGTGGATAGGTGATGACGTATGACAATCAAATGCACAAACAAAGTAGCTTTAATCGGTACAGGTTTGGTTGGCTCAAGCTATGCCTTCGCTCTTCTTAACCAGGGAATTGCCCACGAGCTGGTCATGATCGATTTGAATAAAGAAAAAGCCGACGGGGATGCACGTGATTTAAATCACGGTCTCGCTTTTGCTTCTCCAATGAAGATTTCTGCAGGGGATTACAGTGATTGTAAAGATGCTGATTTGGTCGTCATCACTGCCGGGGCAAACCAGCAGCCCGGTGAAACCCGTCTGGACCTTGTCGAAAAGAATGTAAAGATCTTTAAGAACATTGTAGACTCTGTCATGAAGAGTGGTTTCAACGGGATCTTCCTGGTGGCGACAAACCCTGTCGACATCTTGACCTATGCCACATGGAAGTTTTCCGGGCTGCCGAAAGAAAGAGTAATCGGATCCGGGACTATTCTTGATACCGCGAGACTCCGCTACTTAGTGGGAGAGCACTTTGATATTGACACACGAAACATCCATGCCTATATCATGGGAGAACACGGTGACACAGAATTCCCTGTATGGAGTCATGCAACCATAGGTGCAAGCCAGTTAAACGAACTGATCGATATGAATAAGGAAACTGTCCAACAAGAACTCGAAGACATCTTTGTGAATGTCAGGGACGCTGCCTACCATATCATCGAACGTAAAGGGGCCACCTATTATGGCATCGCCATGGGGCTTGCCAGGATTACCAGAGCGATCTTTAATAATGAAAACAGCATCCTTACCGTATCAGCACTCCTCGAAGGAGAGTATGATCAGGAGGATATTTTCATCGGTGTCCCTGCCATCATCAATCGGGAGGGGATCCGTAAAGTCGTCGAACTCCCCTTGAATAAAAAAGAAAAAGCGCAGTTCATCCATTCAGCAGAAACGTTGAAAAACGTAATGAAAACAGCGATGGAATCATACTGATTCATCACCAGGTCTGATGAATCAGACACGCACGCCCATTCCTCCTCCTCATAAGATAAAGAGAATTCTTTATGAGGAGGTTCTTCTATGTACGATCACAGACAATTATTCCCCGGCTTGCCTGGCGGAGGATCCGGCGGCGGATTTCCCGGCTTTCCTGGTGGAGGACAGGGGTCCGGAGGAGGTTTTCCGGGTATCCCCGGATTTCCAGGAGGCGGTCAAGGCAGTGGTGGAGGAGGTTTCCCTGGCATGCCCGGATTTCCTGGCGGAGGCCAAGGTGCGCCAAGCTCACCACCCCCTTCTGGCGGGCAGGGCGGACAAAATCAACCACCACCCGGCCCACCACCGAACTTCCAACCGCAAAAGACGTCACTTCAAGGGACGCAGGGTGGACCCGGTGTATTTGCAGTCGATCCTGGCGCCATAAGAAGATGCTTATTCCGGTACACCTATATATGGCTGAGAAGAGATTCCTTCTGGTTCTACCCCGTCTTTGTCGGACGCCGCTCCATTGCTGGATGGAGATGGATCGGGTTCACCTGGGTTTACTTCGGCATCGATCTGGATAAAATTGAATCCTTTACGTGTGTGTAGGTTCCGGGATGCACTCCTACCCATACTATAGATCCCAACAATCCAATGGAACCATAACCGTAAGTGGGGAACATACACTATATGTGGAGCCTGATCAAGCCGTCGTATCAATAGGTATTGTGACGAATGATAAAGAGCTTGAAGTTGCTCAAAGTAAGAATCAGCAACTATCAAGCCAGGTCGTTCAGTCCCTTATAAACAACGGCGTGCAGCAACAGGATATCCAGACCTCCAGCTATCAAGTATTTCCACAATACAATTTTGAGGATGGGAAACAAACGTTCACCGGTTATGAAGTCCGACAAGTATTCAAGGTCACTGTTAAATCAATAGAAAATGTAGGAACGATCATTGATGATGCTATCAAGAGTGGAGCAAATCGAATAGAAAACATTCAATTCGTCCAGTCGAATCCCATTGAAACCTACCAACAGGCTCTCGCTTTAGCCTATCAAGAGGCATATCAAAAGGCACTCACATTATCAGGCCAATCAAATCAGCAGCTTAATCCACAACCAAAATCCATTACGGAACAATCCCGTCCCGCGCCAGTTCCTTTCATGAACGCCGCCTATCTAAAAGCAGCCGACGAAAATACAGCCGTCCAGCCCGGCCAGATATCCGTCACAGCCATCATCACAGTAGAATTCAGAACCTATTAAAAAAACTGCCAAAGTAGATTTGCTACTGAGGCAGTTTTTTTATAGAGGGACGGACCTCTAGAATAAGTGAGGAAGACTCATTACGTTTCATTAGCGCGCCAATTCATGGGCTTTTAAGGGAAAACTGCCCTTTATAACACTAATGATTCTTGGAGAATGCTATTTTCAATGATATTCACCGTGTCAGTCCTATCATTCATTTTAAAGGGAGATATGTTCAGAACGATTTGCGTCATTATGGTTGGTGATTGCGTCATTTCTTATGATAATTGCGTCATTTTCCTAGTCAACGCGTCTTTTACCATTAAATCACATACCATACTTGATTTCATATCCCCCCGCCCTATCGACCTCTCTTCAAATCCTCATCCACCACATAACCGGCCACTTTTTCGGCAGAATCATCGACTTCTTCATCATTTAATACCCTGACGCCATGCTCCACATAACTAGGTAAGAATCTCATCCCTGTCAGGTTAGCGGTTGCCTGTAATGGTTTCAGAAGTTCACTCATGGAATAATGATTAAAGCCTCCTGATCGGTAAGCACCGGAAGGACCACCAGTTGATGTGACAACCAGAAATTCCTTCCCATGTAGCTTAGTCCCCGCCGAACCGTATGCCCAACCGAATTCAAGTACTTTATCCTGCCATTCTTTTAAAATCGCGGGTGTGCTGTACCAGAAAAAAGGAAATTGAAAGACGATGCGGTCATGTTCTAACAGCAGATTTTGTTCTCTCTCTACATCGATTTTCATGTCGGGGTATTCTTTATATAAATGACGGACAGTGACGTTCTCTTCTTTTTCAAGTCGATCCGCCCAGGCTTTATTCATTCTGGATTGTTCAATGTTTGGGTGTCCAACCAATACTAATGTTTTCATATTTTCTCACTCCTTATTTGTATGTACAAATAATAACATATACTCATTTGTATGTACAAATATCAAGTTAAAAATTTTTATTTTTTTACCTATATGAATTTAAAAGCACCTCTGTCTGGCCTTATTCTCCCAACGATTTCGATTTTCGCCCACATGCTTCCATGGCCGATAATACAGCTCCTTTAAACTGATGTTTCTCAAGTTCTGCCACTGCTTCAATCGTTGCTCCACCGGGTGAACAAACAGCATCTTTCAGCTCTCCGGGATGAGAACCGGTTTCAAGGACCATCTTTGCAGCACCAAGCACGGCCTGTGATGCCAGCTGATACGCAAGACTCCTCGGAATGCCCTGTAGGACCGCTCCATCGGCAAGTGCTTCGATGAACATAAACACGTATGCAGGGGATGATCCACTTACGGCAGGGATGGCATCCATCATACTTTCATCCACCTTTTCCGCTTTACCGAAGCTCTCGAGGATTGCTTGCACAGCTTCAAGGTCCTTATCGTCCACATTCCCATTCACACAGAATGCCGTCATTCCTTCCCCTACAAGAGATGGTGTATTCGGCATCGTCCGTACGATTTTGGCAGAAGGGGAAATCTGCTCTTCCATCCAATCAATCGTGATTCCGGCTGCAATCGTAATGATGATGGCATCCTTTTTCAGAGCATCTCTGATTTCTTCGATCAGCTCCAAGTATTGATCAGGTTTCACTGCCAGGAAGACGATATCTGAAAAGGCCGCTACACTCTGGTTGTCTTTCGTCGCCTTCACCCCGAATTGTGCTTCCACTCTCTCAATGGTGTCTACTGTCCGGGCGCTTGCACGAACCGAACGTTCATCTACGAGCCCTGATTGCAATATGCCTCCCATAATGGCCTTTGCCATATTTCCGCATCCAATGAATCCTATGGTTTTATTCATTTCAATCACCTCTTAATTGTATGAAACAGTCTTTAGCATCATACCAAACTTTCTTCCTCAAATAAATGTTTCCCCCTTCCATATAAAAAAAAGACTTAAAGGCCGACACCTTTAAGTCTTTCCTCATTCCACCAGCTTCCCGCAGTGGGGACAGAGGGACTTTGAATAATCCTTTGGAACTTTCTTATGACAATGAATGCACGTTTTCACATACTCCGGCTTCTCAAACAGGTCATCCGACATTCCGTATCCACTCTTGAATGTCGACTTCATCAGCCTGACCATTCCCCCGATGATGCCTCCGGTAATCAATAAAGCCCATATCATGTTGTCCTTACGTCAGTGAGGATCTCTTCATAATCCAAGTCTACGATCGGTTCATCGTGGTGCAATCGTTTCCTGATTTGAGACAACAATGACTCTTCACCTTCCGATAAATGAGATAGATCCCATTTCTTATGGAAGACGGAGTACAGGGTCAGATCCCTGAGAAGCAGGAAATGGGGAATGCGCTTGATCCATTCGTCTCCGATTTCACACTCTGTTTTATATCCTTTAAGAAACGCAGTGAGGAATCTTTCACCGAATTCACTGCGGGTTTCAAGGGATTCATTCCTGAACTTCCACCATACCGAATAATACAGCGGAATCGCTACATCACTTACAAAATAGAATTGTGTACTGTCATCAAAGTCGAATACATGAAGATCACCATCGTGATAGAAAAAGTTTCCCGGATGGATATCTGAATGAATGAGTCCAAAGCTATCAGATGTTTCATCGAAGCCCCTGATCGTTTCTTTGTTAAGACGGCCTTTTTCAATGATATCCCTGTCTTCCTCTGACGTCAGATATTTCTCGTAATCCAGAACGTCATCCAAATCCCATCGCTTACGGCTGTTTTCATCCAGTTTGTACCCTTTGGTGACCCTATGCATATGCCCTGTGAGTTTTCCCCATTTATAGAATAGTACATCATTAAATAACGGGTCATTGATTTTCACAGGAGCACCCGGAGCTTTGTCAAATAAACACACAAAGAAACGTGTATCCCCCGTTTCCAGGACTTCTACTAGATTTCCTGCTTCTGAATCATTCACGAGTGAAACATTCACCCCATGTTTATGTAAGTAATTGATCCAATGCAACTCAGCTTCCACTTCCTCTTTGGAACGATGGGAACTGTGGGTCAGGCGGAGGATATAGGGAACCTCTCCCCTGTGCACCTCATACACATAGTTTTCGAAATCACCAAGCTTCTTTGCGTGACTTGTGCCACAGCCGAAACGTGAAGCTGCATCCTTTAATACATCCTCTGTAAATAGTTCTTGAATCCACTTTTCCATTCTTTATCTCCTAGTCTATGACATGTTGATTTTTTCTTAGAAGAGCCACCCGATAGGGGAATAGTTCGGCTGTCATGATGCCTTCTTTCACGGCGGGATCCTCTTCCATGAATGCTTTTGCCTGTTTCTCGTCGTCTGCTTCAAACACTACGATTCCAAAGGCATTTTCCTCTTCATTTAATGTTCTGCCTGCAAGGATCACTGTCCCGCTGTCCGTCAATTCTTTCAGCCGTTCGAAATGACGTTGCACAATTCCTTCATCCACGGCCGTCCAATTTTCTTCTTGATACAAGCGTGGAATCAACTTTAATACATATATAAACTCCATTTCTATCTCTCCCTTCACCATGACATATACGACCTGCCACGTCCATTATCCTTTATTCGGGGATCAAAAAAGGCCGCTTGAGTTTGTCTCAAGCGGCACGATAAGGGTTAGTTCTCCCTCATCCAATTATCCATCACCTGTATGATTTCATCCTGCTGTTTCCACACGGAAATACTCGCTTTCTTGTCACCTTTTTGAGGACCGTAAACACCGAACCCCGCATGGTTGCCTCCTTCAATTTTATGGAAGGCAGCATTAGAAGGTAATAACTTCTTACTTTTTTCAATGTCATCCCCTGTTGTGAGACCATCGTTCTCTGCATATATGCTGAGGACCCGCATATCCCCCTTGGAGAAATCCGCTGACTTCGTTGGATAGGACGCCAGGAATATGACACCTTTCACCTCATCTTGATGATCATAGGTATACGATGCCGCGGCCACACCTCCCAACGAGTGACCGGACAGATACCACTCAAGCTTTTCATCGAAATCACTGATAATCTTTTCAGCTTCATTCATTCCGAAGAAAGCGATATGAAAGGGCATCTTGGGGATGACGACGGTGTATCCCTTATCGGCTAAAGACTTACCGATATACCCATAAGCCTCCACTTCCACTTTTGCTCCGGGATAAAGTATTACGCCTTTCCCATTTGAATCTTCACTTTTAAAAACAAGCCAATCATTTTCTTCTTCAATCAACGGGTCTTCCTCTATTTTGACTGTCTTCGTCAATTTCTCCGTGGCTGAATACGTTTGTTCTGACCAAATATAAAATGCCAGAAAAACGACAATAATCACCGCCAGAAGTAGAATCACTGTCCATTTTAATACCTTTTTCATAGGCTCTCTCCCTTTTCTCAGTCACTCAATGAGCATCACGACCCATCAAATACGATCTGCCGGAAATACCAATCCAGTCTGCTTTCTCGCTTTATCCATCACCCTCGAGGTGATTAGAGAATGCTCATAAGAATTAATGGCAGATTCGTATTCCTCACCATTATTGATGATGGAAACAAATTCATTGATTTCATAATACATGTGAGGGAAGTCCTCTTTTTGAGTATAAACAGATTTTTCTCCGTTATGATAATAAAACGTCAGTTTACTGAACTCACCTATTTGATCGATGGTGACGGTTCCGGCTTCCCCCTGGATTTCAGTAGGGATGTGCGTATTCGAAATCTTCGAGAAAGTGGACACCACTTCCATTTCATCGTATTTCATGATGACTGTTCCAGAACCATCAACACCTGAATCCAGCATGATCCCAGTTGCCGTTACTTCCTCTGGTTCTCCAAATAAAACGATCATGGGATAAAGGCAATATACACCCAAATCCATCAGGGCTCCATTAGAAAAATCCGGGTTGAACGCATTCAATACCCTGCCTTCTTTATAGGCATCGTACCTTGAAGAATATTTACAGCAGCTCACATTGACTTTCCTTATGACACCCAGTGTAGGAAGTTTCTCTCTCAAGACGTGAAAGTTAGGCAGGAAAGTAGTCCTGACCGCTTCCATCAGTAGTACATTGTTGTCCTTTGCAGACGCAATCATTTGCTGAACTTCCTTTTCATTCGAAGCCAAAGGCTTTTCACACAATACGTGAATGCCATTATTCATAAATGTGATTGCCTGTCTTGCATGAAAAGAATTCGGACTGGCTATATAGACGGCATCAATATATTCTTTATTTGCCATCTCCTGTATATCCGTAAAACAACGGTTGATACTATGTGTTTCAGCAAATGCTTTCGCCCGTTCTTCCTTCCTTGAATAAACAGCCTCTAAATGAAATCCCTCCACTCTTTCTGCCGCTTGTATAAAGCGGTCAGTAATCCAATTGGTTCCAATGACACCGAATCTTATCATACGATCTCTCCTTCTTTCTTTCATGTTTATTCTAGTATAGAATGCTTAGTAAAACTATTATCATTAACGAAAGGAGCGATTATGTGGATAACCTGAAAAAGAAACAGGCCGGAGAAAAAGCAGCAGAATATGTACAGGACGGGATGATTGTCGGTCTCGGGTCCGGAACGACCGTATACTACTCGATTCAGAAATTAGGGGAGCTTGTATCAGAAGGATTACAAATCAAGGCCATTCCATCTTCTACTGAAACAGAGAAGTTGGCTAGAAAAGCCGGGATTCCCTTGACCAGCTTCTCTGAAGTCAGTGAGTTAGACATTTCCATTGATGGTGCAGATGAAGTGGATCCTGAGTTCAACTTGATAAAAGGGGGAGGAGGCGCCCTTTTAAGGGAAAAATTTGTCGATTCCTTGACGAAGAAGTTCATTGTCGTCGTCGACGAATCGAAATTAGTCTCGAGGCTCGGATCCTTTCCCCTCCCGGTGGAAGTGATTCCCTTTGGATGGGAAGTATCGGTTAAAGCCATTGAAAGCTTAGGGGGGACACCCATTTTACGAAAAAAAGATGGAGAAACTTTCGTATCCGATAACGGAAACTATATTGTAGATTGCCACTTTTCAACCATTCACCAGCCTGCTCCCCTCCACACTCAACTAAAACAACTATTAGGCGTGGTGGAAACCGGTCTTTTCACCGATATGACAGACCTTTTAATTATAGGGGGAACGGATGGTACGAAGGTCATTACAGTTAAAGAATAAAATAAAAACCAACCTTTTGGGCTGGTTTTTATTGATCGACTTTCTGAAATTCTATATCTTTCTCCCTCATCAAATACTGAAGTGCTGTACGGAATGTCAGGAACGTTTTGATTCCCTGCAGTTCTTTAATTCCTGAATTTATCATCACTTGAGTGAGGGACGGGGTAAAGCCAACGAAGAGGGTCTCAATCCCCATTAAGCCGATGGCCTTGGCCATGTTATCAATATAAGTGCCGAAGATATCAATTTCACCAACTTCCTTCTCTGATACCGCAGAGAAGTCCACAATGATGGTATTGATGTCACCTCCATATGACACGTCCAATATCTTTGAGATAATCATTTCAAATCGCTCGGGACTGAGCCTTCCAGTAATAGGGACTAATATGGTTTCAGGAACGATGGACGGGATGATGGGGGCTGAGATGTCCATGATCAACTGCTCAGATTGAGCCAGCTGTTCTTTCAATTCCTTTATCTCTTGCTTTAGTTGTTGAATTTCTTGACTTTCACTTGTCATGATAAACCTCACCGTTTATAGAATGTTTTAAGAAATCTCTTTCTATTTTAACACTTAGAAACTAAAACTGCCTACTATTTTCATATGTAATCATATTTGTAGATGACAGTGAAAAACCAGCCTCATCGGCTGGTTTTTCTCACGCGAATGCTTTTTCCTGCTCCTTGTGGAAGAAACTCTTCATGGCATGGAATACATCGGCTTTTTGTTTCAGGATGTAGTAACGGAAATCGTCATTTTTAATATTTTTATAGGCCGACATCAGCGTGGAATGACGGTTATACTGATTCACTTCCCCGTATCCGAACATGCTGGAAACTTTCATTAATTCTTCTACAAGCTTGACGCATCTCACATTGTCGGACGTCAAATTATCCCCATCTGAGAAATGGAATGGATAAATGTTATATCGGCTTGGAGGATACTTGCCATCTATGAGCTCCAGCGCTTTGCGGTAAGCTGACGAGCAGATGGTTCCTCCACTCTCTCCCTTCGAGAAGAAATGCTCTTCGGATACGACTTTGGCTTCCGTATGATGAGCGATAAATTCAATCTCAACGGTTTCATATTTCGTGCGTAAGAAACGGGTCATCCAGAAGAAGAAACTCCTTGCCATATATTTCTCCCATACTCCCATACTGCCACTCGTATCCATCATCGCTAATACGACGGCTTTCGATTCCGGCTTTAATACTTCATTCCATGTTCTGAACTTAAGATCCTCAGTGAAGATCGGGTGAAAGCTTGGTGCTCCTTTCATGGCATTTCTCTTAAAGGCAGACATCATCGTCTTCTTCTTATCTATATTCCCCATTAGGCCTGTTTTACGGATATCGTTAAACTCAATATGCTCGACGGTTTGGACATCCTGTTCTTTCTTCTTCAGGTTCGGTAGCTCCAATTGGCTGAATAAGGCTTCTTCAATCTCAAGCATTGATACTTCTGCTTCATAATAATCTTCACCGGCTTTATCTCCGGCCCCTTGACCTTTTCCAGGACCCTGCTGTTGCTGCGAGCCGTCCCTTGCAATGACGTCCCCTACCTGACTCTCGCCGTCTCCCTGCCCGACATGTTTATTCTTATCGTAGTTGTAACGAATTTTATATTCATCTAACGAACGAATCGGGATTTTGACAACGTCTCGGCCATTGGACATGACAATGTTTTCTTCCGTGATCAAGTCTGGTAGATTATTGCGGATGGCATCCTGTACTTTCTCCTGATGTCTTTGTTGATCATCGTGACCTTTGCGGTGGAGGGCCCAATCTTCCTTGGAAATGACAAACTGATGATTATCCATTTGACTCAAATTATTCCCCTCCTTAATTTTTTTCACATTTTTTCATTTTCCTGCATACACTATGTTGACTGTCTAATCTGCACGTATCCCATGAAGTGAAACGGGGATTACTCTATCCTATGCAGAAGTATTGATAAATTTACAAATAATTTCGACAATTAATCGTTCTTTTATGTTTGGACAAGCCTATTTTTCATAGGGCTTGTCTTTGGGTTCTTTTATGTCCAGTTGGAGCTTGACTGACAGCATCATTTAACACAAAAAAAATAACCAGGCAATAACACCTGATTAAACTTCTTCTTCATATTGAGCTGGATCTGACACTCGGTTATGCAACTTTAATTCGCCACTGGAACGTAACTTCTCCATTTGTTTCCCAAGCTTAATGACTTCCTCCATATTGGAGGCCATGCTTCCGTTAAGAGGTTGCGCTTCTATCCGGGGTTTAGGTTCGACAGACATCTTATCAACCCACCTTCATTTATTAAAAGGCCCAGCTCTCTATCTTTAGGTTATTATATTCAGAGTTTTCCGTCAACTATTCCTTATCCTGCTTTTTATATTGGACGGGATCGGGCTGTTTTTTATCCTCTTTCAGTTCTTCATTTGTCCTGAGCATGTCCATTTGCTTTCCTAACTGCTTCATTTCTTCCATGTCATGTGCCATGGAGCCATTTTCAGGTTCAAAATTTTTATCCAGTTCATGTTTATTCTTACTCATATCTCTTCACCTCTTTGGATACTACTTTTCCCTTCAGCTGAAAAAGATAAACTATGACAAAGTCTCTTTTCTCAAAAGAATGTTGTTATACATACACAGAATTGGTTTGCGAATGCTCTGTCATAAAGAGTGTGCCCAAGGGTGACGGGAACTGCTCCGCTTTCCACGGACGTTCGGCCGATCCTCCTCAGCAAAGAACGCTTCCGGGGTCTCGGCACGCCCGTTTTCCGTAGGAGTCTACGCAGGTCCCGTCACCCTCTAAATCAGCAAGTGTTGACAGAGCAGAATGGTTCATGAACATCAGTTAAGAAAAATGGATTAGTACTATTAAAGTTAAAAGTTAATTGGACCAGCAGTTTCTCACCGCGAGCCACGTGGAAAGCGAGCACTACTTGCTGTAAGCAAAGACTACTCGCCACATCTAAAAGCTACAATTTACGAAAAAAGCTATAACGAAAAACCAGGAGGCATCTGACGCCTCCTGGTTTCATTTTCGATCAACGATTCAATAAGCTTCCTACATAGCGGAGCAGTTCATTCGCAGATGTCGAGTTGTAGCCATGTTCATCAATAAGACGGGCAACAACCTCATTTACTTTCTTCAGTTGCTGCTCATCCGGCGTTTTCGAAGAAGTAGTGATTTTCACAACGTCCTTCAAGTCAGCGAATAGCTTCTTCTGAATGGCTTCTCTCAAGCGGTCATGTGAATTGTAGTCAAAACGCTTCCCTTTACGTGCATAGGCTGAGATACGGATGAGGATTTCTTCACGGAATGCCTTCTTCGCATTTTCCGAAATTCCGATCTGTTCCTCAATCGAACGCATCAGCTTTTCATCCGGGTTGATTTCTTCACCCGTCAACGGATCATGAAGCTTTGCTTTATTACAGTACGCTTCCACATTATCGAGATAGTTATCCATAAGCGTTTTCGCAGACTCTTCATATGAATATACGAAGGCTTTCTGAACTTCTTTCTTGGCGATATCATCATACTCTTTCCGTGCAAGTGATATGAAGTTTAAATACTTGTCACGAAGTTCATTTGTAATGGATGGATGCTGATCCAGCCCTTCTTTCAGGGCACGAAGGACATCCAGGGCGTTGATAGTAGGTACCTCTTTCCGAATGATCGTGGAAGAGATGCGGTTGATCACATAACGCGGATCGATTCCGCTCATGCCTTCATCCTGGTATTCCTTCTTCATTTCATCGACGTCGGCGGAATTGAATCCTTCAACGTTCTCACCATCGTAGAGGCGCATCTTTTTAATAAGGTCGATGTCACCGCGCTTAGGTTCTTTTAAGCGAGTGAGAATCGTGAACATCGCAGCCACCCTTAACGTATGAGGGGCGACATGCACATTCGAGACATCACTTTCATTGATCATTTTTTCATAGATTTTTTCTTCCTGGGTGACCTTCAGGTTATAAGGAACCGGCATGACGATGATACGTGAATGCAAGGCCTCATTCTTTTTATTCGAAATGAAGGATCGGTACTCCGTTTCATTCGTATGAGCCACAATCAGCTCATCGGCTGAAATCAGGGCAAACCGGCCAGCTTTGAAGTTCCCTTCCTGGGTAAGAGATAATAAGTGCCATAAGAACTTTTCATCACACTTCAGCATTTCCTGGAATTCCATTAAACCACGATTTGCTTTATTTAATTCCCCGTCAAATCTGTAAGCACGCGGATCCGATTCAGAGCCAAATTCGGCAATCGTCGAGAAGTCGATGCTTCCTGTTAAATCGGCAATATCCTGTGACTTTGGATCAGATGGACTGAATGTACCAATTCCTACACGTTTATCTTCTGAGAAGAAGACTCTTTCCACTTGGACGTCTTCAATGCGGCCATGATACTCTTTCTCCAACCGCATCGTATTCAACGGAGAGAGATTTCCTTCAATGCGGATCCCATACTCTTCATAAAAATCTTCACGTAAGTGCTGAGGGATCAGATGCAGTGGATCTTCATGCATCGGACACCCTTTAATGGAGAATACGCCTCCTCTTTCAGTTCGGGAATAATGCTCCAAGCCCCGTTTCAGCATGGAAACGAGAGTTGATTTCCCTCCACTCACCGGACCCATCAATAATAAGATCCGCTTTCTCACGTCTAACCGTTTCGCAGCAGGATGGAAGTATTCTTCAACGAGTCTTTCCAGCGCCTCTTCTAAGCCAAATAATTGATTGCTGAAGAATTTGTACTTCCGTTTTCCCTCGACCTCCTCAACCCCGGCATCTTTAATCATATTAAAGACTCTTGAATGAGCGGATTGCCCAATCCAAGGCTTCTCTTTCAGCAGGTCTAAATACTGAGCAAACGTCCCTTCCCATTTCAGTTTCTCTTCTTCTTCTCGGTAATGTTCGATTTTCTTTAAAATATCCATAAGGACCTCCCCCTGTCGCTTAATGAGAGACGATTAATATACTTTATGCGCTTGTTCACCCGAACATGTTAAGAAGATATATTTATTAAAGACAAAGTGTTTTTCATGACTGCAAACACTGGGATAGGCCCTGAAAAATAAAACGGTTTCTTTATTTGTCATAAAACTGCAAAAAAAATCCTACTTTCGTTCACATCAAATTAAAAATAGGCTATACTAAAGACAGACTGTGGAATAAGTAAACTGGGAGGTTTATAAAACATGGGTACTGTAATGATCATAGGTGTATCTTTAACGTTCTTAGTAGCGATTTTCACTGCTGGATATAATGATAAACCGGGTTCAAACTAAAGCGGAGGCGGCTCGTTCAGAGGCGACCCTCTAAAGCGAAAAAGAACTGATCTCTGATGAGGTCAGTTCTTTTTGTTTAGTTCAGTTAAGCCTATTTTCTATTAAACCCTTTCTTCTCCACAAAATCCTTCATATACATCCGCTTTTTACCCGACAGCATTTTCGCCATCTGGCCTGTCCAACGATCCGACCGTTTCCCTGCTGTACGTGCGTGATAATAGGCAGAAATGGTTTCATCATAGCGGTCAAGGCCCTCTTTCATATATGCTTCATCACCTTGATATGAATCCTCGTGATAAATGGATTCCATCGGCAGCCTCGGCTTCACATCCGAATGATCTTCCGGGATACCGACAGCCAGTCCAAACAATGGGATGACCCTGTCCGGCAATCCGAGCAGCTCACTCACCGATTCCAGATCATTTCGGATCCCGCCTATATAACAAATGCCAAGTCCCATTGATTCAGCGGCAATCGATGCATTTTGAGCAGCCAGGGACGCATCAATGACTGCCACCATGAATTTTTCCGTGCTTTCCAATGATGTGATGACGTCAGCTCCTTCCCATTCACCGATCTTTTCATGGCGGTATAAATCAGAGCAGAACACGAAGAAATGACCATTTGCTTCGACGTAGCTTTGATTTCCCGCAAGCTCTGAAAGCTTTTTCTTTTTCTCAGGATCCTTCACCCCGATGATCGTGTAGGCTTGAATATAGCTTGATGTACTTGCAGCCTGGGCACTGGAAACAATCGTCCGGATGTGCTCTTCACTCAATGCTTCATTCTTGAATTGTCGTATGGATCGATGCTTAAGAATCGTTTCAATGGTTTCATTCATAATGTACTCTCTCCCTTTCGTTTCTTCCCCTTAGTATAAGCCAAATAAAAAAAGGAATGAAAATCATATGATTTTCATTCCTCGGTTTTTATAAGAGTCCTGGATAATTTCTTTGTCTTAACGCTTCATAAATCAAAATCGCCGCTGTATTGGACAGGTTTAATGAACGTACATTCTCGTTCATCGGAATGCGCAGGGCACGATCCAGATTGTTCTGGATGACCTCATCCGGAAGCCCGGATGTTTCGCGTCCAAAGATAAAGAAATAATCCTTGTCTTCCACACTGTAATCAAAATTCGTGTGAGGGATCTTTCCGTATTTGGTTAAGTAGAAGAACTCTCCACCTTCATTTTTCTCGAAGAACTCTTCAAGGGAATCATAATAAACGATGTTTACAAACTGCCAGTAATCAAGGCCGGCACGCTTTAACATTTTATCATCCGTCGAGAATCCGAGTGGACGGATCAAGTGCAGGGTCGTATCCGTAGCTGCACACGTTCTTGCAATATTCCCCGTATTTGCAGGGATTTCTGGTTGATATAATACAACATGTACTCCCATGTCAATGTCACCTCATTCATAAAACTCTAAGTGACATTATACCATTTCTTCTACATAGAACAACACTTAGGCGTCATCTACTATTGTAAAAAATCGATATTTCATATTGGGCGTATACGCCGTTGAGTCTTCGTATTTCCAATATCTCATCCGGCTGTTGAACGTGTGGGCATTCACGAGGGGTTCACCGGCTGCGTCCTTCCCTGTGACGATAGTCGTATGATCGAAACGTCCGTCCCCTTCAAAGTCATAGCAAATCACATCTCCGAGCTTCAATTCTTTTGGGTCATCTACAAGCCTTCCCCGAAGCCCAATCGTCGAATTCGGGATATACCACCTTAAGGAGTTCGCCACCGTCCAGCTGTAGCTCCAGCTCTGATTCCTCATCCACCAGCCCTTACCCTTCGTAGGGTACCCCCGCATCGGTGCATCCCCTGCATGAAGGCATTGTGAAATATAATTCGTACAATCATTCTCAAACTTCTTGTATGCAGGATTGTAGCTGTTCCACCAGCGTTCGGCATATTGAACGGCACTGAGCCGGTCATAACTGTACGTCACTCTGTCCTTTTCTTCACAAATCATATCCTCTTCTTCTTCTTCCGGACCCTCATCTCTTTTGACCTCGATCTCTCTATCTTCATAAATCTTATCTTTGTAAAAGACGCCGCTCCGATTCTCTACTTCCTCTTCCAAATAGAGCAGGTCTCCATGTTTGATGAGATATTTATAGTGAACATCATATAAAATGCTTTGAGTTTCGTCTCTTTGATGTGTGATACGCTGAATCTTCCCTGTTGCATCCACCTTCACAATTTCCGCGTGTCGCTGCCTGCATGACTCTTTCTTTCTTGTCACTTTGTCATTATAATAATCTGACTGATTTCGAGAAGTATATTCAGCGATCACATGTTGGACCTTCTCCATTAACAGCTTTCTGATCATCGTCTTCCCTCCTCCCTTATTGTTATGCTCACCATCCTCTGTTCAAAACTAAAAAGGATGAACTCATGGCAAATATGAGTTCATCCAAATATATCAAGGTGTCAGCAATTCCAGACCCTTCTGAATTTCTGCTAACACTTCTTCATCTGTTTCCACTTCCTGATGTTTAAGAAGGATTTCTTCAGCTTTTTCCCCTCCGATTTTTCCAAGGGCCCAGGCAGCCGTGCCTCTCATGACTGGTCTTACATCCTTTTTCATGACCTCGATCAGATCATCTATCGCTGTTGTATCCTTGAAATGAGCCAGGGCTATGATGGCATTGCGCTGAATGGGTTTCTTCCCTCTCCATGACCCTGAAACATGCCCGTATTTCTGTTTGAACTCACGGTTACTGATCGTTAATAACGGCTTTAATAAAGGCTTGGCAATTTCCGGATCCGGCTCCATCTCTTCATGAAAATGAAAGTCCATCCCTTTATTCTCGGGGCATACGGTTTGGCAGGTGTCGCATCCGTACAGACGGTTTCCAAGCTTCACCCGGTATTCATCCGCAAGAAAGCCCTTCGTTTGGGTTAAAAAGGCAATGCATTTCTGTGCATCCAGCTGTCCGCCTTCAATAAGGGCCCCCGTTGGGCAGACGTCCACGCATTTATTGCATGTTCCGCACTGATCCTCCATTGGCGTATCCGGGGCAAAGGGAAGATTCGTCACCATTTCCCCCAAATAGACGTAGGATCCGAATTCAGGAGTGATGATGGAACAGTTTTTTCCGCTCCAACCAATGCCCGCCCGCTCTGCCACGGCACGGTCCACCAGCTCTCCCGTGTCGACCATGGACTTAAAACGTGCCTCGGGAATCCTGGATACGATATATTCCTCGAGCTTCGAAAGGCGATCCCTCAGCACATGGTGATAATCCGTCCCCCATGATGCCCTGCAGAAGATCCCCCGTCTTTCTCCCCGCTTACTTTGAGGAGCATCCTTCATTTTAGAAGGATAGGCAAGAGCAATGGCAATGATCGATTTCGGCTTATTAAAAATCAAAGCAGGTTCCACCCGCTTCTCAATATCCTTTTCCTCAAAGCCTGATTGATATCCCATCATTTCCTGACGGAGAAGCCTGTTTTTCATTTCCGAGAACGTATCGGCAGTGGTAAATCCAATCTTATCTATTCCAATCTCCTTACTATACGCAATGATATCCTGCTTTAACTGATCTATATCCATTACACCTACCTCCTTCCTGATTTTTTAGCGACGCGCACAAGTGAATTAGCAATGTGTATTATGATAAACTATTTTAAAACAAATGTGGAGGGAAAATAAGTGGAAATCACAATAGATTCATCCATTACAAGTAAAATCCCCGATTTCAAAGTCGGATTCATTCACTATCATCATATCGAAGTCAGCTCTTCTCCTCAAATGCTGAAGGGACGACTCCAGCTTTTCCAGGAATCAATCTTCTTTGATCTTCATGATAAAAGCGTTACTGAGTTGGAAGGGATTGCCGCGTGGCGGGATATCTTCAAGAAGACTGGTAAAGATCCGAATCGCTACCGCCATTCAGCAGAAGCACTTTTTCGCCGGGTCAAAAAACAAAACTATTTGACGACGATCAACTCTGCCATCGACCTTAACAACTTCTTCTCCCTTCAATATGAAGTTCCCATAGGAATATACGATAAGGATCAACTATCCGGAGAACAAGTAGCATTGAAAGTCGGGGATCCCGGTCAAACGTACACCGGACTCAACGGTCGGGAGAATTCATTGGAAAACCTCATCGTCGCCTGTGACGGGAACGGACCTTTCGGAAGTCCCTTCGTCGACTCTGACCGTGCACCGGTTGGAGAAGAAACGAAGAATGCCGTACATATCATTTTTTTGAAGCCCTCCCTTTCCAGAGAAGAAAGCGAGAAACTGACGAAATCATTGATGGATATGTTTATCAGCATCCACGGTGGCGAAGGATCGTTTGAAGTGGTTGGTGGATAGTTCAGAGAGGATCCCTTTTTACAGGGATCTTTTTTGATTTCCCTCAAGGGGATTTGTAGCGGAACCTTCCATTATATGCTTGGGCTTTTACCGTGGCGGGGTGAATTCAGCCATAATGGTTCATAATCCGGCGGGTTCCACACATAATCCAGCGGAAATCGTGAGTAATCTGGCCGTTTCTAATAAAAAACAAGCCGCTTTCACTAATAATCCAGCCATTTTACAATAAAAGGTAAATCCAACATGCCTCACACAAAAAAAGAGAGCCCCATAATAGGACCCTCTGCTTCAACCCTACACCCACCACATATCCGACGGCTGTTCTTCAATCAAGATAGATTTCAAATTCTTCACCGCACGGCCGAAGCCTTCTTCAATCGACATGATCGGATCCTCATGCTCGATGCTGACGACATAGTCGTATCCGAATGTGCGCAGGGCACTCATCATATCGGACCATTCCTGCAATGAATGTCCGCATCCTACAGAACGGAAGGACCACGACCGTGTCTGGATGCTGCCGTATGGCTGCATATCCGTGAGACCGTACATGTTCACATTATCCTGGTCGATATACGTATCTTTCGCATGGAAATGGTGAATCGCATTTTCTTTACCGAGGATCTTAATCGCTGCAACCGGATCGATTCCCTGCCACCACAGATGACTCGGGTCAAGGTTTGCACCGATTGCCTCACACGTTTCTTCACGAAGCTTCAATAACGTATACGGAGTATGTACAAGGAATCCCCCGTGGAGCTCGAGACCGATTTTTACGTTGTTTTCCTCAGCAAGCTTCCCTATCTCTTTCCAATAAGGAATCAGCTTTTCTTCCCACTGCCATTTAAGAATATCTCCATATTCATTCGGCCAAGGGGATACCGGCCAGTTCGGATGCTTTGCCCCTTCATGGTCACCTGCAGTCCCTGAAAAGCAGTTCACGACCGGTACGTTCATCAATCCGGCAAGCTTGATCGTTTTCTGAAGGGCCGCATGGGATTCTTCTGCGAAGGCAGCGTCGGGTGAAATCGGGTTCCCGTGACAGCTGAAGGCGCTGATCTGAAGCCCTCTTGATGTGACTTTCTCTAAGTATTCATTTCTTTTTTCTTCGCTCTCCAAAAGGGCATCCAGGTCACAATGGGCATTCCCGGGATATCCTCCTGTGCCAATTTCCACAGCGTGAAGTCCCGCTTCTTTTACATAATCGAGCATTTCTTCCAAATTCTTTTGTGAGAATAATACAGTAAATACACCAAGTTTCATTTACGCTTCCTCCTATTTCAATGTGATGCTTTGTCCGGTTTCACTGCTTTTGTAGATGGCATCAATGATTTGGGACACTTGCATGGCTTCCTGAGGTTTGACGATAAGTTCTTCTAAGCCTAGACAGCTGTTGATAAAGTTTTGGGCCTGAGGGAGACTTGGGTCATCCTCACCCGGTACCCAATCCGCTTCACTATTCAGTAGCATACCGTGCTTCATCTGGTTCATCTGGAACGGGAATAAATCGATTCCACCCGTTTCCCCTGAGATACTCATGCTTTCTTCGTCACTCTTCACATTTGCGGACCAGGATGTCTCAAAAAGCATGGACGCACCGTTATCGAACCTGATATAAGCAGTCACATGGTCATCCACTTCAAAACTGCCTTTATCGAAATCTCCCCATTGATTCACTTGATCTGGCATTCTACTAAGCTTGTTATACGTCGTACCCGTTACTTCAACAGGCGTCGGATTTCCAAGCAGCCATAATGATAGATCGAGGAAGTGACAGCCATAGTCGATCAGGCTGCCACCGCCTTGAAGTTCCTTGTTGGTGAACACTCCCCATCCAGGTACTTTGCGGCGGCGGATCGCCCTTGCCCTTGCCACCATCGGCTCTCCGATCTCATCTTCCATGATCACCCGCTTCGCAGCCCGGGAGTCCTTCATAAAGCGATAATGATAAGCGATGGCTAGAACCTTACCGGATTTCTCCGCCGCTTCAATCATCTTTTCACATTCTTCCGGAGTCATCGCCATCGGCTTTTCACAAAACACATGAAGACCTGCATCGAGGGCAGCAATCGTGATCTCTGCATGAAATTTATTCGGCGTGCAGATCGTCACGGCATCCACATGCTCGAACATATCCCGATAATCGCTGAACACATTGGGGATGTTAAAGGTCTCTCCCACGGTTTGGGCCGTGAGAGGGTTGATATCACTGATCGCTTCAATCGAAACAGAATCTGATAGTTTGATAAAAGTAGGGATGTGACGCGTCTGGGCTATGCCCCCGACGCCGATCACGCCCATCCGAAGTTTAGTCATCGCTGCATTCACCTCTTTTACAATTTTACGATCCGTTTTGTTTCACTTGATTCCAGGGCAGATAAAACCACCTCAAGAGATTTCTTTCCTTCTTCACCCGTAATAGGAGGCTCTTCATTTTGAAGAATACTTTGAACAAATTGATCGATTACTCGGGAATTCGTCTGGCCGCCTTCGTCATTCGTTTGAATGCCTCCAAGCTCATATTTCACTACTTCCCCGGTTACATATTGAACGATAAGAGAGTTTACCGGATCATCCTCTAAGCGGAGGATCGCTTTCTCTCCATAAATAATCGTAGAATTATCCTCCTTTGAAACATAGGACCAGCTTGCTGCAAGGGTACCGATCGTGCCGCTTTCGGTTTTCAATACACAGACAGCCGTATCATCCACATCGGCATTTTCCTTGGCACTTGTTTCAACGAAGGCACCGACTTCTGCAAATTCTTCTCCCAGAATATAGCGGAGAAGATCTGTCTTATGAACACCAAGGTCTCCCATGGCACCGATGAATGCCTCATCCTTTTTAAAGAACCAGCTGTCCTTTCCATCAGCACTCCAGCCTTCAGGTCCGCCATGGCCAAAAGCAGAACGGAAGCTGTAGATTTTACCCACTTCCCCGCTTTCAATAAGCTGTTTCGCCTTTTGATGAGAAGGAACAAAGCGCTGATTGTGAGCGATCATCAGTTTTTTGCCGTTTTTATCCGCGGCATCGATCATGCTTTGAGCTTCTTCCCTTGAAGTCGCCATCGGTTTTTCACATAATACATGCTTCCCTGCATTCAACGCATCGATGGAAATCGGTGCATGCAGATAGTTCGGAGTACAGACACTCACAGCGTCCACTTCAGCATTTGCCAGTAATTCTTTATAATTTGTATACGCTTTCGCTCCCACTGCATCAGCGATTTTCCATGCACGTTCCTCGACGATGTCACAGACGGCTACAACCTCTACGTTTTCATTGTTCGCATACTCTGGAAGATGGCGGTGTTTTGCGATGCTTCCGCATCCTATCACTCCGATTTTTAATGTATTCATGATTTTTCCTCCTCTATTTAGAACCTTTGATTTCTTCTAATGGCTGCGCATTACCGTATACAGGTCTTGCATGATCGACCGGTGATGCCCATTTCACTGCATTCACAACGACCTTTTGGACATTTTCATTGTAGTAGGTCGGGTACGTTTCATGCCCCGGACGGAAGTAGAATACCTTTCCATTCCCTCGCTGATATGTACATCCGCTTCTGAACACTTCTCCCCCTTCGAACCAGCTCACCATCACAAGCTGATCAGGAGCAGGGATATCAAAGTGCTCGCCATACATTTCTTCTTTTTCAAGCTCGAAATACTCCCCTAGACCGGCCGTGATCGGATGACTCGGATCCACGATCCAGATTCGTTCCTTCTCATCGGCTTCACGCCATTTCAAATCACAGGAAGTTCCCATCAAGGTTTTGAAGATTTTCGAGAAATGACCTGAATGAAGGACGATCAATCCCATTCCGTCAAGGACACGCTCTTTCACCCTTTCAACGACTTCATCCTTCACTTCATCATGGGCGATATGTCCCCACCAAACCAATACATCCGTGCTTTCCAGTACTTCTTCGGTCAATCCGTGATCTCCCTCATCCAGTGTAGCGGTTTTCACATTGTAGGACGCTTCTCCAAGAAAGGATGCAAGGGCACCATGAATGCCTTCAGGATACACTTCTCTCACTTTCGGATTCTTCTGTTCATGACGATTTTCATTCCATACTGTTACGTTTACCATTGTAAAACCTCCATGTTTATATTTGGGCATGCCGGTATTCATTTGGTGTGACACCAGCGTGTTTTTTAAAAACCTTACTGAAATACTTTTCATTCCCATAGCCTACACCGTAGGCTACTTCATATATCTTCAAATAAGGATTTTCCAAGAGCTTCTTTGCCTTCTCCATCCGGATATTCGTGACATAATCCGTGATGGTGGCTCCATAATCCTGTTTGAACTTCCGTGAAATATATTCCCTGCTCAAAAAGAATCTGTCGGCCATTTCCTGAAGATTGATATCTTCCTGGTAATGCTGCTGCAGGTATTCCTCGATCTGCTGCATATTATTTTTTTCTTTCTGATATTTCACGTCTGTCAGGGTTTGTATGAGCTCGAAAAATTCTTTTGACTTCTCTTCTTTAAATTTCCTATACGAAAAAGAACCGTCTTCGTTCCAATAGTCCATGCCCCTGTAGAATGGTTCCTGACGTTTGATCTGATACTCTTTCAACCAATTGTTCCGAAGTAATTCAAATTGATCCTCCCATACTTTTAGCTGCTCCAATGAAAGGGTATGACTGCTTTCCAATTGACTGAAAACCTCTTCAAGCTGGGAGTGTACCTGCTGTCTGCTGCCTGAACGGATCGCCCACTTCATTTCATGGGAGTGATCCAATAAATGAAGGAGCGAACCTTCCATCACATCCTGATGGGTGACAATCTTATTTTGGGCGAGCAGATTGTGCCTAGAAAATACTTCGAGAGCGGATTCGTATGCTTCATTCACTTTTTCCGACTTCTTCCCAAGTGCCAAAATGGTAAAGACCTTGCTATATTGATAGATTAAAGAATAGATTTCCTTTAGCAAATACGGTATGTTTTTTTGATTCCAGAACAGAATGACAAGTTCTTCTTCTTTATTGCTGTTCCGGAAGCATACCCCCTCATTCTGCTTACGCAAGAGCTCATTGCAGATATTGATGAGGGTAAAAAATGCAAGGTCCCTGTCACCTTGAAAGGATTTCATCACAATCGGCTTGATCGGCAGGAGCGCAACCGTTTTCTCTAACTGTCGTAATGAAACACCAAACTCTCTTTCGACCTTTTCCACCATCTCTGCCGTAATGCTCTCCTTGGCACAGAGGCTTGAAAAAAACCGATCCCAGTATAGAGGCTTTGCCTCATTCATGACCCTGTTTTCCTCGACCTGGGATTTTCTTGATCGTGCATGCTCATTCCACTCTTTCACGGCTTTACCAAGTGTTTCATTCAGGACATCAGGCTCGATCGGTTTCAAGATGTAATCAAAGCTTTTATAATAGATCGCATTTCTCATATATTCAAAATCATCATACCCGCTAACAACGATGGTTTTACTTGTAAGGTCAGAGGCATGAAGCCATTTTAATAAGTTGATACCGTCACGCTTCGGCATCCTCATGTCTGTAAAGATGATCTCCGGCCTATGCTCTGTGATCAATTCGATGGCTTCGTCCCCGTCTTCCGCCTCCAGGATGGTGTGGATACCATGCTTATCCCATTCTGCTAATAAAAGTAACCCTTCACGCACATGTTTTTCATCGTCAATGATGATTGCTTTCATTTGCTTCACCTTCCATTCGTATTGGCATCCTCATCGTGACCATGAAGCCTCCATCTTCATGATTCTGAAGCAATAGGGTAGCCTTATGGTCAAAGTAGAGCTTTAACCTTACATATACATTCTTCAGACCGATGCTGGTCTCATCCCCGGTTTTATTCCATGCATCGGCTTTGAAGTGTTCCTCAATTTCCTGTAGCCTTTCTGCCGTCACACCCACTCCGTTGTCATGGACAACCATCACCAGCTCTTCTCTATCCCTATAACAGTTCAGAAAGATTCGCCCCACTCCATCACGGATGTCAAACCCATGTTTAAAATAATTTTCAATGAGTGGCTGCAGGATCATCTTTGGAACCTGAACCTCCTTCACCTCTTCATCGACTTCAACCCTGTACTCAAGGTTCTCGCCAAACCGCTCTTTCTGTAAAAGGAGGTAGGCGTTTGTATAATTGATCTCCTTGCTTAACGGAACCACATCCTCCTCCATATTCATCCCGTACCTCATAATCTTCGACAGGTGGGTGATCAAGGAGTAAATTTGCGGTACCTTGTTCTTTAAGGCAATCGTCCCGATGGATTGAAGCGCATTGTAAAGAAAATGCGGATTGATCTGAGATTGAAGCACCTTTAATTGATTTGTCTTATTTTCTAGTTCCAGCTTATATTCACGGTTGATCAGATGGTTAATCCGCTCAATCATCTGCTGAAAACGGAATCCTAGGATCCCAATTTCATCGGAACCGAATGCTTTGGATTGGACCTTCATATTCCCCTTCTCAACTTCTTGGATATTTGAAAGCAGAATCCTGATCGGAGAAGTAATTTTAAATGAAACAAATAATGTCGCCAGGACCACAAGGGTCAGTCCAAGGACCCCAAACAAAATATTGATCTTCGCCACACTAAAGGCACTTTCGTAAAGATTTGCATAAGATACCCTTTTCACGAGGAACCACCCGCCGGCTGAAGCAGGGAGCTGATCGAACATCATCACCCCATTGAACGCATCTTCCTTCCATTCAAGCGTCCCTGAAACATCTTTTGACTCCATTACCCTTTTAATCCACTTCTGGTTGTTTCCATCATCCGATACATCTTGGTCTGAGCTGTAAATCATTTCCCCTTCTGAAGACAGGAGGTAGAATTCCTCTGAGTCAGAATTATATAGATTCCTGCTCAAATCAATGATTTTATCCGGTGAAATATCCAGGGAAATATACGCAAGCACTTCATCGCCCGGAACGTTTCGGAATGCCCGGTGAATCGTGATGATTTCCTTCGACCGATTAATATTCTCCTCTTCCTGACTATAGGTTGGTTCAATGTACATGTTATATGGGCTTCGCTCAGCCTTCCGGAAGTATTCCCACTGTGAATCCTTTATTCTATTAGAGAATACAACTGTGGAACGCTTCGTTGCAGAGATGACCCGGTCACCGTCAGCAAAGGATATACGTACACCGTTGATTGTATCCCCTGTATAGAGAATCGTTTGCACAATATTCTTCACGATGCCGATCGTCAAGTAATTATTCTCCTTACTTGGCGATCTCATGAAATTAATAAAATCTGGATTATTATAGAGTGAGAGAGTCAATCCGTTGAGCTCATTGATATAGCTCTCCAAATTCACCTTCCCCTGGTAGAGCAGATTACTGCTCTCCTTCACCACCTGCTCCTCTATCGAATCCTTCGTATACAAATATGTAATAATGATCGAACTGCCGAACGGCACAATCGTCGTAATCATCAACAGTGCGATCAGCTTATTCCGAATGCTTGTCTTTAACATGAGGGACGGACCTCCCAGGTCTCACTTATACCCTAGTATAAAGTGTTTTTCCCTGCTCTTGAAAGTGTTTTTTCGAAATATTCCTACTAAACTTATAAAATAGAAAGCATGCCTTCAATAGACATGCTTTCTACTATTCTGTTTACTTCAGGTTATCCCACGTTTGTTGGAATCGCTCAAGTACAGTATCATAATCAATTTTACCCGCTGCATATTCCTGGATCGTTGCTGCGAATTCTTTATTCGCACCATCCGGCCATTTGAACCAAGTCCAAGGAATCGTTTTCTCGTCCTTAGAGTAGTCAAGGATGGATTGACCCAAGTCACCAAGACCATTTGGCTCGATATTATCAAATGCAGGGATGAACGCAAATTCTTCCGTGATATAACGCTTTCCTGTTTCAGAAGAGACCATCCACTCCAAGAATGTTTTCGCTTCTTCAAGATGCTCTGAATTCTTGTTCAACACCCAGTTATTCGGTACACCTACAGGCAGGCGATCAGCACTGTCGTCATTGCTGATCGGAATCGGAAGGAAGCCCATGTTGATATCAGGATTGATTTCCGTGATCATGTTCTCCGTCCAGTTTCCTTGTTGAAGCATAGCAGTTTCACCAGAAGCAAACAGCGTTACTTGTGTATTGTAATCCGTAGTTAATGGATTATCATTTGCATATTTAAGCTCTGTGTCCAGAACCTCTTTGAACTGCTTGAACTTTTCGTTCCCTACAATCTTCTCAGATCCATCATAAAGTCCTGCGATGAACTTATCCGGATCATCCTGCTGTGCAAATGGAATGTTCAGTAAATGCTGACCAATAACCCACCACTCGCCGTAACCAGCTGAGAATGGAGTGATTTTCTTCGCTTCAAGCTTTTTCGCTGCATCTTTCAATTCATCAATCGTCGCAGGAGGCTCAGTGATCCCTGCTTTTTCAAATAAGTCTTTGTTATATACAAATCCATATCCTTCTAAGTTAACCGGCATGCCGTAAAGCTTACCGTCTTCATCCGTCATCGGCACTTTCCCGATTGGAAGGACGTGCTCTACCCATGGCTCACCAGAAAGATCGGCAAGCTTTTCTTTCCAAAGCTCTAACTCTTTGAATCCACCATTGTTGAAAATATCCGGTTCTTCACCAGAAGCAAATTTCGCTTTAAGTGCTGCACCGTAATCGGCTCCTCCACCCACGGTTTCAAGCTTCACCTTAATGTTCGGATGCTCTGCTTCGAATTCCTTGATCATTTCTTGAAGCTGATCGGCAATTTCAACCTTGAACTGGAAGAAGTTCAATGTCACGACATCATCACCTGAACCTGAATCCCCGCCAGAACTGCTTGTTTTGTCTTTAGAAGAACAACCTGCAATAATTCCAAATACTAAAACCAAAGACATACATAGTAATAAAATACGCTTCATAAATGGATTGACCTCCCTGATATAAATTATTTTATATAAATTTCTGTATCAATGATAGACCATCTCGACAGAAACTTTATATCTACTTGATCGAACCAGACGCAATTCCTTTGATAATATGCTTCTGTAAAAATAGGAAGAAGATGATGATCGGTGTGATCCCGAGAACGAGTGCCGCAAGACCCATATCCCATTGCTTCGTATACTGGGCGAAGAACGAGCTTGCTGCCAGTGGGATTGTACGCAGCTCCGCATCCTGTAACACCAGTAGGGGGAGCAGATAATCATTCCAAATCCATAATGTGTTCAGGATGATCACCGTAACTGTGATAGGCTTCAGTAGTGGGAAGACGATTCTCCAGAACACGCCAAACTGGCTGCAGCCATCGATCATCGCTGATTCCTCGATTTCAATCGGTACGGTTTTCACAAACCCGTGATACAAGAACAAGGAAAGCGGTACACCAAATCCGAAGTACATGATGATCAAACCTGGAATGCTGTTCGTAAGGCCTAACGTTCCCCCAACCTTCATCAAGGGAATCATCACCGTCTGGAACGGGATGACCATGGCTGACACAAAGACTACGAATAAGATCTTGCTGAATTTCCCTGGCGTACGCACCATTTTCCATGCTGCCATTGAACTGATGATTACCAATCCGAGGTTGCTGAAAACCGTGATGACAAGGGAGTTCCAGAAAGCCCGGGGGAAATTGATGACTTCCCACACTTTTGCATAGTTAGAGAACACAAATTCCTTTGGCCACGCTGCCGCATCGATTAGAATCGCTGCGAACGGTTTTACCGAGTTGATCAATACGAAGTAAAAAGGGATAAGGAAAATGAGCCCGATCACAATTCCGATGATTTCTAATACAAACGTTCTCTTCGTATAGCGATTGATCATTATGCCTCAACCTCCTTCTTCTTCGTCACCATCACCTGAACCGTCGTAAACACGGCCACTACCACAAAGAACAGAATCGATTTCGCAGTCCCGAGACCATAACGATTATTCTGGAATGCTTCCTGATAAATATTGATCGCAACAGATTGCGTGGAGTTGAACGGCCCACCGCCTGTCAGCGAGATGTTCAGATCGAATATCTTAAAGGCCATTGAGATCGTAAGGAAGAAACAAATCGTGAAAGCCGGTAAGATCAATGGAATGATGATCTTTGTAAGAAGCGTCCAGTTCGATGCCCCATCCATCTTCGCTGCTTCAAGGAGTGAATTGTCGACCCCTTGTAACGCTGCCACGTAGATGACCATCATGTACCCTGAGATCTGCCAGGCAAATACGATGACAATTCCCCAGAACGCCGTCTTCTCATCACCCAACCACGGCATTTTAAAGAATCCAATATCCGTCATATTCCCGAGTGATGCAAATCCTTTAACAAAGATGAACTGCCAGATGAACCCGAGTAACAATCCACCAATGACGTTCGGAATAAAAAACACAGTTCTGAGAATATTTCTCGTCTTCAAGGCAGCATTGAGCAGCAAAGCAAATCCGAATCCTATCAAGTTACTGATGATCACTGCTGCAAACATGAACTTCGTCGTAAACATGAACGAATTAAAAAACGTCTTATCATCCGTGAAGATTTTTTTGTAGTTATCGAATCCAACCCACTCGACTACCGAGCTTACACCATTCCATGAGGTAAACGAATAATACACCCCCATCAAGAATGGAAGAATCTGAATCACTAAGAAAAATAAAAGTGCCGGTCCTACAAAGGCAGCGTACGTCAGTAAGCTTTTATACTTAAACTTCTTCTTTGTCACTGCCTTCATTTGTACATCTGGGCTTACTGGTCCAGTCTGAATTTTCGGTTCCACCCGTATCACCACCCTTAATCATGTAATCGCTTTCTTTCATTATAATGGCAGCGCTTTCTTAAAAAGGGGAACTCAATTGACGAAGAAGGTGCACTATTTTGACTAGATAGGTTTTGGTTTGGTGGTGGTGAGGGTAAATAATGTAGTTGGGGTTTTTGGTGGTTTCGATTGGTTTAGGCAGTGTGCATTGCGGTTTTGGCTGAGGAGGCTCTGCCGAACGTCCGTGGAAAGCGGGATTGTTCCCAACACCTCCTGCACCACTCCCTAAATGACAGAGCATTCGAGAATTTTAGTTTGTATATTAATAGCAACAATCTTTGCGAAAACAGCCTTATAAAAAACAATAAAAAAGACTTCCTCATAAAGAGAAAGTCTGTCGTATGTAAGTTGGAGCGGGTGAAGGGAATCGAACCCTCATCATCAGCTTGGAAGGCTGAGGTTTTACCACTAAACTACACCCGCGATGTGGTACCGGTGGCCGGGATCGAACCGGCACTCCAGAGGAACACGATTTTGAGTCGTGCGCGTCTGCCAATTCCGCCACACCGGCATTACATTTGGAGGCGGCAACCGGATTTGAACCGGTGATCAGGGTTTTGCAGACCCATGCCTTACCACTTGGCTATGCCGCCTTATTATTGGAGCGGAAGACGGGATTCGAACCCGCGACCCCCACCTTGGCAAGGTGGTGTTCTACCACTGAACTACTTCCGCACTACTGGGCTAGCTGGATTCGAACCAACGCATGTCGCAGTCAAAGTGCGATGCCTTACCGCTTGGCTATAGCCCA